>SYGN01000064.1 GCA_005799525.1 Opitutaceae bacterium | reverse complement strand
GACTCGAAGTGAGGCTGGTCGCGCACCCCGACGGTGAGGCTGGCAAAAAATACGTGCTCTGTCGCAGCGCGGCCCGGGCCGAGAAAGAGCGCGCCATGCTCCAGCACCAAAGCGACGGGTCGACCGCCGCGCTGATCAAAATCGACGCCTGGCTGCGCCGCGCGCCGCAGCGCGACTTGGAAGCCGTGGGTCGGCGCATCGGCCGGGTCCTAGGCAAATATCCCGCCGCCGCGGCGCTGGTGCAGGCTGAAGTGCAAGCCGACGCCCACGGCTGTGCGGCCGGCCTGCAAATCGCCAACGAACTCGCCGCCGGCCAGAAAGCGCACCGGCAAAAAGGCGCGTATCTGTTGCGCACCAACTGCGAGGAGACCAACCCGGCACAACTGTGGCGGCGGTATATCTAGCTGGTGCAGGCCGAGGCGGCGTTTCGCACCGCCAAGAGCGATCTCACCGCCCCGCAGATCGCGCTGTTTCGCGCTTGGATTACCGAAGGGGCGAAGTTCGACGGACCCGATCGGAAGGACACGCTGAAGTCGCTGCTCGGCCCGCGGGTCCATCCGGCGGCGCCGGTCGCGTATCGGAGTCCCGTCCCCGTGCTCGCGGTGGCGCTGGCACCGGGAGGAAAGGAAGTGGCGGTCGGTGGCTACCACACAGTGACGGTCTGGCAGACTGCGAGAGGCCGGCTCGTGCGCCGGCTCGGCTTTCTGCCGCAGCGGATTCAAGCGCTAGCGTTCAACCACGACGGCAGCCAGTTGCTCGCCGTCGGCGGCACCCCGGGCGACTACGGCGAGCTCGCGTTGGTAGATTTCGCCGGTGGAAAAAAGCCCCGGGTGCTGGACACGTGCGACGACGTCGTGCTCTCGGCCGGATTTCGCAGCGACGGCCAGCGCATCGCCGCCGGCTCCGCCGATCAGGCGGCGCGGGTCTACGCGGCGACCGAAGGACGGAGACTCTGGAGCAATAAACTCCACTCCGACTGGGTGACGGGCGTAAGCTTCAGCGCCGACGATCGGTTTCTCGCGAGTTCGAGCAAGGACAAGACGGTGAAAATCTACGAGGCCGAGACCGGCGCGCTCTTCACGGCCTACAACGGTCACAACCAAATGCCGGGGAAATATGCGGGGCAAAATCCCGTTTATAATGTGAAGTTCACCGCGGAGCAGGCGGTGGCGTGCAGCGCCGGTCGCGGGCATTGGATTCAGATTTGGGAGCCGGAAAAAGCCACGACGAAAACGGCACCGTCACCGACATCGAAAACCGTTTCGCTAAGAAAAGCCACGCGCGCTATCTTAAGCACGGTTTTCGGGAGGAAGTCTTCGCGCTGATGGTGCGCGGTGGCCAGGCGTTCGCGGCGTCGGCCGACGGCATGGTAAAGCAATTCAACCTCGCGGCATACAAGGAAGCGCGTGCCAACGCGGGCCATCGTGACTGGGTCTATGCGCTCGATGCCGAGCGCGCGGCGAACCTGCTCGCGACCGGCGCCTACGGCGGCGAGGTAAGCATCTGGCCACGACGACCGGGGCGTGTCTCGTGATTTTCAAGGCGGCCCCGGGCTTCGCGGAGAAAGTGAAATAAACCTCTGCCGGACGGAGATGGGGTAGAGCAGTTCGCCACGACGCGCAGTGAGCGCAGCGAACGGAGGGTTGGGCGCGCGGGTGTTCGCGGCGCGCCACTTCGCGCACAGGCCGCCGCCGGCGGGTCGCTCACCACCGGACCGCAGCGACATCGGCGCGCAGGTATGAAGGAGGGCGCATTACAGACCAGAGGCTCGGTGCACGGCAGGCGCGGGACGTGCCGCTGATCGTGCCGCTTGATTGGATTGGGCGTTGGGGCGAGCGCGAGCGAGCGGTTGAACGAAAACAACAAGGGCGTTTACCGCGGCCTGTTCCGTTAAGGGAAGGTAAGGATGATGGGGAGGTTCGGTCCCGCCTCTCACGAGGCGGGCTACGAGGGGAATCGACTCAGCCCGCCGGACGAATCTTCATGAGCAGATCCTTACTCTCGACCGTGTCACCGAGCGCGATGTGGAGCTCGGCGACGACACCGCCGCAGGGAGCGTAGACGGTGTTCTGCATTTTCATCGCTTCCATCATCAGGAGCTTGTCACCCTTGGTAACTTTGCTGCCGACGGAGACCGCAAGGGTGGCGATGAGGCCGGGGATGGGGGCGGCGACCTGCGTGACGTCGGCGAGGTCCGCTTTCGGGCGGGCTTTGGTCTTCGGGACGATCGTCTTGTCGATGATGAAGGTCTCGCGGCCGATACCGTTGAGTTCGTAGCTGATCGTGCGGCGGCCATCTTTGTCCGGGGGGCTGACCGAAATCAGGCGGATGATGAGTACCTTGCCTTTCTCGATGTGGACGGAAATTTCTTCTCCGGGTTTAAGTCCGTAGAAGAACGCGGAGGTCGGGAGCACGCTCACATCGCTGGAGGCTTGGAGGTGCTTCGCGAAGTCCGCGAACACCGTCGGATACATCAAGTGCGAGTAAAGATCGTCGTCGGTGGCGGGGCGTTTGAGTTTCTCAGCGAGCTCTGAGCGAGTCTTGACGAGGTCGATCGTAGGGACGGAGGCGGAGTTTCCCTTCTTCGCATTGTTGAGGTATTTCGCGCGGGCTTCCTTGTGGCGTTTTTCGCCAAGGACCACGAGGGAGACTTGCTCCGGCCAGCCACCTTCGGGCCAACCGAGACCACCGCCCATCATGTCGATTACGGACTCCGGGAAAGGGACGGAGCCGGGTTCGAGGTTGACGACGTCGGCCGCCTTGATGCCGCGGCTGAAGAGGAACAAGGCCATGTCGCCGACGACTTTCGAGGAGGGCGTGACTTTCACAATGTCACCGAAGAGCTGATTCACGTCGGCGTACCCGCGCGCTATCTCGGGCCAGCGATGGGCGACGCCCATGGAATTGGCCTGCTCCTTGAGGTTGGTGTATTGACCGCCGGGCATCTCGTGGAGATAGACCTCGGCGGAGCCGCTTTTCGGCGCGGTGTCGAAAGGAGCGTAGAACAAACGGACGGTTTCCCAGTAGTCGGAGAATTCGTTGAGCGCCGGGAGGTCGAGCCGGGTGTCGCGGGGGGTGTGCTGCAGGGCGGCGACGATCGAGTTCAGGTTCGGCTGGGACGTGCTGCCGCTCACGGACGCGAGTGCAAGGTCGACGACGTCAACGCCGGCATCGGCGGCGCGGAGGACGGAGGCGGACGCGATGCCGCTCGTGTCGTGGGTGTGAAAGTGAATGGGGAGGCCGATTTCTTCCTTCAGGGTCTTGACGAGTTTTTGCGCGGCGTAGGGACGGCAGAGGCCGGCCATGTCCTTGATGGCGAGAAAGTGGGCGCCCATTTTTTCCAGCTCTTTCGCGAGGCGGACGTAGTATTTGAGGGAGAACTTATCGCGCTTCTCGTCGAGGATGTCGCCGGTGTAGCAGAGGGCGGCTTCGCAGATACCGTGGGTCGCGTTGACGGACTCCATGGCGACGCGGAGATTGGGCAGATAGTTAAGGGAGTCGAAGACGCGGAAGATATCCATGCCATTGGCGGCGGCGTGCTTCACGAAACCGGCGACGACGTTGTCGGGGTAGTTGGTGTAACCGACGGCGTTGGCGCCGCGGAACAGCATTTGAAAACAGATGTTGGGCACGCGAGCGCGGAGCTGACGGAGGCGCTCCCACGGGTCCTCGTTGAGGAAACGCATCGCGGTGTCGAAGGTGGCGCCGCCCCACATCTCGAGGGAGAAGAGCTCCGGGGTGCGGTGTGCAAGGGCATCGGCCGCAGCGAGCATGTCGTAGGTGCGGACACGGGTCGCCATGAGCGATTGATGGGCGTCCCGCCATGTGGTATCGGTGATCAGGAGACGTTTTTGCTTCGTGGTCCACTCGGCGAATTTCTTGGGACCGAGTTGGAAGAGCCGTTGGCGCGTGCCGGGGGGAGGGGTGACGCGCTGATCGTAAGCGAGCAGGGGAGCGGGCGCGAAGGGTTTCTCGGGCCGGTAGCCCTTGGCGTGCGGGTTGCCGTTGACGATGACGTTGCCTATAAAATTGAGGAGTTTAGTCGCGCGGTCGCGGCGCGGCTTGAATGCGAAGAGTTCGGGCGTGTTGTCGATCAGGGTGGTGGTGGCCTGACCGGTGCGGAACTGCGGGTGCGCGATGAGATTTTCGAGGAAGGGGATATTGGTTTTGACGCCACGGATGCGGAACTCGGAGAGGACGCGGCGCGCGCGGTTCATGGCGATCTCGTAGGTCTGCGCACTCGTGATGCACTTCACGAGCAGCGAGTCATAGAACGGCGTGATGACCGCTCCGGAATAACCCATGCCACCATCGAGGCGCACGCCGAAACCGCCGGGCGAGCGATAGGCGAGGATGCGGCCGTAATCGGGAATGAATTTGTTTTCAGGATCCTCGGTCGTAATGCGGCATTGGATCGCGTAGCCGTTGCGCGGAATCTCGGCCTGAGCAGGCATGCCCACCTCGGGCGAGTGGAGGGCGTGGCCCTGGGCGATGAGAATTTGGGCGCGGACCAAGTCGAGACCGGTGATGACTTCGGTGATCGTATGTTCAACTTGGATGCGTGGGTTCATCTCGATGAAGAACCATTCGTGGCGGTCGAGATCGTAGAGGAATTCGACGGTGCCGGCATTGTCGTAGCGGATTTCGCGGGCCATGCGGGCAGCGGCGTCGCAGAGCTCACGGACGATTTTTTCGGGGAGACCGAACGACGGAGCGACCTCGACGATTTTTTGATGGCGGCGCTGGACGGAGCAGTCGCGCTCGTGGAGGTGAATGACGTTGCCGTGCTTGTCCCCGAGGATCTGGACCTCGATGTGTTTCGCGCGAGAGATGTATTTTTCGAGGAACACGGCGGGATTGCCGAAGGCACGGCCGGCTTCGCCCTGGGCTTCGTCGAGGAGATGGGCGAGATCGGCGGATTTGTGGACAACGCGCATACCGCGACCGCCCCCGCCAAACGCAGCTTTGATGATGAGGGGGAAGCCAATCTGCTTCGCGGTCTTGAGGGCCTCGTCGCGGTCGGTGATGGGCTCTTCGGTGCCGGGAAGAGTCGGCACGTTGATGCGTTGGGCGAGTGCACGAGCGGCGGTTTTGTCGCCCATCATTTCGAGTAACTCGGGGCGCGGCCCGACGAAGATGAGTCCGGCTTTTTCACAGGCGCGGGCGAAATTC
>SYGN01000010.1 GCA_005799525.1 Opitutaceae bacterium | reverse complement strand
TATTTGCGGTGAACGGATATGGGTTGTCGGACATGGCAGGTAATGTGTGGGAGTGGACGTGGGACGGGTATGGAAGCTACGGGAGTGGGGCGGTGAGTGATCCACGGGGGGCTGCTTCGGGTACGTATCGGGTGGGTCGGGGCGGCGGTTGGTACGGCGAGGCCAACTTCGCCCGCTCGGCGAGCCGGTTCAGCATCAACCCGGTCGACCGGTACTTCAACTTCGGCTTCCGCCCGGCCCGCAGTTCAGTCCCTTGAACCGGGCCGGAGGCTGAGGGGAGCGGAGCGACGGGCGGAGGGCGGGCAGGGGAGGAGGGACGACGACCCGGCCAGCCCGGAGCGCGGCGCGGAGCAGGCGCGTAAGCAGGCGGCAGGTATCAGGGGATAGGGTAGACCGGACTTCCGCTCTTCGCCCGATTTTCTTATGCGTCCGACCGGGGACCCTTTGCACGCGGCTTGATGTCGGCGGAATAGCTGTCGAGATGCTGAGCACGCACGACGTCATTGTGCTAAGCAATCCGACCGTATCTTCACCGCGATTTCGATTCGGCCGTCTTTTCCGCCGGCGGTGGTTTCCATTTGGCCGGCGTCAGGGCGGCGATGTCGGCTTGGTTCGTCATCGCCGGAAGCCGGGTGGGCACATCTTTGACTTTCGCTTGCAGAGTGGGGCGGTGGGCGCGTTGACTGGCGCGATCATGATTATCGATCCTCGGCTCAACCAACTGGCGACCGGTCTCACGGGGTTTTCCACGGAACTCAAGCCGGGCGAACGGGTGTTGATCGATGCGTTTGATGTACCGGACGCGATGGTGATCGCGCTCGTGCGGGCAACGCGTGCGCGGGGAGCGTTTCCTTATGTGCAATTGCACCGGGCGCGTGTGACCCGCGAAATGGCACTCGGAGCGGAAGAGGGCCAATACGCACCGCTCGCCAAGGTCGAACTCGCGCGCATGGAAACGATGGACGCCTACATCGCGCTCCGTGGATCCGACAATATTTTCGAGGCGTCCGACGTGCCTGCCGCGAAAGTGCAGTTGGTTTCAAGGCTCATGAAGCCGGTGCTGGATCATCGCGTCGGGAAGACGAAGTGGGTCGTGTTGCGTTGGCCGAGTGCGGCGATGGCGCAACAGGCGGCGATGAGCACGGAGGCGTTCGAGGATTTCTATTTCAAGGTCTGCACGCTCGATTACGGGCGGATGATTCCAGGGATGGACGCACTCGCTGCGCTCATGAAGAAGACCGACCGGGTGCACCTCACAGGGTCCGGAACGGATTTGCGGTTTTCCATCAAGGGCATCGGGGCCCAGCCGTGTGGCGGGCTGAGGAATATTCCGGACGGCGAGGTGTTCTCCTGCCCGGTGAAGGACAGCGTCGAGGGCGTCATCCAGTACAATGCCCCGACGGTCTATCTCGGTACCTCGTTCGACAATATTCGACTCATATTTAAGCAGGGTAAAATCGTCGAGGCGACCTCGAGCAATACGAAGCGGCTGAACGAGATTCTCGATAGTGATGCCGGGGCGCGCTACATCGGTGAATTCGCGCTGGGCTTCAACCCGCACATCCTTGAGCCGATGCGGGACATTCTCTTCGACGAGAAGATCGCGGGCTCGTTTCACTTTACGCCGGGGCAGGCCTACGAGGGCGTGGGCAACGGCAACAAGTCGCAGGTTCACTGGGATATGGTGTGTATCCAGCGGCCGGAATACGGTGGCGGCGAGGTGTGGTTCGACGGGAAACTAGTGCGCAAGGACGGACTCTTCGTGCCGAAGTCGCTGCACAAATTGAATCCGGGATATCTGCTTGGGAAAGGGTAGGAGCGATTCGCCAACGCTGAGCACGTACGATCGCCCGCAAGCGGGCTCCTACCCCAGGCCGAGCACGTACGATCGCCCGCAAGCGGGCTCCTACCTCAAGCTAGTATGCACGATTTCCTACAGGCGCTGCCGAAAACAGAGACGCATCTCCACGTCGAGGGAGCATTGCCGTATGAGCTGTTGACGGCCTGGCAGCCCGAGCGTTGGCCGGAGAACCCGGCGTTCCGTGCGCGGAGTTATCGCTACGCGACATTTCCGGATTTCGAGAGAATTCTCCTCGATCACGCGTTACCGTGGTTTACCTCGGCCGAGAAGTATTACGAAGCGGCGCAGGTGATGTTCGCGAAACACGTCGCGCAGAATGTGCGTTACGTGGAGACGAGTTTTCACCTGCCGGTGACGAAATTCATCGACGTGCCCGGTCCGGAAATCATCGCGGCGATCCGCGCGGCGGCGCCGGCGGGCCTCGAGGTGCGGGTGTTTGCCGGGATGCTGCGCAGTGACATCAATGGCGATCTGCGGTCGACGATCAATAAACTCCACCACTGGGACGAGCTCGCGGGGATCGACCTCCATGGTCACGAATCGATGGTGACGGTGCCCGAGACGGCGGCAGTGTGGGCGCGGGTGCGGGCGGCGGGGAAGATCACGAAGTGCCACGCCGGTGAGTTCGACGGGGCGGCGCGGGTGCGGGAGGCGATTGAGTTTCTGGGCGTGAAGCGCGTGCAACATGGCGTGCGGGCGATCGAAGATCCGGCGGTCGTGAAACTCGCCGTGGAGCGCGACGTGACGTTTGATGTGTGTCCGCTGAGCAATGTCGGCCTGCGGGTCGTACCCGCGATGCGGGAGCATCCGCTTCGACGCCTCATGGAGGCGGGCGTGCGGTGCACTGTGAGCACGGATGATCCGTTGAGTTTCGGTAGTTCGCTGATCGAGGAGTACACCGCGTTGGCGCTGGAATTGAATTTTACGCGGAGGGAACTGGCGCAGGTAGCACGCAACGGTTGGGCCGTCGCGGACGTTTCGGAGGCCACCCGCAAAGCGGCGCTCGCCGAGATCGAGCGGCTTTGCCATGATGATCGTCGGCCATGAATTATACCTACACCGTCCCCGAAGGAATCCGCTACTTACGTGCCGACAAGGCACTGGCCCTCGCTTTTCCGGACCACAGTCGTACGGCACTGCAACGGGCCTTTGATTCGGGTCTCGTGATGCTGCGCGGCGCGGCGATCAAGCGGGACCAGAGTGTGACGGCGTTGGACACGCTGGAGTTTGCCATGCCTGACATCAAAGCGGCGGAGTTGCGCGCCGTGGACATCGCTCTCGATGTGATTTTCGAAGACAAAAACATGCTCGCGGTCAACAAGGCGGCGGGGATGGTGGTGCATCCGGGTGCAGCGACGGGAGAGGATACGTTGGTGCACGCATTGTTGTCGCACTGTGCGGGAAGTCTGAGCGGCATCGGTGGCGTGGAGCGACCCGGCATCGTGCACCGCCTCGACCGCGAGACGACGGGTATCATTGTCGTGGCGAAGAACGACAAGGCGCACCGCGGACTCGCGGCGCAGTTCGCCGACCGGTCGCTGCACAAAGAATATCTCGCGCTGGTGGCCGGCGCGCCCTCGTTGTTGAGCGGCAGTATCCGCAAAGCGATTGGTCGCAATAAACAGCACCGGCACAAGATGGCCGTGATCGATAAGGAGCGGCAGGACGACCACCAGCTGCAGGGCAAAGAGGCGCACACGGACTGGGAGGTGGTCGAAGTGTTTGGCGACATCGCGGCCCTCATGCGCTGCGTGATCCATACGGGGCGCACCCACCAAATCCGCGTGCACATGAAGTCGCTCGGCCACGTCGTGCTCGGCGATGCGATCTACGGTTGGAAACCGGATACCCGACTGAAGCAGCAGCCGGCGCGCGTGATGTTGCACGCAGAACATCTCGTGGTGAAACATCCGATCACCGGAAAGGTGCTCGATTTGCGCGCCCCGTTGCCGGACGATTTTGAGAGGCAGCTCGCGCAGTTAAGGAAGTTGTCCAAGGCGGCGGCGAAAGCGAAGGCGCTCATCGTCACGCCGGTGAAGCCGCGGAAAAAAGCGGGGCCGCCGCCGGCCCATGTGCACGAATCGCGGGCGTAGTGCGGCCTCAGCGCACTTCGTAGACTTCGACGAGCGCGACGCCGCCGGCACCGGTCGGGGAATCAACCACGGCGGTATAGGCGCCGGGTGGCAGGGTTACGAGCAAGGCGGAATCGGCGCTGCCCGGCACGAGCGAAAAAGCACCGGTCTGGCGCGCGGCCTCGCGAATCGCGAGCGCATTGCCGGCAATGGCCCAACGACTGTTGGTGAAAAGGATTTCGCCGTTGTGCACGAGCGAGAGCCGCGTGTGCGGGAGGGCGGCCGGGACACCGAGGCTCGTGAGGGCCGGGCCGATGGCGCGGATGAGGACTGTCATCGCCGCGTCGCCGCGCACGACAAAACCAGCGATCAACGTGCCGTCGCCGGCGGGCACCCGCGCCCGGGCGGACAGATTGGTGAGGACTCCAGCGCTGGTGCGGGTGTCGTAGATTTCGATGAGCGTGTTCCCGGTTGACGAGCGATCTGCGGCCGAGGCGACGACGACGTGCGGACCAGGTTGAACAACGCTGATGAGAGCGGCATCGCGACT
The DNA here is from genome assembly GCA_005799525.1 of Opitutaceae bacterium. Lineage (GTDB taxonomy): Bacteria > Verrucomicrobiota > Verrucomicrobiia > Opitutales > Opitutaceae > GAS368. The sequence goes on along the minus strand of SYGN01000010.1, from coordinate 21,557 downwards.
GCCGGGGCTGAGTCCAAAAGCCCCGACGGCCGCCGCCACCGGCGCGAGGGTGGGCGCGTCCCAGTTGTCATTCGTAGCGAGCGTTGTGCCGCTGCCGGTGAGTAACTCAAGCTGCGGATCGCTGAGAAACCCGGTGACCCCTAGCGGCGCGAGCCCGGGGCCGACGCCGCGGGCGACGATGCGTGCGGGACCGGTGCGGACGACGAAACCGCCGATGAGGACGTCGGCGCCGAGGCCGGAGTCGGCGCGCGTGGAGAGATTGGCGAGCTCGGCGGGCAGAGCAGTGACGACAGCGAGGGTAGCAGCGCGACTCGTGACGGTGCCGCGAGTATTGGAAGTCGTCACGGTGTAGGTGCCGGCGTGGGCGGGTGTAGCAGCGGGAAAAGTGTAACTGGCTTGGGTCGCACCGGGGATTGGGCCGCTCGGTGAGGACCATTGGTAGGCGAGTCCGCCGCCCGAGGCAGCGACCTGAAAAATGGCGGAGGTGCCGGTGGAAACGGCGAGATCCCACGGCTGGTGGGTGATCGAGGGAACGCTGGCGACCGGGGTCTGCGTCTGCGGATCAGTCAGGAGGAGCGCGGAGATAACGGGGCGCTCGTTGCCATCGCCCGGGCGGACGGTGCGACGTCCGCCGACTACGAGCGACGTGGAGCCACCACCGTCGAGGTTGATGGCGCCGATACAGCCGAGTGTGCGCAGGAGATGCGCAAACTGCACGAGGTTGAAGCCGGCGGGGCCAGGGGAATTGTCCCCCTCGGCGGCGACAAGGAGGACAATGCCGGAGGCGGTGTGGCCGATGGCGGAGCGGGCGCGCGGAGTCGTGTTGTTGATTTCGATGAGCTCTTCCTGATCGGTCACGCGGACCTCGCCGTCTTTGATGAGCATGGGCGAGCCGCCGATGGCGTGGTCCATCAGCCAAGGGACGCCACCGGAGGGAAACGCGGCCGTGGGCACGGGTAGCGGTGCGACGTTGAGGCGGTTGGGGCTCGGTGATGGATAAGCGATGATCGGGGTGGTGCCGGAGCCAATACTATAGATCCAATCGGTGGTGAGGCGACCGCCGGCGTTGATCCCGAAGGCGGCGCGGGTGGGAAAGTAGGTGGTGGCGGCACCCTGAAAGGTGCGCGCAAGCGATTTCACGTTGGCGGAGAGAACCGAGCCGGCGTGTTGGACCAAGGAGAACGATTGGTTGCCGCCGAAGTAGCCGGCGTTGATCGCGGCGTAAACGGTGCCCGTCTCCGCAGCGGCAATCTGCGTGGGCGTCCGCGGCGTGGCGGTGAGCACGGGTTTGAACGCAACGCTCGGCGCCGTGGTGTCCCACGCGACGCAATACACCTTGGCGGGAGTGGCCGGCGCGGTGATTTCGAGCACGTAGAGTTGCAGGCCGTCCGTGGGAAAGCCGGTCATCAACTCACGCGCGAGGCGCCAACCGGCAGGCAACGGAATGAGCGTCGAGTTTGGCTGGGCCGAGGTGGTGGCTAGAGCCAGCACAAGTACGGCGCAGGCGAGAACAATGCGGCCTCGCGAGATCACCGGGCGAGCGTTTCCGCTGCGAGGCCATAGCGGAGATTGAAGAGCGAGTGGTGGTAGGCGGAGAAACCGCCGAGTTCGGCGACGGTGATCACGGTTGCAAGGGCTGCCGGAAACACGTCGGCGCGGGCGGGCGGAAGGCCGGGGATTTGCTGCCGGTCAGCGAGCGAAAGAGAACCGAGCTCCGCGAGAAAATTGCGGAGCTGAGCTAGGGTGACGACGGTGGCCGTGAGTTCGAGCTTCGTACCAGCGCGGGCGGCCAAAATCGCACGCACGGTCGTAACGGTGCCACCCGTGCCCACTGCGAAGGCGTGGGACGGAAGCGAAAAGCTGAAGCCGGAGGCGGCTACGACGGCACGGGTGTGGCGGGGAATTTCGGAGGCGGCGGGCTCGGCGAAAGGAGCGTCGGAATCGGCGACGAATTTTTCCGTGAGGCGGACGCAGCCGAGTTGAAGGCTGACGGCTTGGGCAATGTGGCGATCGCGAAACGCGAGGCATTCGAGGCTGCCACCGCCGAGATCGAAGACGTAGAAATCGCGAAGCGTGGTCAGCGCAGGATCGCACGTAAGACCGCGGCCAATGAGATTGGCCTCTTCGTTGCCAGTGAGGATGCGGATCGTGTGACCGGTGGCAGCGTGGACGCGCGCGATGAAGTCGGCACCGTTGAGCGCGTCGCGGACGGCGCTCGTGGCGACGAGGATAGTGCGGACGGGCGTGAAGGCTGCGGCGTCGGCGAGCAAGGATTCGATGGCGGCGAGGCCGCGGGCCATGCCCTCGGCGCTGAGTTGCGGCGCAGCGCGCGAAATGCCGGCGCTGATACGGGCGTCGATCGTGCGGTGCGCGAGGGCCGTGACGGGGCCGTCCGACCCGCGCGCGGCGACGAGGAGCTTGATCGAGTTAGACCCGATATCGATGATGGCGATCGAGAGATTTTTAACCACGGAGGGACGCGGATGACTACAGATTGCGGAGCGCGGAAAAGCTGGGGCGGGGCGGGATCATCCTAGATCTTACAAAACAAAATCGGCAGGGGCGATGAGTACGACGAATTCGCCTTTGAGGCTGCCTTTGAGCAGGCGGTCGCGGACGTCGGCGGCGCGGCCGACGAGCCAAGTCTCGTGAAGTTTGGTGACCTCGCGGGCGATGCAGATCACGCGGTCCGGGCCGAGGGTGGCGACAATTTCTTCGGCAAATTTGTCGATACGGTGACAGCTTTCGTAGAGCGCGAGGGTGAATTCAAAGTCCCGGTATTTCGTGAGGAAGGCGGTACGTACGGACGTTTTCGCGATCAGAAAACCGGCGAAAAGAAAACCGTTGGTGGGTAGGCCGCTCGCGCTGAGGACGGCGGCGATGGCGCAGGCCCCGGGCACGGGAATGACGGGCAGTCCCTGCCGGCGGCAGGCGCGCACGAGGCGGAAGCCGGGGTCGCTGATAGCGGGGGTGCCGGCGTCGCTGACGAGGGCGACGGATTTTCCGGCTGCGATTTGCGCGGCGATGTGGTCGGCGGCGGCGGTTTCGTTGTGGTCGTGGTAGGAGATGAGCTCGCGGCGGAGGCCCGTCCGCGTGAGCAGCCCGCCGGTGGTGCGGGTGTCCTCACAGGCGACGAGGTCGACGGCGCCGAGGATGGCGCGAGCGCGGTCGGTGAAGTCGGCGAGATTGCCGATGGGCGTGGCGACCACGTAGAGTGTGCCGGGTTGGGGGGTCAGCGAGGCGTTGGCGGCGGGGACGTCGGGCATAGTGCGGGCACAAAAAAATCCGGCGCGAAGCCGGATTTTGCGAGAGGGAAAGTGGCCGAGAGCGGGAGCGCCGTTCCCGGGGCGGGCTGACTTGCGATAACAAATCGCTCAGCGGCCGGAAGGCTGGCCCATACCGGGGATCTGGCCTTCCCAACCGGCGGGACGGCTCCAAGGAATGGACGATTCCTTCTGCGTACGGGTCGAACAGCCGCTGAAGATAGCCCCAAAGGCGAGGAGCAGGAGGGCGAAAATGGAATTCTTAAGCGAGGTCATAGTGAACGGAGTAAGACGGCTGAATCGCCCTTCTGCAAGACTCCGCGCAAGGTATCGGGCTGAACCTGCGCGATGGAAAACTGGGTGCGGACATCGCTGATGTGAACCGTGGCGACGACTTCTGTTCCCTGGCTCACGTTGAGGCGCTGGCCGAGTTGGGCGCCGCGGGCGGAGCCGTAGTTGAGGACGACGAAGGCGTTGGAGGGACCGACGTTGAGGACGGTGGCGCGGCCGGAGCGGTTGGTAAACGTGGCGGTCGCGGCACCGTAGCCGACGCCGGCGGTGGCGCCCTGGCGGGCGCTGGCGAGTTGTTTTTCCAGTTCGGCGATGGTGCTCCTATAGGCGGCGACGGCTTCGGGCGAGGCGTTGGAAGTGCGGGAATCATCGAGGTCGGCGCGGAGGGCGGAGACCTCGTCGGCAAGGGCTTTCGCGTTTTGTTCGTGAAATGTGAGGAGTTTTTTCGCGGAAGAAAGATCGTGATCAAGGACGACTGCGCGAAGTTCGGCGGCGGAAAGTTTTTCTTCGGTCGCGTCGAGGGTGGTGCGAACGGTGGCGAGGCTGGCGTCGAGCGAGGCGACCTTGGCTTTGAGGGAGCCGGTTTGCTCGTGCGCGACGGCGAGGTCGGATTGGAGGCGGGTGGCGCGGTCTTGGGACGAAGATAATTCGGCGGCGAGGATCTGTTTGGAGTTGCCGATTTTGAGGTAAAGCGCGCCGGAGAACACTGCACCGAGGAGCGCAAAGGCACAGAGGATGATGAGCGGGGTATTACGCATGAGCGAGGAAGGAGGGGAGAGCAGGGTCGACTTGAGTCCGCCTCGTGAGGCACGGTCGGCGCATGAAAGGCGGCCTGAAGTCCGCCCTGCTTTACGTGCGATACGTGGAGTGATACCACGGGGTCTTGGCGCGTTTTTTCACGCCGCTGGATTTGTTGGCGGCGAGGTGCTCGAGGATTTTGAAGGCGAGCTCGGCTTGGTCGGGTGAGCCCGCAGCGGTGGCGAGGGCTTCGGCCGTGAAGGCTTGGCCCGGGGTGGCGGCGAGGGTGGCGGCGAGTTTCAGTTTAAGGGCAATGACGGCGCCGGCGGCTTTCTTGCCGGCTTCGACGCCGGGTTGGTGGTAGGCATTGATGCCGATGAGCGAGGCGTAGAGACCGACGACGCGTTCGTACAGGGCGATCACCATGCCGAGGGTACGCGGAGAGACGTCGGGGAGCGTGATCGTGACGGAGTGGCGGTCTTTCTCGCTGAGGGCGGCGCGGGTGCCGAGGTAGAAGCCTTGGAGGAAGTCGCCGGCGGTGACGCCCGGCTCGACTTCGAGGGAGGTCTTCGCGTCGCGGTCCTTGAGGACCTCAATGAAGGTGACGAAGAAATTGTTTACGCCGTCGCGGAGCTGTTGCACGTAGGCGTGCTGGTCGGTGGAGCCCTTGTTGCCATAGACGGCGATGCCCTGATTGACGACGTTGCCCTTGAGGTCGTGCTCTTTGCCGAGCGACTCCATCACAAGCTGCTGGAGGTAACGTGAGAAGAGGAGGAGGCGATCTTTGTAGGGGAGGACGACCATGTCCTTGGTGCCGCGGCCGTCGGTGGCGAAGTGCCACATGAGGGCGAGGAGGGCGGCGGGATTTTCAGCGGTGGTCGGGCGGCGCGTGACGGCGTCCATGGCAGCGGCACCGTCGAGCAGCGCGGGGATGTCGAGGCCCTGGAGGGCGGCGGGGAGTAGCCCGACGGCGCAGAGTGCGCTGGTGCGGCCACCCACCCAGTCCCACATGGGGAAGCGGGCTAACCAGTTTTCGGATACGGCGGTGACGTCGAGTTTCGAGCCGACGCCGGTGACGGCCACGAAGTGTTTCGAGTGATCGAGGCCCGCGGCCTTGAAGGCGGCGATGGCCTCGAGCATGCCGTTGCGGGTTTCGGCCGTGCCGCCGGATTTGGAGATGACGAGGACGAGGGTCTTCGCGAGTTGGCCGCGGAGGCCGTCGAGGATGTAGTTGATGCCGTCGGGGTCGGTGTTGTCGAAGAAGGCGACGGCGAGCTTGTCTTTGCGGGGCTGGCCGAGCGCGTGGGCGACGAATTGCGGGCCGAGGGCGGAGCCGCCGATGCCGATCACGAGGAGTTTTTTGAATTTACCCTTGGGGCCGGCGACGGTGCCCGCGTGGATCTTGGCGGAAAAATCTTTGATCGCAGCGAGTGTGGAGGTGATCTCGTTGGTCAGCTCGGGCGTGGGCGCGAGCTCCGGCGCACGGAGCCAGTAGTGGCCGACCATGCGTTGCTCGTCGGGATTCGCGATGGCACCTTGCTCGAGGGCGGCCATGTCGGCGAAGGCCTGCTGCATGGCGGCTTCCTTCGAGGCGAGGAAGTCGTCGGGGAAGGGGAGGCGCGAGATATCGAGGGAGACGCCGAGATCGGTGTAATGGTAGGAGTGGGCTTTAAAGCGTGACCAGTTCATGGGTAAAAGAAGGTGCGAGCAGTCTGAGATGAGTGGCGAGGTCGTTCGGGATGGAGATCCCCGATCGGCTCATCGGAAGGCTCTCCATTAACCAGAAAAAACCAGCGTGTCGTGGTCGGGCGGGCTCAGAGCACGCCCTCGTAGATGCGTGCGAGCGGTAGTGAACACGTGATCGAGCGAAACTCGGCGACGGCGTCAGGCGCGGTCAAGAGTCGCGGGGCCCAAGCTTCGGAACGGCGGTGGATCGTCACTTCGCGGGTTTCTTGGGCGATCAAGACGTATTCCTCAACCGTGGAAATCTGCGGGTAGTTGAGAAGCTTTTCGCGGCGGTCGATGTTTTCGGTGGAAGGCGACAAGACTTCGACGAGGAGCGTCGGGTAGCGTAGGTAGTATTGCGCCACACCGACGCGTTGGCAGGCGACCACCACGTCGGGATAGTAAAAGATCTCTTCGCGATTGATCTCCAAGCGCACCTTGAAGTCGGCCATGTAAGCCTCGCAAGGGCCGCCGCGGAGGTGGGCGTGAATGGAGCCAAATACGTTTCCGGAAAGGAGATTGTGCGACTCACTCGCCCCGGCCATCGCGTGGATTCGGCCACCAATGAATTCGTGACGCACCGTGCCGTCGGCCTCATCGCGCAGGTAGTCCTCGACGGAGAGAAGGAGCTTGGGAGCGCTGGTTTCCATCCGAAAAAGTTAGTTCGACGCAGGTGAGTGGCAAGCACGGGCTGAAGTGCCGTGCTCCGTGGCGGGCTCCGGCGCTTTCTTGCCGAACGCGGGGTCGATTTTGAGGCGAGTGATAACGATGAAGGACGGGATGGTGCAGACGAGGACCCACGTGAAGAAATTGACGTAGCCGATTTGGTCTTCGATCCAGCCCGCAGCCATACCGGGGAGCATCATGCCGAGGGCCATGAAGCCAGTGCAGATCGCGTAGTGCGCGGTTTTGTGCGGGCCGTCGGCGAGCATCATCATGTAGAGCATGTAGGCGGTGAAACCGAAGCCGTAGCCGAATTGTTCGACGGCGAGGGATGAGCCGATGATCCAGAGGCTGGTGGGCTGGAACATCGCGAGGAGCAAAAACGCCACGATGGGCGCGTGCATCGCGAGAATCATCGGCCAGAGCATCCGTTTCAGGCCGTAGAGAGAAATGATCCAGCCACCGATGAGACCGCCGACGGTGAGGGCGATGATGCCCACGGTGCCGTAAACGATGCCGACTTGTTGCGTGGTGAGGCCGAGGCCACCGACCTCGCGTTTATCGAGCATGAAGGGCGAGAGGAGTTTGAGGGCCTGCGACTCCGCGAGACGGTAGAGGAGTAGCATCGCGAGGGCGGTGAGAATGTCGGGCTTGTGCAGGAAGTGGGCAAAGACGGCGAAGAACTCTTTGATAGGGTTTTGTCCGCTGGCGGTGGCAACGTCGCTGGCGGGTTTCGGCAGGGCGAAGAAATGGTAGGCGCCGACGCCGAGAAACACGGCGGCGAGGAGACCGAACACGAGCGACCAAGCTTGCGTGACGCTGCCGGTGGAGGTCGTCCACATGCCGGCGAGGTAGACGAGCCCACCTTGGGCGGAGAGGGACGCGAGGCGGTAAAAAGTACTGCGGACGCCGACGAAGGCGGCTTGTTCGCCTGGTTTCATCGCGAGCAGATAAAAACCGTCGGCGGCGATGTCGTGAGTCGCTGAGCTGAAGGCCAGCAGCCAGAAGACGGCGAGCGAGAGCTGGAAAAAATTCGGTCCCGGCAACGTGAAGGCGACGAGGGCGAAGGCGGTGCCAATGGCGAACTGGAGGGTGACGATCCAGAAGCGTTTCGTGCGGAAGAGGTCCACGAGGGGCGACCAGAGCGGCTTGATGACCCACGGCAGATAGAGCCAGCTCGTGTAGAGGGCAATGTCGGTATTGGAGAGGCCAAGATTTTTATACATCACCGTCGAGAGGGTCATCACGACGACGTAGGGGATGCCCTGTGCGAAATAGAGGGAGGGGATCCACGCCCAAAGGTTGCGGCGGGTCGCGCTAGCGACGGGGTTCATGGTCAGGCAATCAGAGGGGTTTTGCGTTTCAACGCGAGCACGCGGGCGCAGGATTCATCGATGCGGGATTCTTGGATACGGCCCGAGGTGACGGCTTTTTCGAGGATGGCGATGGCGCGGGGGGCGATGTCGGGACGGTAGCGGAGATTGTTGCCGAAGCAGAGGACGTCGATGCCGGCGTTGATCGCGAGGGGGAGGGAATTTTCTAGGCCGTAGTGGCTCGAGATGGCTTTCATCTCCATGTCGTCACTCATGATGACGCCGGCGTAGCCGAGTCTTTCGCGGAGGAGGCCGGTGATGACGGCGCGAGACAGAGTGGCGGGGAGATCGGGATCGAGGTGCGCGTTGAATACATGGGCGCTCATGATCACATCGCCGAGGCCGGCGGCGATGAGGCGTTGGAAGGGGATGAGTTCACGGTCGGACCAAGTGGCCGTGACGTTGACGAGGCCCAGGTGAGTGTCGCCGGTAGCGCTGCCGTGGCCGGGAAAATGTTTCAGGCAGGTCAGCACGCCGTGGGCGCCGTGGGCGCGGATGTAGTCGGCGGCGTGGCGGGCGACGGCCTCAGGATCGGCGGAAAAGCTGCGGCGCTTGCCCTTGATGATCGGATTGTCGGGGTGAGCGTCGAGGTCAACGACCGGGGCGAGGTTGAGGTTGAGGCCGACGCCCGCGAGGGCCTGTGCGATAGTGGTGGCGTGGCGGGAGGTGGTCGCGGAATCGTCGATACGACCGAGTTCCTCGTGGGAGCTGCTCGCGGGGAAACCGTAGACAGCTTTGAGGCGATTCACCCTTCCGCCCTCTTGATCTATCGAGGTGAGGAGGGGGATGCGGGCGTGTGATTGCAAGTGCGCGAGGAGGTTGCGGACTTGGGCGGGGGACTCGATGTTGCGTCGGCCGGCGGAGCCATCGGTCATTTCCTGATCAAAGAGAATGACGCCGCCGATGCCGTGTTCGCGGATGTCGCGGACGGCGAGGGCGCACTCGGCGGGATGACAGCCGCGGAAGCCGACGTTGAGGAGTTGGCCAATTTTTTCGCGGAGGGTGAGCGACGCGAGGGGGCGCGCGAGCGCAGGCGAGGACGAGGAGGGGTGCGGTGACGAGGGGGGCATGCGACCGTCCCAAAGAGAAAGAAGAAAGAGACAGAGGACAGAGAAAGATGGTGCCGGCGCGTGGGGTGGTGCGGAAAGTCCCGCCTCTCACAAGGCGGGCTACGCCCTCGACGAAGCCACTCGTGCCGGTCTCACGCCGGAGAGTCCCGCGAGGTGGGCTACGCAGCGTGGTGCTGACGGCGGTTGGAAACCGCCGCCTCGTTCGGGCTTACACAACCCAACCGGCGCGGTATTTTTCGCGGGTGAGCCACTTGCTGTTGCCGCCGCTTGCAAATTTGTTCCGTACGGGATTCCACTTCGCGTTCGCTCCATAGTGGTAGGCGAAGTTCATGAGGTGGCACGCGGTCACGCTGCTCGCGCCGATTGCGACGTCGGCGATGGGGGTCTGGCGGGACTGCACGCAGTCGAGGAAGTTCTGGAGGTGGCTCTTGGGAGCGGTGAGTTTGATCTTCGCGTCGGCAAGAAACTCGCGCTCGGTGAGGACGACTTCGCGTTCCATCGACGTGGTTTTGTCGACTTCCTTGTCCCAGAATTTGTGGACCGTTTTACCGCCCATGATCAGTTCGAATTTACCGCGGTTGACATGGCACTCGCCGAGGGTGCCGTAAAAGGAAACGCCCTTGCCTTTGACGTGGGTGAGGATGGTGCCGTCGGCGTAGACGATTTGGGCGCCACGTTTGGCGGTTTGCCAATCTTTCGGGGCGCGGATTTCGACGGGGCCGGAGCCATCCATGCCGAGACCCCACTGGGCGATGTCGATGTGGTGGGCGCCCCAGTCGGTGATCATGCCGCCGCCGAACTCCCACGTCTTCCGCCAGTCGGGGAAATTGGTGTGGAGGCCGCGCGGGCAGAGAAAGGGACTGTAGGCGACGAGTGGGCCGGGGCCGCACCAGCGATCCCAGTCGAGGCCGGGCTCCATCTCAGCGGCGGGCTGGGAGTAGGGTGTGGCGGGATCGCCGAAGGAGACATGGACGGAGTTGACGCGGCCGAGGACGCCGTTGCGGACGAGTTCGCAGGCGACGCGGAATTCTTTGGAGGAGCGCTGTTGCGAGCCGGTTTGGAAAACGCGTTTGGCCTTGCGGGTCTCCTTCACGAGCTCGACGGCCTCGTGAATGTTATAGGTCAGGGGCTTCTCGCAGTAGACGTCTTTGCCAGCGCGCACGGCGGCGATGGCGATGTAGGCGTGCCAGTGATCGGGTGTGGCGATGATGACGGCGTCGATATCTTTGCGGGCGATCACCTCGCGAAAATCATTGTAGGCATCGCAGGCCTGGTAGGTTTCGCCGGCCTTTTTCGTGTACGCATCGTCGACGCGTTTCTTGGCGTGCAGGCGGCGGGTTGTGTCGACGTCGCACACCGCGAGGACTTCGACGTCATCGCGATTGATAAAGCCACCGAGGTGGCCACCCATCTGCTTGCCCATGCCGATGCAACCGACGGTGAGGCGCTTGCTCGGTGCGGTGGATTGCGACCAGACGCGGCTCGGGAGAATGAATGGTGCGGCAAGGAGGACGGCGGAGCTTTGGAGGAATTGGCGACGGTTGGGCATCATAGGGTTCGGATGACTAAACAGTGTGAAAGCGAAGGGAACGGCTTGATCGAAATAACCAAATAGTGAGGGCGGCGGTCAAGTCTTTGACGTTACTCAACAACCATGCCGGATGGCGGGCGGGCCGCAATCGCGAGCAGGGACCGCGGGGCGCAGCGGACGCGATTAGCAGTGGCAATTTTCGCGTTCGCCAAAGTTTTGGTTGCATTCGATCCTGACGACCTTATCACCTCATTCTCTTTTCCACTACGCCTGCCCTCAATTCCGGGGTGACAGGGGGAACGAAATTTATGAGCCTACAGTTCAATCTTAACGTCACCTCACGCGCCCAGACCGGTCGCAGTGCATCACGCCGCCTCCGCAAGGCCAACCGCGTTCCCGCGATTCTTTACGGGAAGCACACCAGCCCCGAGTCGCTGACGGTGGATGGTCCGGAGTTCATCCGCCTCCTGAAGTCCGTCGCCGGTCGCTCCGTCCTCGTGCAACTCGAGCGCTCGGATAAGGCCGTCAAGGCTCTGTCGTTCCTCCAAGAAGTCCAGCGGGATCCGATCACGGACAAATATCTCCACATCGACTTCCAAGAAGTGAAGGCCGACGAGAAATTTGAAATCCGCGTGGCGGTTCGTGTCACCGGTGAGTCGTTTGGCGTCAAGAACCAGAGTGGCGTTCTGGAAATAAACACCCAACAGCTTCGCGTGCGCTGCTTCCCGAAGGATCTTCCTGAGGCGATCAACGTCGATGTCACCGAGCTCAAGGTCGGTGAGACCATCAAAGTTTCCGGCCTGAAGCCGATTGAGGGGGTCGAATTTCTCGACGTCAAGGGCCAGCCGATCGTCTCCTGCGTCGAGCCTGTGGCCGAAATCGTCCAAGAAGTGGTCGCCGCCGCTCCGGTCGAGGGCGCTGCTGCCGCCGATGGCGCCGCTCCCGCCGCTGGTGCTGCTCCCGCCGCTGGCGCTGCTGTTCCGGCTGCCGGTGCCAAGCCCGGTGCTGCTCCCGCTGCCGGTGCTAAGCCCGGTGCTGCTCCCGCTGCCGGCGCCAAGCCCACTGCTCCCACCGCTGGCGCCAAACCGGCTGCTCCCGCCAAGAAGTAATTCTTGTTTCTTTTCCGCGCCACCCCGTTGCTTCAACGCAGCGGGTTTCGGCCAACGTTCTTTGAGTTATGTCCATCTCGCTCGTTGCCGGTCTCGGCAATCCGGGCCGCGAATACGAAGCTACCCGCCATAATTTCGGCTGGGTGGTGCTCGATGCCTTCGCCAAAAAACACGGCCTCACTTGGAAACAGGTGGGGCAGTTTGAGGCGGAAATCGCGCGCTGGGACACCCCCGGCCGCACTCGCTGGCTGATCAAGCCACAGACGTTTATGAACGCCAGTGGCACGGCCGTCGGAGCCTTCGCGCGATTCTTTAAAATCGCGTCCACGGAGGTTGCGGCGGTCTACGATGACCTCACGATTGATCTCGGCCTCGTCAAGGTCTCGGTCACGGGCAGCGCTGGCGGTCACAACGGTGTCGCGAGCATGCTCGAGCACCTCGGCGACGGGTTTGCCCGTTACCGGCTCGGCATTGGGCCGAAGTTGCCCGCGCAGACGGAACTTACTGACTTCGTTCTCGGAAAATTCACTTCAGATCAACAGATTCTCTTAAATCAAAAACTCGAAACTCACGTGCAAGGCCTCGAACTGCTGCTCTCCCGCGGCACGGAGGCAGCCATGAATCAGCTCAATCGCAGAGACCCAAAATGAACGCTACCAAACGCAACTACCGCGCAACCTTCATCCTCGATAACCGTGGCAAGGAAGAGTCGGTTGACCAGATCATTGTCGGTGTAAAAAAAGTTATCGTCGACCTGCAGGGAGACGTCACGGCCGTGGAAAACATCGGCAGGAAGGACTTCGTCCGCGTGACCGACAGGAAGCTCACGGGTGCGACTTACGTCCACGTCAATTTCGCCGCTCCGGCGGCCGCGCCAGCCGAGTTGATCGAGCGCCTCCGGCTGAACAGCAGCGTCTATCGCACGTTTATCCAGTCTGCTTAACCAGCGTCCGGCGCTGCTTCGGTCATGCCTTCACTCAATAAAGTCTTGCTCATGGGCAATCTGACCCGCGACCCCGAGTTGCGCGTCACGCCCAAGGGCACCCCGATCTGCCAGTTCTCGCTCGCGATTAATCGCCAGTTCAAGATGGAGTCCGGCGAGACTCGTGAGGAAGTCATTTATGTGGATGTCGAGGCTTGGGGCAAACAAGGCGAGACGATCGCAAAGTATGTGACCAAGGGCCGCCCGCTGTATGTCGAAGGCCGTTTGCGCCTCGACCAGTGGGAAGACAAGAGCACTAAGGAAAAGCGCAGCCGCATGAAGGTGGTGCTCGAGCAATTTCAGTTCCTTGGCGATGGCCGTGCCGGTGCGGTGGGCGGTCCGGCCCAGGGCTCAGCGGAGCCGGGCATCGACCAGACAGTCTCACCCGAACGGCACGCTCCGCCGGCTCGCAGCGCGACGGCCAAGCCCGCCGCGCAGGAAAACCTCGACGAAGACGTGCCGTTCTAAGTCGCAATTACTCTTTATTGGAGCGGTTCCAGCAATGGATCCGTCGGCGGCAAGAGCCGTCGTGACACCCGCAAACAACTCAGCGCTCCGGCGCAGATCGAACCCAACCTACTATGGCATCAACAGAAATTCTCCTCGTCAAACCCGTCGAAGGTCTCGGCGGCGAAGGCGATCAAATCAAGGTCCGCGCCGGCTACGCCCGCAATTATCTGCTCCCGCGCAAAATTGCGGTGTCGCTCAATGCGGCTAACCAAAAGCACGTGGAGGCGCTCAAAAAGCGTCGCGTGGGCCGTGAGCAAGACGAACTCACCGCCGCGCAAGAGCTGGCCAAGAAGCTCGAAAAGACGAGCTTGGCTTTCGCCGTCAAGACCGGCGAGGGTGGCAAGATGTTCGGTGCCATCACGGCTACCGATGTGCACGATAAACTCACAGCCGCGGGGATCGTCCTCGAGAAGAAACGGATCCACCTGCACACTCCGGTGAAGACCCTCGGCAAGCACACCGTGAAGGTGAAACTTCATGCCGACGTTTCAGTCGAACTGAACTTCGACGTCGTGTCTGAAAATCCGATCGAGCCGGTCGCCGCCGAGGCACCCAAGCCCGAGTTCAAGCGCTACGACCGCCCGGAGCGGAAGTAGTCAACGGCCCTTTGGTTCGCGAAATTTCGAGGGCCGCGTCCACCCATCGGACGCGGCTTTTGTTTTTTTGTGAGCCGATTGTTCAAACCAACTGTTGCCGCGCTGCCTTCCTCTATTCTGACTCATTCGTTTGCGCATGGTCGAAGACGCACCCCATAAATTTCGACGTTCCGAGGCCCCCACGGGTGGTGTTGGACGTTCCTTGCCGCACAGTCTCGAGGCGGAGGAATATCTGTTGTCTTGCTGCCTGCTCGATGGGGCCGACGTACTCTCGCGTTGTCTGGAAGCGCGCATTCGGCCCGAGTCATTTTACGACCCGAAGCACGGGGTGATCTACGAGGTTTTGGTCAATCTGTACAATAGCCAGAAACCGATTGAAGTTTCGGTGGTGGCCGAGGAGTTGAAGACTTCGCGACAACTCGATACCGTCGGTGGCTACGCCTTCCTTGCGCAAGTGAGCAGTCGGATTCCGACTACCGCGCAAGCGGGGTATTTTATCGAAAAAGTCCGCGAACAGAGCCTGCTGCGCGAAATTATCCGTTCGGCCACCGGTGCGGTGGAGGATTGCTACGGGTTTTCGGGCGGCATCGACGAATTCGTGGACCAGATCGAATCGCGAATTTTCACGGTGACGCAAAATCGCGTGAGTGAAAGTGCCAAGCAGATGCGCGAGCCCACGCGCGAGGCGATGAACGTCATCACAAAAATGATGATGAAAAAGGGCGAACTGACGGGAGTGTCGTCGGGTTTTAAGGATCTTGATGCGCTCATGTGGGGTTTCCAGCGCCAGGAAATGATCATCCTCGCGGCTCGTCCTTCGATGGGGAAAACCTCGCTCGCGCTCAACTTCGCCGAAGCCGCCTCCCTGCCGCATCGTGGGCCGGGGGTTGCGAGTTTGATTTTCTCCCTCGAAATGAGCGCCTCACAGCTCGCGCTGCGTATGCTGTGCTCGCGAGCGCGAGTAAACATGAAGCTGCTCCGAGACGGATTGCTCTCGAAGAACGGCGATGAGCAAAACCGGCTGGTCCAAACCGCCGACGAATTCTCCAAGGCCCCCATTTTTATCGACGATTCCAGTGCGCTTTCGATCATGCAGCTCCGCGCCAAGGCTCGGCGCATTCACTCCCGCACGCCGCTCGGTTTCATCATTGTCGACTATCTCCAGTTGCTGAGCCCGACCGACAGCAAGATGCCTCGTGAGCAGCAGGTCGCCGAAGCCTCACGTGGACTAAAATCACTTGCGAAGGAACTGAACGTGCCGGTACTTGTACTATCGCAGCTCAACCGTGCTTCAGAAAAGGAAAACCGCACGCCGAAATTGGCCGACTTGCGTGAATCCGGCTCGATTGAGCAAGATGCCGATGTTGTTCTCATGTTGGCCCGCCCGCGCGACGCCGACGAAAAATTCCAAGTAGCCGCCGACTCGGCCGAGTTAATCGTTGCCAAGTCCCGAAACGGACCAGTAGGAGAAATCAAGCTCACTTTCCTTCGAGACATCACCCGCTTTGAAAACTATCATCAGTAACCCTATGCGTAGGGTCACCTCCTTAATCGTCGCCATTCTCTTTTTGTTGGCTGCGGGTGGAACTTCGGTCCGAGCACAAGCTCCTGGCCAGAATCAACCCGAACAACCGCAACAACCGACCCCAGTCTTCAAGGCCGGCACGGTTACGATCAAGTTTGTGGGAACGGCCAACGTTAATGAGCAGGTCGTGCGCGCCAACATGCAGGTCCGGGAGGGGGGCGAGTTCGACGCCAACATGCTCGACCGCGATCTGCGCTCGCTCTACCGCACGGGTCTTTTTGAGCTGATCGAGTTCAAACAGGAACCCGGTGAGGCGAACACCCTGAATCTCGTGGTCGAGGTCACGCCGAAGTATCGCATCCTCGCGGTCAAGTTCGAGGGCAACCAAAAGATCAAGAGCAACCGCCTCGAAAAGGAGGCCAAAACCCGGCCCAATTTCGCGCTCGATGAACGCCAGGTCAAGGACGACGCGAGCAAGCTGATCGAGTATTACCAAAAGGCGGGTTACAATCAGGTCTCCGTCACTTACTCCATTGAGAGGGATCGGGTGGGTGGATTCGGCACGGTCATCTTCAAAATAAAAGAAGGTGCCAAGGTGAAGATCACCGATATCCGGTTCGTCGGGAATGCGCGGGTAAAATCGAATAAGTTGAAAGGTGAGATGGAGACGAAGAAATGGTGGATGTTCTCGTGGCTCACGGGTTCGGGCCGTTTCAAGGATGACCAGTTCGAAGACGACTTGGACAAGCTGCGGGACTATTACCGCGAGCAGGGCTACCTCGATGTGGATATCCCGCAAGACACCGTGGTGTTCAGTTATCCCAGTCCCGACAAGCTGCTCATCACGGTGACGGTCACCGAAGGTCGCCAATACCGGGTCGGGGAGATCAATTTTACGGGTAACAAGCTTTTTGCCACCACGCTGCTCAAGCGGGTTGCGCGAATTCGCAGTGGTATGGTTTTTGTGCCCTCCCTGCTCGAGAAGGACACGGAGCGTGTCGAGGATTTTTACGGGAAAGACGGGTACCTGCAGACCAACGTCCGCATCCTCCGCAAGCCGAATGTCACGACCGGAAACATCGATATCGATTACCAGGTGCAGGAGAGCGAGAAATTCAACGTCGAATCGATCGTGATCGAAGGTAATACAAAGACCAAGAGCACAGTCATCCTCCGCGAACTCGTCCTCGGTCCCGGCGATGTTTTCAGTAAAGTGATGATGAAAATCAGCAAACTCCGGCTGGAGAATACGCGATTTTTCGAGGACGTGAACGTAACCGATCAGGAAACAAATATCCCAGGGCGTCGCAATATGCGGATTGCGGTCAGGGAGGGGCGCACCGGCAATCTGACCTTTGGCGCCGGCTTCAGTTCGCTTGAGCGCGCGACGCTCTTCGCCGAAGTCTCCCAGTCAAACTTCGATATCTTCAACCGGCGCTCGTTCTTTCAGGGCGATGGCCAAAAATTCCGCCTGCGTCTGCAGCTTGGTTCGCTCTCCAGCGAGGCCGTGCTGTCCTTCGAAGAACCTTGGCTCTTCCAAAAAGCGCTCTCACTGGGTTTCAGCATTTTCCGAAGCAGTTCGGACTACAACAGCTCGTTCTACAGCCAGGTAGAAACCGGAGCTGAAATCTACCTCCGCAAACGTCTCTTTGAACTCGTCGAAGGCAAACTGGCCTACACTTATAAGATTGTTAATATCAAAGACGTCTCGTCGTCAGCCTCGTCGATTATCCGATCCCTCGAAGGCAACAACGCCCTTTCGGAAATCAGCTTCCAGCTCCTCCGTGATACGCGCGACAAGATAATCAACACCACGGCCGGCAACCGGATCGAAATCAACACCGCCATTGCCGGTGGACCCTTGGGCGGCAGCAAAATCAATAACTTCTACAGCGCCGAATTCCGCGGCTCGCAGTTTTTCCCGGTCTTTGAAACGCAAACCCAGGTGCTCGCGCTCCTCGCTCGCGGGGGTGTGATCCAAAATTTCGGAGACAGTCCCGACGTGCCGTACTATAGTAAGTATTACCTTGGTGGACCTACGACTCTGCGGGGCTATGAATTTCGCGATGTTGCCCCGCGTGATACCTTCAATGAACCGATCGGCGGGAAGACCTACGGTTTCTTCAGTGCCGAATATTCGTTGGATATCGTAAGCCCGATTCGGGCGGCGGTTTTTTATGATGCCGGGTTCGTCAACCGCAATGCCTTCGACTTTAATCCTCGCGAGTACGCCGACAACTTTGGCTTTGGTTTACGCCTCTTTGTGGCTGGTGCCCCGTTGAGCCTCGATTTCGGTATTCCCATCAAGGGGCCCAAGGACGCGAAGAAGGGTAACCAGTTCAATTTTTCCTTTGGCACGCGCTTCTGATTCTGTTTCTTTTTATCCTTTCGTTTTCAAAATCACCCATGAAAAAATCTATCCAGACCCTCGTTACGCTCGCTGCTTTCGGCGCGCTATCTCTCGCGGCAAACGCCCAACCGGCGTTCAAACTCATGGTCGTCGACATGGCCAAGCTCTACGACGGTCATTACAAAACGGTTGAGCAAAACGCCAAGATTCAGGCCGACGACGCCAAGGCGCAGGAAGAAGTCGATAAGATGAACAAGGAGGGCAACACCCTCGTCGAAGAATACAAGGGCCTCAACGACCAGTCGAATAACCCTACGCTGACCGCCGAGGCGAAGGGCAAGGCGCAAAACGAAGCGCAAAAGAAACTCGAGGGTATCCAGACCAAGCAGCGCGAAGTTCAGGGCTTTATCCAGAACACCCGCAATTCGCTCAGCCAGCGTCTCAATACGTTTCGCAGCCTCATGCTTGAGGAAATCAGCAAAATTGCGACTGTAGTCGCCAAGGCTAAGGGCGGCACCCTTCTCCTCGACAAAGCCGGTCCCACCGGGATCGGCATCTCCGGCTTGGTCTATGCGGATCCCGGTTACGATATCAC
Source organism: Opitutaceae bacterium (assembly GCA_005799525.1). GTDB lineage: Bacteria > Verrucomicrobiota > Verrucomicrobiia > Opitutales > Opitutaceae > GAS368. Next base: position 3,236 of record SYGN01000010.1, on the reverse strand, counting down.
CGATGACGTGATGAAGGAAATCAACAAGGACCGCCCGGCCAGTGCGCCCGCTGCTCCCGCGGCCGCACCGGCTGCTGGGATTACTGTCCCGGGAATCGCTCCGAAGAAATAATTTCGGCTGCGCTGGAAAACCGCTGCAAAAGCCTCGCTCTTCGAGCGGGGCTTTTTTGTGGCTGATCGCTTTGGCGCTCCCTCTGGCGATGCCGACCACAAAGCTGAATTGCCCCGCGCGATAAATTCCTCACGGTGCCATCCATGCAGGTTTCGTTTTCCTCCGCCGACATCGTTGGCATCACGCTGCCATTAGCCATCCGGGGCGAGACAAGCGAAGTCGTTCGCGGGCTCGCTTCGCTCGCGGCCGCAGGTCCCGGGGATCTCTCTTTCCTCGGCAACGCGAAATACAAATCCGATGTTCCTGCCACGCGTGCCTCGGTGGTGCTGTTGCCGGTCGGTTATTCCGGGGAGCCTTCACCCGGTCAGCTCTTCCTGTTGGTGGAAAACCCTTCCGTCGCGCTGGCTCGCGTTTGCGCCCGGATCGAGCGGTTGCTTTGGCCTGCGCCGTTGGCGGGCGTCCACCCGTCGGCCGTGGTGGCACCGGGGGCCATGATCGCCCCGACCGCCACGATCGGGCCGCTCTGCGTGGTTGAGGCTGGGGCTCAGATCGGTGAGCGCGTTCACCTCCAGGCCCAGGTCTTCGTTGGCCGCGAGGCCCGCATCGGCGACGACAGCTGGCTGATGCCGGGCGTTGTGCTCGCGAGCGAATGTGTGCTGGGGCGACGCGTTCGCGTGCAGCCCGGCGCTGTGATCGGGTCTGACGGATTTGGCTACGAATTTGCCCAAGGCCGCCACGAGAAGGTCCCTCAAGTGGGGCACGTCGCGGTCGGCGACGATGTTGAGATCGGAGCGAACAGCACGATTGACCGCGCGCGCTTTAGTTTCACCGAGGTGGGCGAAGGTACAAAAATTGATAACTTAGTTCAGATCGCCCATAATGTGGTGATCGGTAAACACTGCCTTATTTGCGCGCAGGTTGGGATCTCGGGCAGCACCCAGCTCGCCGACTTCGTGGTGCTGGGCGGACAGGCTGGCCTCTCCGGTCACCTTGCTGTTGGAAAAGGAGCCAAGGTTGGCGGGGGGGCGGCGGTGACGGCTGACGTGCCAGCCGGAATTTTTGTCAACGGGTCCCCCGCGATTCCGCTGCAGCTTGAGCGTCGTCTGGTCGTTCTGCAGCGACGACTGCCTGACTTGTTCAAGCGGGTCGATGCGATCGAGGCACGCATCGAGTGAGCCAGCCGCGGCCGGACGGGCCCGCGTTGCGGGGATTCGTGTGGATGGTTGCGTGACGCAGAAAAGTCTTCCGCCGGGCGCGGTTCGTCCCCACCTTCGCGCTTTATGAGCGAAACGCGGCTGAAAATTTTCACAGGCAACTCCAATCGTATCCTCGCCGAGGAAATGTGCCGCTCCATTGGCGAGCCCCTGGGCAAGGCCACGGTCACCAGTTTTCCGGACGGCGAGTCCTTCGTTAAAATCAACGAGAACGTCCGTGGGCACGACGTTTTCATCATCCAGTCGACGTGCCCGCCGACGAATCATCACCTTGTCGAGTTGCTCATTATGATCGATGCAGCCCGACGCGCGTCGGCGCAGCGGATCACAGCGGTTTTGCCATTTTACGGCTACGCGCGCCAGGACCGCAAAGATCAGCCCCGCGTTCCGATTACGGCCAAGCTCGTCGCCAACCTCCTCGTCGCCGCGGGTGCAACCCGCATCCTAACGATGGATCTGCACAGTCAGCAAATCCAAGGTTTTTTCGACATCCCGGTTGATCACCTGTTTGCGTCACCGGTCTTCTTTGAACATCTGGCGAAAACGAAACGCGACAATCTGGTGGTCTGCTCGCCCGATGTTGGTGGCATGAAGATGGCCGCCGCCTATGCGGACGTGCTCGGTGCCGGCCTCGCGCTGGTGGCGAAAAAGCGCATCAGCGCCACCAAGGTCGAAGCCATCAACGTCGTTGGCGAAGTGGAGGGATGTGATGTGCTGCTGGTGGACGATATTACCGAGACGGCCGGCACCCTGTGTGCGGCCGCGAAGATCCTCCGCGAACACGGAGCGCGCAGCATCCGGGCGGCAGTCAGCCACTGTATCCTGAACGAAGTCGCCATCGAGCGCCTCAAGAGCGGCCTCATCGACGAGCTCATTACGACCAATTCCACTCCCGTGAACACGCACGGCCTGCCAATCACCGTGCTCAGTATCGCGCCGTTGCTCGGTCAGGCCATCCAACGCATCAACAGCAATGAAAGCGTGACCAGTCTCTTTCGGATCAAAGGATTTTGAACCGCCCCTTCCCGTGAAACTGAGTGCAACCGTCCTTGGCCAACCTTACACGCAGGCTCGTGCAGTGGAGCTGCTCCCAGAAATATCTCTGATTATCCCTTGGTCGTTCGTTCTTTAATGAAAGCCTTTTCCCTTTGTCGCCTGCTGATTGCGGCCCTGCTGTTCGGTGGTGCGCCCGCCGGGGTAGCGGCTTCGAAAAGCACGAAAAAATCCCAGCCGGTCAGCCCGGTTGTTCCCCACGAACGACCTGAATTGCGCGTCGATTCCACGGCCATTTCTGAGGGGAAATCGAGCGTTGTGACCAGCTATGCCGATGTGGTCGCACCGGCGCAGCGGGCGGTCGTCTCCATCTACTCGACAAAGATTATTAAGGAGCGCATGCAGGTAAATCCACTCTTTCGCCAACTTTTCCCCGGGCTCCAAGAACAGGAGCGCGAGAGTCGGCAGGAGGGGATGGGCTCGGGAGTCATCGTCACCGCCGACGGCTACATTCTTACAAACAATCACGTCGTGGAAGGTGCCGATGAGTTGAAAGTCTCGCTGTCGGACGACCGTGAGTTCGTCGCCAAAGTGATCGGTACCGATCCCAAGACCGACGTCGCCGTGATCAAGATTGAGTCGACGAAGCTGCCGACGGTGACGCTCGCCGACAGTGAGAAACTTCGCGTCGGCGATATCGTGTTCGCGGTCGGAAATCCCCTCGGTGTGGGGCAGACCGTGACCATGGGCATCGTTTCGGCCAAGGGCCGTAACAAGGTGGGAATTCTCGATGGCGGCTATGAAGATTTTATCCAGACGGATGCGGCGATCAACATGGGCAACTCGGGCGGCGCGCTCGTTGATGCCAAGGGCCGTCTCGTCGGGATCAACAGTGCCATCCTCTCGCCGTCGCGCGG
>SYGN01000063.1 GCA_005799525.1 Opitutaceae bacterium | reverse complement strand
TTGGCCTTGTCGACGAGGGTGCAGAGCTTCCGGCGCTTCTGCGCGAGCTTGAAGGCCGCACGGCAAATCCGCTCCGCGCCACGACGGGTGATCTTCATTGTGTCGGTCTCGAAGTCGCGACCGACCGGGCGCGGGGTGAGTCGCTCGGAGAAAAGACCTTCGCAGTTTTCGCGGATGATCACGAAATCGATGCGCCGGCCGGTGCCGTTGGCGCTGTAGCCGCGGAGGGGTGTGTGCAACTCGTGATACAGGCGGATGGGGCGCACGCCATTGTAGAGGTCGAGTTGCTCGCGGAGGTCGATCTGGGGTGTCATCTCGACGCCGCTGGGCCAGCGGACGGACGGCAGGCCCATCGCGCCGAGGAGAATGGCGTCGGCCTCCTTGATGCGTTCGAGTGTGGCGGGCGGGAGTGGGTCGCCGCTGCGGAGAAATTCGCCGACGCCGACGGAGTGTTCGACAAGGTCGAAGCGAATGTCCTTGAGCAGGGTTTCGACGGCGCGGAGGACTTTGACGCTCTCGGCCACAACTTCGGGTCCGATACCGTCTCCGCCGAGGATCGCAATTTTGAACGGGGTGATCAAACGATGAACGAAAGAACAGGTTGGCGTGGGATTGGGCAGAAGTTAATCCGCATCAAAGGACCCGGCCAAATATAAAATGGCAAATCGGGTGGGCCGTGAAGTGCCATCCCCCGTCACCGATTTTAGTCATCTACCTCAGGTAAACTCCTTCATCGCTTCCTTGGTTGGCCCTCCGATCCCCGCGCAGCTTTGGGGATTTAATTCCATCCGAGTCCCGGAGCGCTGAGAGCTCGCTCCTCAGAGCAGCGGCACGCGCCATCGGGCCTGAAATCGAGATTTACCGCGTGGGTTTGCTGTCTGCACCCAGTTATCACGGCATCGTCATGGCTGAATTGAGCGGTGAATGAACGGGGACCGTCAGGCAACGGCGGAAAATAAAAATTCAGTGATTTCACCGAGCGGCTGAGCGTCACGGAGTTAAGCCTGTTAATCTGGGGAATCCTCTCTAGAACCAAAACCAACGTATGTTTTCCAAGCCCACGAAAAAAATCCGCTGCGGGGTCGTCGGTGTCGGCTCCTTGGGGCAGCACCACGCGCGGATCTACCCGGCTCTGCCGGGTGCGGAGTTGGTCGGTATTTTTGAGACGAGTAACGCGCGCGCGGCGGAGATTTGCGCGAAGTTTAACTGCCGGAGGTTTGCCACGCTGGAGGAGTTGGGCGCGGCGTGCGATGCCGTGTCCGTGGTCGTGCCGACGGATAAGCACGAGCAAGTGGCGTTGCCGCTGTTGGCGCAGGGATGTCATTTACTGATTGAGAAACCAATCTGCGCCTCGCTGGAAGAAGCGGAGCGGGTGGTGGCGGCGGCTCGGGCGAAAAACTGCATCGTGCAAGTCGGGCACATCGAGCACTTCAATCCGGTGATGAGTTTTTTGGAGAAAGAAATCGATGAGCCGCGCTACATCACGGCGGAGCGCTTGGCTCCGTATCAACCGCGGGGGACCGAAGTGGGCGTGGTGCTCGATCTGATGATCCACGATATTGGCATTGTGTTGGCGCTCGTGAAGTCGCCGATCGCCAAGATCGACAGTGTCGGTGTGACGGTACTTTCGAAGAGCGAAGATATCGCGAATGCGCGGATCCAGTTTGAGAACGGTTGCGTCGCGAATCTCAGTGCGAGCCGGATGAGCACGAAGAAAGCGCGGGAGATCCGGATTTTTCAGGGCAACGCCTACCTCTCGCTCGATTTCATGAATCAGGCCGGGCACTTGGTGAAGAAAAACGACATCATCGCCTACGGAGTGAAAATGAAACTCGGGTTGGTCAAGGCGGGCGACTTGAGCGCGATTCCGGTGAAGCAGATTCCGATTGAGAAGGGTGAACCCCTGGCGCTCGAGCTGGCGCACTTCGTCGAGAGTGTGGGGGCGGCGAAGCAGCCGAAGGTGGGCGCGGCGCTCGGGACGAGCGCGCTGGAAGTGGCGATTACGATCACGGAGCAGATTCGCGCGGGAGAAAAATGAGACAAATTTTGAAACGCGGAGGACGCGGAGGACGCGGAGAAAGCCAATGAGCGGACAGACGTTGCCGTTTCGATTACCGTCGCCGGTGGGCGGGCGCGTGGATGTGCTGATCGTCGCGGGTGAACACTCCGGGGATGAGCACGGGGCCCGGATGATTCGGGCGTTGCGCGCGAAGCATCCGGGGCTCGCGGTTGCGGCGCTCGGCGGGCCGGCATTGTCAGGGGCCGGGGCGCAGGTGCTGCACGACCTGACCTCGTCGTCGGTGGTGGGGCTGGTGGAGGTGTTGAAAAATTACTCGTTTTTCCGAGCGTTGTTCGAAGAGACGTTGCGGTGGATCGCCGAGCACCGGCCGCGCGCGGTGTGTTTCGTGGACTATCCTGGGCTGAATCTCCGGTTGGCGGCGGCGCTGCGAGAGCGCGGACTGTCAGTGAAGGGCGGCGGAAAAATCCAAACGCTCTACTACATCTCACCGCAGATCTGGGCGTGGAAGACGGGGCGGCGTTTCGCGATGGCGCGCGACCTCGACGCGATGGCGGTGATTTTTCCGTTCGAGGTGAAGTGTTACGCGGATACAGCGTTGCCCGTGGAGTTTGTCGGTCATCCGTTCGTAGCGCCGGAGCACGCGGCACCGGTGAGCTACGATCCGGCGGGGCCGGTGCTGCTATTGCCGGGGAGTCGGAAGCAGGCGGTCGGACGGATTTTTCCGGCGCTGCTGGCGGGGTTTGCGGAGTTTGCGCGCGAGCGGCTGGGGGCGGAGGCGGTGGTGCTTTATCCCAGCGACGAAATCCTCGCGGTGCTGCGGGCGGCGAATCCGCCGCAGAATGTGCGGTGCCGGAGAATGGGCGGGGCGGTCGCGGCGTCGGCCGTGCTCACGTCGAGCGGGACGATGTCGATGCACTGTGCGCTCGCGGGCATCCCGGGCGCGATCGCCTACCGAGCGAACTGGCTGACTTATCTTTTGGGTAAAATGCTCGTGAAGATCGAGTATCTCGGCATCGCAAATCTCTTGTTGAAGGAGCCGATGTATCCCGAATTTATCCAAGGGGCCGCGCGAGCAGACGCGCTGGCGGCTCAGCTTCGCGCGTGCCTGCATGATCCGGCGCGGACGCAGCGGACGGCGGAGCAGGCAGGGCGATTGCGGGAATTGTTGAACGTGCCGGCGAGCGGCACGGCGGCGGAATGGCTGGCGCGGATGATCCCGTGAAGGCGGGTCAAGGGCGAGGGGACAGGGGGGCATGCTGATTTTCGTTCGTTGCGGCGGTGACGCGCCGCCACGGCGACAGAGCGCGCATGATGTGCAGCTGCTGGCGATGGACGGAGGGGAGGCCGCCCAACAAATCGCCGCGCTTAAGCCTGCCTCGGCGAATCAGTCCGCACGTTGGTGCGTCGGGTGAGGCAAGGCAGAACCGAGATCCGCGGTGGGAGCCGGCGCCAAGGCGAGGACTTGCGCCTCGACCTGTTTCCAGAGGAGATCGGCTTTTTCGGCCACGATGGCGCGGGCCTTGACGAGTTCGGTGACGCGGGCGGCGCGGTTTTCCTCGGCGATCGTCGCGAGGTCGTCGAGATTGTAGAGGAACACGTTGTCGAGCTGCGCGACCGTCGGCTCGACATCGCGCGGGAGAGCCAGATCGATGAAGAACAACGGACGAGCAGGGCGCTTGCGAATGGCGGAGGCTGCAGCGGCGAGCGACACGACGGCCTCAGGCGCGGAGGTGGCGCACACGACGACATCGAATTCACTGAGCCGGGTGTTGGTTTGCTCAAACGGCATGGCGCTCGCGCTGAGAGCTGTCGCCAGTTCCATGGCGCGCTCAAATCTCCGGCTTGCCACGGTGAGGGCGCCAGCGCCGCGGCTTTGAAACGCTTTGGCCGTTTTTTCGCCAATGTCGCCCGCGCCGATGAGGAGAATACGGGTCTCGGCAAGTTCGCCAAAAATGGTGAGCGCGAGGTCAACGGCGACATTGGCGACGCTGACTTGGCCGGTCGTAATGGCGGTCGTGGAGCGGACGTGCTTGGCGGCCTGGAAGCTTTTTTGAAACAGACGATTCAGCACCGGCCCGGTGGAGCGTCGGGCCTGCGCCGTAGCGTAGGCGTCTTTGACCTGACCGAAAATCTCGGTTTCGCCGATCATCTGAGAGTCGAGACCGGCCGCGACCTCGAGCAAGTGTTGGACGGCGTCGCGGCCGCTGTGGCTCAGGCAGATTTTTTCGAAAACGTCGGAATCAAAATTTTGGCGGGCGCAAAACGTCGCCGAGACGCGGGCGGCGGTTTCCGGATGCGACGCTACGCCGTAAAACTCGATGCGGTTACACGTGCTGAGCATCGCGAACTCGTGGAGACCGGCGATGCCGGCGAGTTCCCCGCGGAGGGCTTCCGCCGCTTCGACGGCGAGGGAAAGTTTTTCCCTCACCTCCAGCGGAGCACGATGGTGGGTGGCCCCAATGACAAAAAATCCCGCAGTGTTCATCGCTTAGCCGCACCACTGAGCGGAGCGTGGGGCGCGACGAGTGGGCGGCGTGAGTTAACCACCTCCAGAGAAAGCAGCGCCAGAGGGAAAATCAGGAGGCAGGTCAGGGCGAAACGTCGCGCGAGGAGGCGGCCGCCAAGCCTGAGGCCAAGGGTGATCGCGTAGGCCGCCCACACGGCGACGGTGCAGAAAATTTTCAAGGAGTTCGCGCTCGCAGTATCGCGGAGCCAATAGGCGGAGGCGACGGCGAGGGAGGTGGCCAGGATGGCCACACCCATGCCGAGCAAGCGGACCCCGATGTGATCAAGATCGATGATGGCGGGGAGGAACGACACCCAGCCGCCGAGGTTTTTCGATTTGAGCGAGTGGTTGCGCGCCAAAAACATGATGGAGGTGAGCGCGAGCAGCCCAAAGACTCCGTAGCTGAACACCGCGAGAGCGGCGTGCAGTTCGATCCAAGGATTGCCGCCGAAAATGTGCAGTCGCAGCGCCGGATCCCACGCCGGAATGGCCAGCGACACGAGGGTGAGCGTGGCCGCGAGGCATGACGTGAAGTAGCCGAGGAGGCTGGTGCGAAACGTGACGCCGATCACGAGGTAGAGCGTGATGGCGGACCACGCGGTGAACTGATAAATTTCCAAGTTATTCCCGAGGGGGCAGCCGCCCACCGCCCGACCGCGCAGCCCGAGGCCGACGAGCTGGAGTACGTAGCCAACGGCGATGAGGACATACATCGCTGCCCCCGACGGACGCCCGCCACGCAAAATTGAAAACGTGCCCAAAACGAATCCCGCCAGGTAGAAACCCGCGGCAATCCACAGCCATGCACGATCATTGAGTCCGGCAAACATTGGGTGGAAATTACAGTCGGTGGGGCGCGGAGCAAGGCCGGTGAAGCGGCGGGGCCACATTGTGGGCCATGCCTTGCGGCTTGCGCCCGCCGATGGACGGTCTTTTGTGGCGGCTAGCAATCCCTTCTATCTACCCATGAAAAATCTCGTCAATGGCGCCGGAGCCTCCCTCGTTGCGATCGTCCTTGCGGCGACCGCGTTCGCACAAAACCGCACGTTCTCGAATCAATATTCGTTCGGCGACAGCCTGAGCGACAGCGGTAATCTATTTGCCGCGACGAGTGCTCTGGGTGCGCCGAGTCCGCCGCCGCCTTATTTTCAGGGAAGGTTTTCGAACGGCCGCGCGTTTACCGAACTTTTGGGTAACGCGCTGGCGCTGACCGTGACCGCGCCTGCCAGTGTGAAGAGCAGTCTGAATTTTGCGTTTGGCGGAGCGACCGCCGGCGGGTCGAGCACCCTGCCTCCTGCGATGGCGATCCAGCTGGGACTTTTCCAAGCTCGAGCCGTTGCGCCGGTAAAAACTGATTTGTTTACGGTGCTCTTCGGCGCGAACGACCTGATTCCGGTGCTCACGTCCCCGGCGACCGCGGCGAATCCGACTAACATTGACACGGCGGGATTCAATGCCGCCGTCACCGTGGCGAACGGTGTGCAAACGCTGGTCGGCCTCGGGGCGAAGACTATCGTCATCGGCGGTCTGCCCAATCTGGGAGCGACCCCGCGCTCGGTGGGGGCAGGTAGCACGGGTATGGCCTTCGGTCTGCGGGCGACTACGGCCTTTAACAATGAACTGACGTCTCGGCTGCGAACCATTGCGAGCGGTGCGGCAGCAGCGGACGCGAACCTCGTCTACCTCGATTTACAGGGAGCGCTGGACCGAATCATTCTCGACCACAAGGCGCTTGGTTACACCAACGTCACATCCTTTGTCATCGCGCCTGCGGCGGTCGGCGGTGGCGGCGATCCGAATAATTACGTTTTCTTTGACGACATCCATCCGACGGCGAAGACCCATGCATTGCTGGCGAATGCGATCATTGAAACGCTCAATCCCGAGCCCGTGATCGGTTTTTCCGCGTCGCTGGGGAGTGCCGCGCTGGCGCTCAAGGCTCTGGAGTCAAGCGCGGTGGATACGCGTGTCGGGCAGCTCGCGTCGTCGACGCGCGCGACCGGGCGCGCCGATGCCTATGCATCGTTCCATTACGGGGACGGCGAGCGGGCAGCGGACGGCTGGCAGAAGACATTTTCCTATACGGCGCAGGTGGTGACGGCGGGTGCCGACATCAAGGTGAGCGACGGGTTTCTCGCGGGAGCGGCGCTCAACCGTGGCCGCCTGAACGCGAAGTTTAGCGCCGCCGGTGGCGATTTCTCGATGGAAGATATCACGGGACGGGCCTACGGGGTTTGGCGGGGTGGACCGGTCACGTTCGCCTTCGACGCCGCGTATGGCACACTCGACTTGAAAGGCATCCATCGCACCTCGGGATTGGCCGGCTTCCAGACCCGTGGCAAAACCAGCGGCTCGCATTGGGGTGCCGGGATGAAGGCAATGTGGAGCGTGGAAAACTCCGGATTCCGTTTGCGCCCGTGGGCTGGCTTGCGCACGGAGCGGGTGAAGGTGGCTGGCTACATGGAAAAAGATGTGCCGATGGTCGCGTTGGATTTCGACGGACAAGAAGCGAGGAGTTCCGCCGGCAGCGTGGGCCTCGATGTCGGCACGGACACGAAGCTGGCGGCGCACGCGCTGCATTTTGATTTCCGCGCTGCCTGGCACGGGGAAGTGACGGACAAGAACCGGAGCGTGTCTGGCAAGTTGACCAACAACTTTACCCGGACAACGACGATCAATGTCGTGGACGGCGATGGTAGTGGCTGGGAACTGGGGGGAGCGGCGACCCTCTTCTTTGCGAAAAACTGGAGCGCTTCGTTGGGTTATGCGGGCGATATTCGCAGCGGCGAAAAACTCGCGAGCCGCGTCGCACTTTCGTTGCAGACTGGATTCTGACGGGGAGAGGCGGCTGACGGGACGCCGCTACTTTCGCGCCGCCCAGAAGCGGCATTCGTCGGAGAATTCGTGAACCGCCTTGGCCTCTTTCGCAATCGTGCGCCGGAGGCCGTCGAACTCATGGGTCCAGCCAGTCGCGGCGAGATCGGCGAGAATTTCGGCGCGATCAGGCAAGTGCATGAACGTGCGGCCAACACCGGACTCGTCGAAGTAACGGTCGCCGAACTCGAGCAAGCGCGGGTCCTGTTCGCCACGGGACCAGCGCAGTTTTTCAAGACGCCATTGGGCGCGCTCGAGGGGCGACGAGTCGCGATCATGAGTGGTGAAGAGGATGGGAGCGCCCGGCGTGCAGACGCGGTGCAGATCGCGAAGTGCCGCGAGCCGATTTTCCCGACCGGGAATTTGCATCAGACCATTGAAGAGGAAAAGGGCGCCGGAAAAAGTGTCACGGATTACGTGACATTCGTGCAGGCGGGTGGCGTCGGCATGGAGGAAACGAACGGCATGCGGGCCCGTGTCGGCGCCGCGCTCGGCCGCGAGGCTGCGGGCTTGGTCCACGAGTTCATCGGCAAAATCAAAGGCGGTGAGCGCGCGATAGCCAAGCGTCCAAAGCGCGATGCTGACGCGGCCGGCGCCGCAGCCGGCCTCGAGGAGCGGGGCGGAGCGGTCGGGAAAGAAGCGCTCGATGAGTTTGCGCTCGGAAGCCCAGAGACCGAGTTCGTGCGCGGCGCGGGTGTAGTGGACGACCGCGACGAGGTCGTTGAAATCGGCGCGGACGGTCGCGGCGGTTATTTTTTCCAACGCAGGCGGCGGACGGTCAGGTGGCAAACAGGGCGGCGACCGCGATCGTCAAGCCCGGGAGCAGCACGCTGCCGAACGACTGGCCGGGGCGGTAAGTGGCGGCGGGGGTGGCGGGGTTTTCGGTCAGGCGGTAGAGCGCGAGCGTGCGCTGGGCGGGATCGACGATCCACATCTCCTCTACGCCAGTGCGGGCGTAGACGGAGCGCTTGATGCCCAAGTCGTATTTCTCGGTGGTCTTGGAGAGGATTTCGACGACGAGGTCGGGTGCGCCTTCAATGCCGTGTTCCTCGATGATCGCCGTGTTTTCGCTCCGGATGAAAAAGAGATCGGGTTGGTAGATGTTGATGTCCAAGAGATGGACGTCGAGCGGGGCGATGAACAGGCGGCCGAAGGGATGCGTGTCGAGAAAATTGCCGATGATGAGGCGCAGCTTGCCTGCGATGTCTTGATGAAAGGTGCCGGGGGACGGGGCCATGACGAGGTCTCCCTCGATGAGTTGGTAGTTCGGTGCGCCGAACGGAATCGTGGCATACTCGTGACGCGTAATTGGGCGGGCGTGGGTCGAGAGCATGGCGGAACGTTGCGGCGGCGGGCGGGAAACGTCAACGGCGGTGCCACGCGGCGATGAACATGCCGTTGGCGTTGAGCTCGTGGGGCCAGAGGAGGAGCCGAGAGCTGAGAGCGGAGGGCTGAGTGTTCGATCCGGTGGGAATTTGGAGCGGCAGCGGATCGAGTTCCGGGTGCGCGGCGCTGAAGGCGTCGGTGACAGCGGTGGTCTCGCTACGGGTGAGCGTGCAGACGGAGTAGATGAGGCGACCGCCGGGCTTCAGGGCGACGACGACGTTGTTCAGGAGTGCGAGCTGAGTGGCGGCGAGCTCGCGGACGTCTTCGGGCGTGGTGGTCCAGCGGGCGTGCGGATTGCGCTGCCAAGTGCCGACGCCGCTGCACGGGGCATCAAGGAGGATGCCATCGAATTTTGTTTTTGAGGGGAGCCGCGAACCGCCGTCCCAGTATTCGGTGCGGTAGTTGAACAGTTTCGCACGGGCGGCGCGGCGCTTGAGCGTGTCGATGCGGCGTTCGTTGCGATCCGTGGCCCAGACCACGCCCTTGTTCTTCATGATATCGGCGAGGTGCAGGGTTTTTCCACCTTCACCGGCGCAGGCGTCCCACCATGTCTCGCCGGGCACGGGCGCGGCGGCGACGCCGACGAGTTGGGAGGCGAGGTCTTGGATTTCAAATTCACCGGTTTTGAATTGTTCGGTCTTGAACAGATCCTGGGTGCCCGTGAAGCGCAGGGCGTCGGGCGCGCGGTCACTCGTTTCGCAGGCGAAAAGTGATTTCGCGAGCACGGCGCTTTGGCCGGGGCGGGCCCGGAGCCAGAGCGCGGGGTCGCGTTGCAGTTGCCGGAGGTAGTCGTGGGGCAGGTCCATCTCGGCGGCGAGCCACGCGGGCAGGGCGCGCACTGCGAGGGTCTCGGCTTTGACCGATTTCGCATCGGCGGTGAACCGCTCCTGCATAGCCACGGCGTGTTCGAGGCGGCGTTGGGGCGGATCCTTCGGATCGAGCCAAGAGAACCAGCGGTAGTAGACGAAGACGGTGTGGCTGATCAGGCGCTTGGCGGGCGGCTGGAGATAGCGGTGCCCTTCGAAATAGAAACGGAGAGCGGTATCGGCGCGCTGGTCGGCGGAGACCGCGGCAAGAATCTGCGCGGCGTGGTTGAGGATGGCTTGGTCAGGCATGAAACGAACCTGATTACGCGGATGCCGAGAAGAAGGGCGATGCCAATTACCGGTGGAGGGGATTAAGACTGAATCGACTTGCTCGGTTTTGCTCGCGTGGGCTACTGCTGATGCTCAGGTCGAACGTTCTGTTCAGCCGAATCCCCGAATCGCTCTACTCCAAGAATATCATGATGTCTGCCTGCACCCGCCGTGAATTTACAAAACTCGCCCTGACCGCGCTCCCTGCGGCCGGGATGTTTTCGGCCCTGAATCCCTTGCGGGCGGCCGCCAGCGGCGGCAAGCCGAACTCCCGGGTCGCCGGAGTGCACATCGGCCTGAACGTGCCCTACAGTTTTGGTGGGCGGACGATGGCTGGTGACGAAATTCTTAAAAATTGTCGCGAGCTCAACCTCAGTGCGGTCGAGTTGCGCGCGCAGCCGGTCGAGTTGTTTATGGGGATGCCCGCGATTGTGGTGGCGGCCAAGACCGGCTCCCCGAAGGCGGGAGCGGCGGCCGACGGTAACACGGCGAAGATCCGTGAGTGGCGGAAGTCGGCGACGATGGATCGCGTGAAAGATTTTCGCCGCATGTATGATGAAGGCGGCGTGAGCATTGAGATTCTCAAGGTGGACGGGATCTTCGCGATGACCCCCGAGGAACTCGATTACAGTTTCACGATGGCGAAGCTGCTCGGAGCGCGGGCGATCTCGACAGAGATTTCCAAGGTTGATGCCGACGTGCGGCGGGTGGGCGAGTTTGCCGAGAAACACCGGTTGATGATCGCGTTGCACGGTCACGCGAGTACGGCGGGAGCACAGTATGAACACAGCTACACGCTCGGGAAATTTGTCGGCACGAATCTCGACATCGGCCACTACGTCGCCGGGGACAATGGCTCGCCTGTGGAGTTCATGAAGCGGCACCACGCGCGGATCTCGCATGTCCACATCAAGGATCGGAAACTGGACAAGCAGACGAAAAACGGCCCGAACACGCCGTTTGGCGAAGGCGACACGCCGATCAAAGACGTGCTGCGATTGATCCGGGATAACAAGTGGGCCATCCAGGCAACGATTGAATTTGAATATAAAGTTCCCGAGACATCCACGCGGATGGGCGAGATTGCGCGGGCAGTGAAATATTGCCGTGACGCGTTGGCGTGAGGTGCGGCCATCGACGCTGCCATCGGCGCGGAGCCGGTGGCCCTTTTTTTCGCCTCGCGCGAAGGCCGGCGAAGTCCCGCTTCCCACGCGGGAAGAAACTGTGCACGTTGGGAGCGTGAAAGCCTCCGATTTTTTTGCCCTGCCACGATCGCTCACGCTCTTCGCGGGGCATTTTCCCGCCGACGTGCCCCCATGGGATTGGTTGAAACAGATTGGTGCGGCGTTGGCGGCGCAGGAATTGAGCGCGGCGGGGTCGTCGCTGGAGCGGCCGTCGGGGGTGCAGATCGAGGGTCCCGTCTTTATGCACCCGACGGTGAAACTGCCGGCTTATGCGACGATTATCGGTCCGGCGTGGATTGGGGCGAACACTCAGATTCGGCCGGGGGCTTACATCCGGGGCAACGTAATCGTGGGTGAAGGGTGCGTCTTGGGTAATGCGTGTGAGTTTAAGAACTGCCTCTTGATGGATCACGTGCAGGTGCCACACTTCAGCTACGTGGGTGATTCGATTCTGGGGAATGGCGCGCACTTTGGAGCGGGGGTGATCTGCTCGAATTTGCGACTCGATCAGCAACCGATTGTGGTGCGGCTTCCGGAGGTAACTTATGAGACGGGTCTGGAAAAATTTGGCGCGATCGTGGGTGACCACGCCGAGGTCGGCTGCAACGCGGTGCTGAACCCCGGCACACTCCTCGGGCCGCGCGCGCTAGTCATGCCAGCCATGGCGTTTTCGGGTTACCTGCCACCTGCCATGATTGCTCATGTGCGGCCGACGATAAAACTGATCCCGCGCCGGGATTGACGCGCGGGAGGTCCGTCGCCGAAGTGCACTTTTCTTTTCATGCGCACACTCACCGGTATCACGCCTTCGGGCACGCTCCACATCGGGAACTATTTTGGCGCAATGCGCCCGGCGATCGATGCGCAAGTGCGCGGCGATTGTTTCTATTTCATCGCGGACTACCACTCGATGACGACGGTGACCGATGCGGCGGAGCGGCGGAAGAATACCCACGGCATCGCGCTCGACTGGCTCGCGTGCGAGCTCGATCCGCAGACGAGTGTTTTTTGGCGGCAAAGTGATGTGCCCGAGGTTTGCGAACTGATGTGGATGCTGGGCACGCTCGCGCCGATGGGGCTGATGGAGCGCGCGCACAGCTACAAGGACAAGACGGCGAAGGGGATTTCGCCGAACTTTGGGTTGTTTGCGTATCCGGTGCTGATGGCGGCGGATATTTTACTCTACGACACGCATCGCGTGCCGGTGGGACGCGATCAGAAGCAGCACGTCGAAATGACGCGCGACATGGCGATCAAGTTCAATGAAGCTTACGGCGAGACGCTCGTCGTGCCGGAGTCGGAAATTCGCGACGAGGTGGCGGTGATTCCCGGGCTCGACGGGCAAAAAATGTCCAAGAGCCACGGCAACACGATCGAGATTTTTGGCGATGAGAAGGTACTGAGGAAAAAAATCATGGGGATCGTGATGGATTCACGCACGCCGGCGGAGCCGAAGCCGGACGCGGACAAGAATCTTGCGATCCAATTGTTGAAATTTTTTGCTACGGTCGAGGTTGCGACGGACACCGAAAATCGGCTGCGCGCGGGCGGGCTGGGCTACGGCGATTTGAAGAAAGCGCTGTTCGAGCACTACTGGAATTATTTTGCAGCGGCACGCGCGCGGCGCGCGGAGCTAGCGGCGAATCTCGACCACGTGGACGCGGTGCTGCGCGACGGTGCGCAGCGGGCTCGCGCGGTGGCGGAGCAGGTGATTGGCCGGGCGCGCAAGGCGAGCGGACTGAGGTGAGAACCTGCAACCCCGCGGAGAGACGGCTGATTCGCAGTATGACCTTCCCGAAGACGGCGGCGTCGTTGGCGAGGGCCTGCTCGCGGCCGTTGCAAGTTTCGAGGATGAGAAACCACGAAGTCTGCTCAGCGTAGTTGCGCTCTATGCGACGGACGGCTTGCCGAAAGATGGGGCGAACGCGAGGGCGAGTGGCGGACCGCGAGCAGGGCTTGGCGACCTGCACAGCGCTGACGGGGACGACCATCAGACGACCGTGACGGGCGGGGGCGCGAGCCGGGCGATCTCCGCCATGATGCGTTCGCTGGCGATCTGGTAACGCTCTTTGCCGGACTTGGAATCGTCGTAGGCGGCGGGGAGAATCGGGCGACCGAAGACGACGGTCACGCGGGTGCCGAGGCGGGGAAATTTCACGCCCTTGCCGAGGGCTTCGAAAGAGCCGAAAATACGCGCGGGCACGACGGGGACTTGGGTGCGGCACGCGATGAGGCCGACGCCGGCTTTGGCGGCTTGGAGGGTGCCGTCGAGTGAACGCGTGCCCTCGGGGAAGAGGATGAGGCCGCGGTTTTCCTTGATGGCTTTCAGGACACGCTTGATGGCACTCACGTCTTGGCCACCGTCGCGGTCGACGGGGATGGTGCCGACGGAGTCGAGCCACCACGAGGCGAAGCGGCTGTTCCAAAGTGTCTTGCGGGCAAAGTAGGCGATTTGGCGTGGGACCTGGCAACCGATGAAAGGCGGATCGAGAAAACTGGTATGGTTGGCGGCGACGAGGAAACCGCCGGAAGTTGGCAGGTTTTCCACGCCGATGACCTCACCACGGAAGAACACGGCGTGAAGCACGCCGAAAAGGTAGTGGCAGACACCGTAGATCGGCTGCATCGTCTCCTGAGGGAAAGCGTGGCTCATGCAGCAGCGAGTTTGGTGGCGATGGCCGCAGCCATCAGGGCGACGACCTGGGCGAGGCCGATGTGTGTGGTGTCGATCGAGGTCGCGCCGACGGGGCAGGCCAGCGGGGCGGTTTTGCGGGAGGAGTCGAGGCGGTCGCGTTCGACGATGGAATCTTGCTGGCCCTCGTTGGCGCGGCGGCGAGCGCGTTCGACGGGATCGGCGTGCAGGAAGAAGCGGAAATCGGCGTCGGGAAAAATTACGGAACCGATATCGCGGCCCTCCATGACGAGACCGCAGAGGCCGTGGGCGCGGGCGACGTCGGCCTGGCCGCGTTGATAGGCGAGGAGCGCGGCGCGGAGTTGGGGAATCGCGGCGAAGTGGGAGACGGCGGCATTGACGGCGGAGGTGCGAATCTCGGCGTCGGCGACGGGTTGGCCGGAGATTTCCATTTGGGCGGAGCGGCCGTTCAAAGCAGTGCCCAGCCGGAGAGCCGCCAGAGCCGTCTGCACGGTCGCAAGGTCGGTCGGCGCTGCGCCGGCGCGCAGCAGGCCGGCGGTGAGGGCCCGATAAAAGGACCCGGTGTCGACGTGGAGGAAGTTAAAACGCTCGCTGATCAGGCGTGACGAGGAGGATTTTCCAGAAGCGGCGCCGCCGTCGATGGCAACGATAAGGAAAGGGGCGGCGGCGGTCACGGGAGGCGTCACGGGGCGAGGGAGTTTTCCCGCAGCGTTTCCAGCAACTCGAAAAAGTGCGGAAAAGTTTTGGCGCAGCAGGCGGGATTGCGGATGGTGAGCCACGGGCGCGGGGCGGAATCGCGCGAGCCGTGGAGGTTGTGGCAGCCGAGAATGGCGAAACTCATGGCGAAGCGGTGGTCGCCGTAGGTTTCGATTGCAAGCGGAGTGGTGGCGGAGCGACGACGGAGTTCGGAGAGGTCGGGCGTGATGGTGAGGCCGTCTTGGTCTTCGTGTTCGTGGACGTCTTGGCCAAGTTTGCGAAGTTCGGCGACCATACCGGCGACACGGTCGGTCTCCTGTTTTCGCGAGTGAGCGATGCCGGTGATGGTGGTGGGGCCTGCGAGCAACGGGGCGAGGGCGGCGAGGGTGAGAAAAGTGTCGGAGAATTCGGAAAATTTCTGCGTTATTCCGCGGAGGACGGTGCCGGGCCGAACCGTGATGTCGACGTCACCGTCGAACGGAGCGACTTCGGCACCGAGACGCGTGAGGACGTAGAGAAATTGGGAGTCGCCCTGGAGGCCGTGGGCGGGCGGGAGCAAGTTGGCGATGTGCGTGGTACCGCCGACGGCGAGCGGGAGGGCGGTGAAATAGCTCGAAGCGGTCGCGTCGGGTTCGATGGCGTAGGTTGCGGGCGCGGCATAGCGGCCTGCGGGAATCGCGATGGTATCGCCGGCACGCGTGAGTTTTTGCGCGAAACCGAACTGAGCCATTTGATTGATCGTCATCGCGACGAAGGGCCAGCGGACGCCGCCCACGAGGGTGATTTCGATTGGCGCAGCGGCGTGGGGTGCGACCATCAGGAGCGCGGAGAGCAGTTGGCTGCTCTCGCTGGCGTCGATGGAGACGGGCCCACCGCCGAGGCCGTGGGCGTGAATTTCGAACGGGAAAAATCCTTCGACACCGGTGCAGTGGATCTCGGCACCGAGGGTGCGGAGTGCGTCGATGAGGGGTTTCATCGGGCGCTTGCGCATCTGGGGCACGCCATCGAGGCGATAGATGCCGCAGGGCGCTACAGCGCAGAGGGCGGTGAGGAAACGGGCGGCGGTGCCAGCGAGGCCGACGAAGAGGTCGATCGGCGCGGAGATCGAAGTGCTGGGGAAAGCGGCGGTTTGGTCGGAGACGCGGAGGGTTTGGGCGGAGTCGTCGGCGGTGACGGTGAAGCCGAGTTTCCGGAGGGCTTCGGCCATCAGGTGCGTGTCTTCGCTAAAGAGCGCGCCCGTCAGCGTGACGGGCCGGTCGCAGAGGGCGGCGAGGAGGAGGGCGCGGTTGGTGAGGCTTTTCGAGCCGGGCAGAGTGACGGTGCCACGGGCGGGCCGCGTGAAGGGCTGAATGAGTAGATGGTCGGGCAGGACGGTAGTCACGGCAGCGGGCGGAATTGGTCGCGGTAAGCTTTGCCGCGCTCAATACGGGCGGCGACTTCGACGTAGTCGCGGTTGGCGAGAGCGGTGCGCAGGCTATGGAGCTCGTCTTCGAAGCCGCTTAGGGCGCGGAGAACCTCGTCGCGATTTTGTTCGAGGATCGCGCGCCAGATTTGTGGGTCGCTGCCGGCGATGCGCGTGGTGTCGCGCAGGCCGCCGCCGGCGTGGTGGCGCCATGCGGGATTTTTTGTGGCGAGAAATCCGCAGAGACTGGACGCGATGACTTGAGGCAGGTGGCTGATGTGCGCGACGATTTCGTCGTGCTGGTCAGGCGCGACCGTCACGACCTCGGCGCCGAGTGCGTGCCAAAATTCGACGACGGTGGCGGTGGCCTGGGCGGCGGTAACGGCGAGCGGAGTGACGAAACAGGTACGGTGTTCGAAGAGGGTTGCGGTGCTGTGTTCCCAGCCGGTTTTTTCGGAGCCGGCCATCGGGTGGGCACCGACGAAGTGGGCGTGGGGTGCGAGGGCGGCGTGACCGAGGCGGGAGATTTCGTTTTTTACGCTGCCGACGTCGGTGACGAGCGTGCCGGGTGCAAGGTCGGGGGCGATTTGGCGGGCGAGGGGGACGATCTGGTCGACGGGTGCGGCGATCAAGACGAGGTCGGCGCCGCGGACGGCTGCGTTGGGCGTGTCCGCGACGGCGTCGCACCACGGTTGCGCGCGAAGTTTGAGCCGTGATTCCGGTCGGCGGGTCCACAGCACGATGCGTTGCGCGACGTCGCGCTGGCGCGCGGCGCGGGCAACCGATCCCCCGAGGAGACCGGGGGCGAGAATCGTGAGCTGAGTGATTGCGGGCACGTCGGGCAAAGACGCAAAATCGCCGGACGGTGTCGAGCACTACAACGGGTGAACGCGTCCGGTGAGGGCCGATGGACAACGCGTTGCAATTTACCCGGACGAACCTTTGCTCAAGCGAATGTCCTATCGACCGACGTGGAAAGACCGCCTCGAAGACGCGGAGCCATACACAGGTCCGGCGATCGCGGGCGTGGTCATGTTGGCGCTCGTGGGCTGGTTGGGGTGGCACACGTTCGGCTCCGAAAAGTCGACGAAACCACTCGCGGCGCCACCGAAGGAAGCCGTGGACCGGCTGGCTGCCAGGCGGCGCGTGGCGGGTGAGGCCGACGTGTTGGAAAAAAATTACCGGCGCGCGCTCGAAGCGGGTGTGCCGGAGGAGATGGCGGCGGCGATGCTCAATCGGGCGATCGAAAAGCAGCGCGAGCTCATGCGGTTGGAGCCGACGGTGAGCACCGAACACGCGGCGAAGCTGGCGGCTTTGGAAGGGGCGCGGGGCTCGCAACGTTCGCGCGGGGCGCTCGCGCGGAGCACGGTGTTGGAAAAAGAGGCGCTGGCGGCGCAGCAGGCAGGGCGAGGCGCCGAGGCGCGGGAGAAAATGCAGGAGGCGCTGCGACTGCAACGGGAGGCTAACGCGAACGCGACGAAGGATGAGCCGAAGGATGTGTCGCGCGAGTCGCGACTCGCGCAGGAGGTCTCCGGGACCGAGGCGGAGCCGTTGCGCGCGGCGGTGGCGACGGCCCTGACGCTCGCGCGTTCCGCCATTGCGCAGGAGAAATGGGAGGACGCACAGAACGCCTACACGGAAGCGAGAAAGTCGCAGGCGGAGTTGAACCAGCGGTTCCCCGCGACGCGGTACGCGGACGTGGCGGCGCTCGACAAGATCGACGGAGAATTGGCCTCGCTGCGGGCGGCGGGACTCGCGGCGGTGGTGACGGCGCGGGAGCGAGACGGCGACGCGGCCGCGAAGGCCGGGCGGGTACAGGAAGCGGCGGCGTCATACGCGGCCGCAGCGGCGGGGCAGCAGGAGATCAATGCGAAATTTTCCAAGAGCCGCTTTGCCTCGGAGGCGCGCGCCGAGGATTTGGATGGGCGGCGGCAGACGGTGCTGTCGACGGAGCTGCTGGGACGCGCGGCGATGATCGACCGGGAGCTGAGCGAGGCGCTGCGCCGTCGGCAGAATTCGGCGGCAACGGAGAAACTATCGGTGGCGCTAAAGATCGTGGAGAAGGTGGCGGCCGAGTATCCTCGGAGTCGCTCGTTGGATCCGGCCTTGCAGCGGAAGCTGGCGTATCTCGCGCTGAGAACCAGTGATTTGGATACGTTACAGGAACAGGTTTTAGCGCGGCTCGCTCCGCTGCCGGGGACGCCGCGACTCCAGATGCTCACTACGGAAGTGGCGCAGGAGCTTTACCAACGGGTGATGAACGTGAATCCGAGCCGCCAGGCGGGGCGCGGTTTGCCGGTGGATTCGGTCAGCTGGCTCGACACTCAGGAATTTTGCGAACGCTTGTCGTGGGTGCTCGGACGGCTGGTGCGGTTGCCGTCGGAGGTGGAGTTTACCCGTGCGTGGACTGCGGGCGGGGCCGGCGCGTGGTCGGCGGACAACAGCGGGGGACGCAGTCGGGAGACGGGGAAGTCACCGGCCACACCGGCGGGGTACCACGACGTGGTGGGAAATCTCGCCGAGTGGCTGCAACCGCCGCTGCCGGTGGGTCCGACGGCGCCAGTGGCCGGCGGCAGCTATTTAGACTCGGCCGAAGCCTTGAAAATGCTGAAAGTCGGGCCCGTGGAGAAGCGCGATCGCGCCGGGCACATTGGATTTCGCGTGGTGATTGAGCCCGACGCGAATTGAACCGGAAGTGGTTCGGCGATCGCAGGGCTGATCACCGGCGGTGGGCGGAACGTCGTCCGCTAAGCACCGAGTGCGGCAATGAGGGCAAATTCTTCGCGACTCAGTGGGAGCACGGAGAGGCGGCTCTGCCGGAGGAGGGCGATGTTGACGAGGGCCGGCTCGGCTTTAATTTGGGCGAGCGTGACGGGGCGAGTGAGCGTGCTCATGGCTTTGAGTTCGACGGCAACCCAACCGGGCTCCTCGGCGGTGGTGTCGGCAAACGCGGAGCGCGTAACCTCGGTGAGGCCGACGACGGCTTTGGTGGTGACGCTCTCGTAGAAAAGCACACGGTCACCGGGCTGCATCGTTTTGAGATGGATACGCGCTTGGTAGTTGCGGACGCCGGTCCACGCGGTGCGGCCATCGCGGACGAGGTCGATCCACGCGTAGGCTTCGGGTTCAGACTTTACGAGCCAGTGTTGAAGGAGGGTGTTTTTCTTTGGTTTCATGGTGCAGGAAAACTAGTGCCAGCGAAACGCGCTGAGCAAACTGGAGTAGTCGTCAGTCCAGACAGCCTGCTGGTGCTGGCGGGCGGGGCGCCAGCGGGCGTCGCTCGAAAAAGGTGCGAGATTTTCCGGATTGCGCGCGAGAATGAGCCAGACGGAAGGAGCCTTGCCGAGGGCGGCTTCGGCCGGGGAGATGACGGTGTCGTCGCGCACGAGGCAGACGAGTTTGGCGTCGTGCACTAGGTTGGCGAAAACGGGTTCGAGATCGAGGTGGAGATTGGAAATATGGCACGCAATCACGCCACGCGGCGCGAGTTTGTGTTGATAAAGTGCGAAGGCTTCGCGGGTGACGAGATGGACGGGAATCGCGTCGGAGCTGAAGGCGTCGAGGACAATCACGGTGTAGGCGGCGTCGAGCGCGGTTGCGAGCGTCAGGCGGGCATCACCGAGGATGACGCGCAGGTCGGCGGAGGAATCGCGGAGAAACGTGAAGGAGCGTTCGTCGCGTGCGAGTTGTTCTACGACCGGATCAATTTCGTAGTACGTCCACGGTTGCCGCGGCAACGCATAACTCGCAAGTGAGCCTGCGCTCAGGCCGATGGCGGCGATCTTCGCGGCAGGGTCTTGAGCGAGCGAGGCAAGCACCTGGCCGATGGGGCCGCTGCGGTGATAGTAGGTGAGCGGTTCACGGCGGTGCGCTGGGTCCAGACTCTGCATGCCATGGAGCGTTTTGCCGTGAACGAGTAGATGAAAATTTTTGGTGGGATCAAGCGTCACACGATGGACGCCGAAAAAACTGCGCGCGGTGTGGAGCACGCGGCCTTTTTGCCATCGAACAGATTTCCGGCGAGCAGCATCGCGCCCAGACCGAGCGCGAAACGGAGCGGGCGCCGGGAAAAGAAATAGCAGACGAGTGCAGGCGGGCCAAAGATCAGACCGGCGAGGGCTGGATCGGGATGCAGTCGTGCGGTCGAGGCGGCCCAGAGAAGACCTAAAATGAGTAGGCCGGGAAGCGCAGACCACAGGACGTCGACGCGCAGACTGGCATTGGGGTTCGGCGCCGTGGGAGTGATCGGGGCGGTTTGACCTCGGGCCGAGGGCGCGAGCGCTAGGAAGCACGCGAGCACCAGACCGACAGGATATTCGGCGACGGACCGAAACAGGACAGGGGCAAGGAGGGCGTTGAATAGGCCACCGAGGACACCGCCGACGGACATCCAAAGAAAAAACTCGGTGAGGTGAGCCGTCTCGGGTCGGTCGGCGGCGAGACGACCGTGACAGAGCATCGTCGCAAGAAAGAACGCGACCACGTGCAGAAGCATGAGCCAACCGATTGGTTGGGTCGCCTGTAGGTTTATCACCATGACGAGCGCCACGAGGGCAACGGGCAGGGCGCGAACGAGGAGTGGCTCCGGGAGAATCGGCCTCGACGCGAAGACGAGTACAAACGTCAGCAGGTAGAGCGCGAGCGGGATGATCCACAATGAGGGGGCGACGGCGACCTCGCTGGAGAGATAGGTCGTGACGCCCAGCATCAGACTCGACGGGGCAAACGAAAGCAGCACCCAACGGAAGCGGCGGCGCGAAGAAAGTGTTTCAACCGACCGAGCGACGACGGATGCGACGACGTCGGGTGGGGCGCGGGAGGCCGATTTCCAAAGACCGAGGGCACATGCAGCGAGGAGAGCGGCGAGGGCGACGTATCCCCACTGCCAGAGCCGACTCTGCTGGACCAAGCTGAGGTTGGGTTCGAGCCAGAGCGGGTAGCTAAGCAACGCCAGGAGACTGCCGACGTTACTGGCGGCGTAGAGGAAACAAGGGTCGGCGGCGCGACGGTGTCCGGAGGCGGCGAACCACCATTGTAACAAAGGGCTCGTGGTGGAAACGGCGAAGAACGGCGCCCCGACGGCAACGGCCATGAGGGCGAGGAGCCAAGGCCCCGGATTGCCGTCGGCCGGTGGGGTCCAGCCGGGGGGGGATCGCGATCGGCAGCAGTGCCAGCGGCACCAACACGAGGAGTACGTGCCAGCTCGCATGGCGCACTGCGCCGAGGCGCGCGGTGCACAGGTGAGCGTAGGCGTAACCGGCGAGCAGCATCGCTTGGTAAAAAACCATGGCGGTGTTCCAAACGGAAGGAGAGCCCCCGAGCAGAGGAAGCACGAGGCGCGCAAACATCGGGTGCACTAGAAAGAGCAGCGCTGCACTGACAAAAAGAGTTGCGGAATAAAGCGCTACCATGAGAGGCCATGTCGTATTTGGCGCTGGCGGGGGCACTAATCAAGGCGGAGCGTGCGCCAATAAATTTCCAACGAGCGAAAGGATCCGTGCCGCCGGCAGTATTACGTTGTGATGCGCGGGCACCTTTGGTGGGCTGAAGGAGATGGATGCAACCGAAGCTGAAAAAGTGAACGCCCGACGGGTTCAACGGATCCTTTATGGCCTGATGGCGGTCATGATCGGGGCTCCCATTATCGTCTATCTCTTACGTATTTCCTAAGCGAATTTCAGGAAAAACTGCCTGTGAATAAAACGCTCCTGCCGATTCGATTGGGCTTTGTCTTGCTGTGTGCCGCGGCGGGTTGGCTCGTATCGCTCACCATCATGGCCGGCGACGGTTTCGGTGTCCTCGCGATTGGCGTGGGACTGGGAATCGGCATTCTTGTGGTGTTGGTGGACGTACTGTTGAAGGGGTTTTCGCTCCGTGGGCTATCGGCCGTGACATTCGGAATCGGCGTGGGACTGATCATCGCCCATATGGTGGGCACCTCACCGTTTTTGAGACCGGTGATCCGGCGGTCATTTACTTGGTGCGGCTCGCCTTGTTTGTGATTTGTCCATATCTCGCGACCGTTATCGCGCTGCGCGGCAAGGATGAATTTAATCTGATTATCCCCTATGTGCGCTTCGTGTCGCACGACGTGGATGTGCCGCTCGTCGTGGTGGACACGAGTGTGCTGATCGATGGACGAATCGCACGGGTGTGCGAGGCCGGGTTCTTGAGCAGCGCGCTGGTGATTCCCCGTTTCGTCCTAAACGAATTGCACGCGGTGGCCAACTCCCCTGATCCCCACAAACAGGCCCGCGGCCGGCGCGGGCTCGATGTGCTCAACGATCTTCGCAAAATCAAGAATCTCGATATCCGGATTACTGAAAGTGAAGTCGCCACGCGTGAGGACGTGGACGCTAAGCTGGTGTTTCTCGCGCAATCGATACGCGCGAAGCTGCTGACGACGGACTAAAATCTCGCGAAGATGGCGGAGTTTCATGGAGTGACCTGGCTGAACCTCAACCTGCTCGCGAAGTCGTTGCGCCAGGAAGCGATGATCGGCGAGCGCGTTGAGGTCGATCTGGTGAAACCGGGCAAAGAGGACACGCAGGCCGTGGGATTTTTGGAGGATGGCGCGATGGTGGTCGTTAGCGGGGGACGCCCGCACATTGGTCGGCGCGTCCAGGCGGAAATTATTAGCGTGTTACCGACCGCGGGCGGAAAAATGATCTTCGCGCGGCAGGTGGCGGATTTGGAATAGGCTGATGGGGTGGGTGGCGCCGGGTGAAAGGCGTTGCGGCGAGCCTCGGCGCCGGTTGGCGTGGTCTGCCCGCCGCGGTCATCCGCGGGAACGCGTGTTTTTGACCTGAGTACATAGAAAATTGGTGTTTACTTGCGCCCCGCGTTTTTCCAATACCAATCCTTCTTGGGGGCCGGTAGCTCAGTTG
>SYGN01000062.1 GCA_005799525.1 Opitutaceae bacterium | reverse complement strand
TCTTCCTTCAAAGCGGATTGTGGTTCGGAGCCGGAGGCGAAGACCAGTCCGTGCCTAGTCGTTCTCGGCGTCCGCCTCGCGCTGCTCCCTACATCACGATTTACCCGCCCAATCCACCCACAGATTCAGCTACAGAGCCGAGCTTTGATCCAGCGTCCCGCCGGTGAGGGCGCGGGGCTTGTTTTCATGCGTCGAAACAAACAGGCAGCTTATTTCCATCAATACTAATCGATAGAAACAAGGAACGACCTTGTTTCCATCGCACCTTGGCAGGAAAGGTGGCAATTTTTCGTTATCCGCGAGGTCGTCCAACTAGTGCTTACTTGCAATGATAAGCGATATATAGCAGATGAGATTCATGGCCCGAACAGCATCTCTCATCACCTGCAGTGAGGACGACAAGGAAACGCTGGAGCGGCTGGCCGCCGGCCGAACTGAGCCGATGCAAGCTGTGGAACGAGCCCGGATTATTCTGGGCTGTGTCGCGGGGCAACGCGTGAAGGAAATTGCCCGCCGCTGGCATACCCGGCCGAATACCGTGATCAAATGGCGCGTGCGATTTTCCCAACATGGGCTGAAGGGGCTGGTGGATGCACCCCGACCGGGTGCCAAACGGATCTACGACGAGAGCTTTCGCAACCGGGTGCTGGCGACTTTGGAAACGCCACCGCCGGCGAGTCAGGCTTGCTGGGACGGCCCGGCTGTGGCGGCGGCGGTCAATGGATCGGTGCATGCGGTCTGGCGGGTGCTGCGCAAGGAGGGCATCGGCTTGCAACGCCACCGCTTTTGTTGCGTGAGCACGGACAAAGAGTTCGCGGCAAAAGCAGCCGATATTATCGCGCTATATTTGAATCCTCCGGAAAAGGCGCTGGTCATTAGCGTGGATGAAAAGCCCAGCATTCAGGCGTTGGAACGGGCCACCGGCTATGTGGAAACCAACAACGGCAAGATCGTGCGGGGCTTCAAGAGCACCTACAAACGTCATGGCACCCTGAATCTATTCGCCGCCTTGCAGGTGGCCACCGGCGAAATCAAGACCAGCAAGACCACGCTCAAACGACGCGAGGAGTTCCTGCAGTTCATGGATCAAATCGTGGCGGACGCTCCACCGGATCGCGAACTGCACGTGATTCTGGACAACTATGGCACGCAGAAGAAATGTGATGCTTGGCTCGCGCTGCATCCCAACGTGCATTTTCATTTCACTCCGACCTCCGCCAGTTGGCTCAATCAAGTCGAAATCTGGTTCGGCATCATGTCCAGAAAGGCGCTGCGTGGAGCCAGCTTCAAGAACGTTACCGAGTTGGGCCAGGCCATCGACGCGTTCCTCGCAGTCTACAATCTAACGGCTAAGCCGTTCAAGTGGCGGCAGCGTGAAGTCAAAGGGGCGCAATTGCAAAATACTATCGTTAATCTTTGCAACTAAGCACTAGCCCGTGCACATCTCGGCGTGAGCAGTTACCGTTGGGGACGAGATTCACGGTGCCGGCGCTAGAGCCGAGGCCAAAGAGATTGGAGTTGGACCCGCGGGAATTTCGATGGCACCGACGTTGTAGAGATCAAAGGGTATCCGGCTGTTACTGGGGAAATGACCCCACGCGTTGTTGACGCCGCTGCCGCTCGTGCCGGCGGAGCCGAGGCCGCGGATACGGTTGGCGCGGGCGGGGTCGTCCTGGATATTGTCACCGACGCCACCGGTGCGGTTGGGGGTGAACTGCGTGAAATCATCCGTGCCCTCGGTGCTGGCCTCGTAGCGGAAGAGGTCGTTGATATCGAGAACGGCGGTATCTTCCAGCTGCTGCTTCGTGACGACCGTGACGGAGGCACCGAGGTCTTCGAGCTTCGAGTTGATGCGCGTGCCGGGAAGCGTGTTGAAGGCCTGACAGCCCTTATCGTCCTCGATGACGGTGAAGGGGAGAGGAAAATGGTCTCCTCGGATTTATCCGAGGCGGCGGAGACCGTGGTGGTTTTCGTGGGTGGGGCGCTTTGAGCCCCGACGAATGGCGTGGCGAAGGCAAGTGCGGCGGCGGCAATGGAGCCATGGCGCGAGAGCCGCAGCGAGGGCGGGCCGAAAGTTTTCAAAGGTAGCAGGGGAGTGAACAGCGGGATGGGGTAGGGAACCACGAAACGCGCACACCTTCGGATTTCGGGGGAGCGTTCGTCTTTTATAGTTTTGCGATCACAGAAATTTGCAATCATGACGCCCTTAAACTCTAGGCTTTTCAAAAGCTGCCGGAGACCTACGTTGATTTCTTTTTATGGAGAAAACCTTCGTTATCTTTAAGCCTGACTGCATGGAAAAGCGTTTCGTGGGATCGGCGCTCGCGCGCTTTGAGTCCGCGGGCTTCGACGTCATCGGGTGCAAAATGACCCGTCTTTCCGCCGCGGTGCTCCGCGAGCACTACGCGCATGTCGCCGACAAACCGTTCTATCCCGAGATCGAGAACTTCATGAAGTCCCGCCCTGTGATTATGGTGGCGCTGCAGGGCGACAATGTCGTCCAACGCGTGCGTGATCTGCTCGGGCCGACCGATTCCCGCAAGGCCGCCAAAGGCACTATCCGCGGCGATTTCGGCACCGATATGATGACGAACGTCGTGCATGCGTCTGACAGCGTCGACAACGCGAAGGCCGAACTCCTGCGCTTTTTCAAGGCCGACGAACTTTACGTAGGCTAAGTCAGCCGAACTCGAACGACCGAGTGCTGGGATCTTGAGGGGCGCGTTGCATCGGCGGCGCGCCTTTTTTGTTTTAACGGCTCTGGACTGTGTGCTGCGTCGCTGTCGCCTGTTCGAAGGCGTCGACCCTTTCGATCGGGCTCGGGATGACTGAAGATTGGTCGGTGCCGGCGATTTTGGGGTTACGCTGGTTCGCGCAGCCGCGATGCTCGACGTCTCCTCGCCTCGCCGCTCGATTCCCCACGTCTTCGCGCGGAGTTTGCACGCGTTCGAACCCCCTTCAGAGCCGACACCATGATGCCGTAGCTTGGCGCGTCGAGCGACCGACGCCCTTCGCGAATCGCCCGACTCCTGCACGACGCCCGCTGTGGCGATGATCGCCGGGGAAAAACAACTCGTCGTCCTCGGCGGCAACGACCTAACCGGCTACGACGCGGCGACGGGCGCGGAAATGTGGCGCGCGGGCCGGCTCAATCCGCGCAACGCCGGGGATTTCCGGGGCGTCGCTTCGCCAACGGTGCGCGACGGAATGATTTTTGCGCCGACGCGGCAGGTGCCGCTGCTGGAGTTCCGTGCTGGCTGCAGCGGCGACACTTCGACGAGCCAGCTCGGTGGATCTGGACCGAGCGGAGCAACGCGCCCGACGTGCCGACGCCGATGAGCGACGGGCCACGTTTCTACATGGTGAGCGACCAAGGTGCGATCACCTGCCTCGATGCCAAGACCGGCGTGGTAACTTATGGTCCGATGGAAACGGGGATTGGCCGCACCTAGACATCGCCGGTTCTCGCCGACGGGAAAATCTACGTCGCCTACGCGAAACTGCTCTGCATCGCCGATGTGCTCTCGACTCGTCGCCGTCTTTTCTCTTCAAAATTCGCTGCAGTAAAACGTTTCGCAACGCCTCGCCCCATGAACCTCGCCCCCTCCGCTTCAAACCTAAATAATCGTCTTTCCCGCAAGGCCGTCGGTGTCGCGCTGATCTTGGCCGGTGCCGCCACCGCCAATCTCACCGCCGCCGCCAACTGGCCCGGCTGGCGCGGGCCCAATGGCGATGGCACGACCACGACGGCGAAGAATCTCCCCGAGACGTGGAGCGCGACGCAAAATATCAAATGGAAGATTGCGACGCCCGCGTGGAGCGGCTCCTCGCCGACGATTTGGGGCGACCGGATTTTTCTCAATTCGCCTTCGGAGGAAGTCGTTGCAGCACCGGTGGCCGTCGCCGAGCCGTTGCCGCCGGGCAAAAAAAAGCGGCCCGCTCCCGGCGGGGTCAAGGGGCCCGGCGGGCAGGAGTTGCTCCTGCTCTGCCTCGACCGCGCGACGGGCAAGGAGCTGTGGCGCCGCCAGCATGACCGCGGCAACGAAATCAAACAGAAGCACAACATGTCGTCGCCTTCGCCGGTGACTGACGGCAAGCACGTCTGGGTGGTGTCGGGGAACGGCATGGTCGCGTGCTTCGACTTCGCGGGAAACCAGAAGTGGATCTTCGATATACCGAAGAACTTTGGGAAGATCGGCATTCAGTTTGGCTACGGTTCGTCGCCGTTGCTGGTCGATGGCAAGCTCGTGTTTCAGATGCTGCACGGACTCTACACGGACGACCCCTGCTACCTCTTCGCGCTGAACGCCGCTGACGGAAAAAAACTCTGGTACGCCGAGCGCCCGACCGATGCGGAGCATGAGTCCCCCGATGCCTACTCGACGCCCGCGCTGCTCGTGGTGAACGGCAAGAAACAAATCGTCGTCGGCGGTAGCGATTATGTGACGGGCCACGACTTCGAGACGGGCAAGGAGCTGTGGCGTGGCGGCGGGCTGAATCCGGAGAAGAGCAAAACGTTCCGCGTGATTGCGTCGCCGCTCGTCCGTGACGGCATGATCTTCGCGCCGACGCGGGTGAAGCCCTTCATCGCCTTCAAGGCGGGCGGCACCGGCGACATTACGACGAGTCACTTGGCGTGGAAGTGGACTGAGCGGGGCTCGCCCGATGTGCCGACGCCCGCGAGCGACGGCGAGCGGCTCTACATGGCCGACGACCGCGGCTCGATCACGTGCGTCAACGCCAAGACGGGCGAGCGCATCTACGGCCCGGAGGCCACCGGCCTCGGCACCATCAGTGCCTCGCCGATTCTGGCTGACGGAAAAATCTACATCACGAGCGAGTCGGGGGAGATCGCCGTCGTGCAAGCCGGCCCGGCCTACAAGCTCCTCGGGAAAAACTCACTCGACGGCAGCTACACGCTCTGCACGCCGGCCGCAGTGGACGGCGAGCTGTTCATCCGCACGGGCACGCACCTTTATTGCGTGACGAAGTAGCGGCAGTCTGAACCGGCGGAAACGCCGGAAGGAGGAGTCTGCTAGCCGGCAATGGTTTGCGGGAGCGCGACCGCCCCGGGGTCGGCCTGTAACTTGCGACCGGGGGCGGTCGCGCTCACAATCGCCCGCAAGCGGGCTCCTACCTCGGGCGGCCGGTGGGAAACACGCCGGGCAACGTCTTGACCTTCGGTGCGTCTCCCGCGAACTACGCTCACAGCCCATGACCAATCTCCAGCTCGCCGTTCACTTCTTTTTCCAGATCGGGGCGATCTTGATCGTGTGCCAAATCGTCGGCCTCGTCGGGCGGCGGGCGGGCCAACCGCAGGTGGTCTCAGAGATGCTCGCTGGCGTGCTGCTCGGGCCGTCGCTCCTGGGCCTGTTTCTCCCGGCGGTCTCGGCGAAACTGTTTCCTCCGGAGACGTTGCGGGTGCTGTTTCCCGTTTCGCAGCTCGGGCTCGCGGCCTACATGTTTGTCGTGGGGCTGGAGTTTCGGATGGACATCGTGCGGCGCCAACTGCGGAGCGCCGTGGCGGTGTCGATCGCGGGGATGGCGGCGCCGTTCGTGCTTGGCGCGGCGCTGGGTTGGTATTTTCACGGGCACACGTCGCTCTTTCCCGCCAAGACCTCGCTCGTCGAGGCGATGCTTTTTCTCGGGGCTTCGATGTGCATCACGGCGTTTCCCATGCTCGCGCGCATTATCCATTTCAAGCGCCTCACCGGAACGACCATGGGTACTGTGGCCATCGGCGCAGGCGCGATCAACGACGCGGCGGCGTGGGGTTTGCTCGCCATCGTACTCGCGAGTTTCGATGGGAATTTTGCGGGCGCGGCCTGGAACATCGGCGGCGGCGTCGGCTTCGTCGCGGTCGCGCTGCTCGTGGTTCGGCCGCTGCTGGCGCGGTGGGCGCGCGGGATCGAGGCACGCGGGCAATTGTCGGACGGCGAATTCGTCGCGTGCCTCGCGTTGATGGCTCTGGCTGCTGGTTTCACCGACTGGATCGGGCTGCATGCAGTATTTGGCGCATTTATCATGGGGATTGCGATGCCGCGCGGCCTCGTGACGAAGGAGCTGATCGCGCGCATCCAACCGCTCACGGTCGCGCTGCTGCTGCCGCTGTTCTTCACCTACTCGGGCCTCAACACCCAGATCGGCCTCCTCGATTCCGCCTACCTCTGGGGCATGACGGGCCTCATTTTGGTCGCGGCGATCGGGGGCAAGGGCGTGGCTTGCTGGCTCGCGGCGCGCGCGACGGGATTGTCGAATCGTGAGTCGCTCGGCATCGGCACGTTGATGAATGCGCGCGGGCTGATGGAACTTATCATTATTAATATCGGCCTGCAGCGCGGAATCATCACGCCCGCGCTGTTTGCCACGCTCGTGATCATGGCGGTCGTGACGACGTTGATGGCGTCACCGCTGTTTGAGTTGCTCGTCGGCCGGCATCGGCCGGCGACGGAGGCGTAGAATTGGCATCCGCCGCCCGCTTTGACGCGCGCCGCGACGGGGGCAAGCTCAGGAACGGTCGGAGGATCGCCTGAGATGATACTACAAGAAAGAGTAGCGTCGTTATACATGGTGCTTTGATTCAGATGAGATCTTCGAACTCATCCTTGAGCGCGCCCGGCCTCGCGGGAGCCAGCCGACAAGGGTCTGGTTTCGGAGATTACGGGGACGCGGCGAGTGAGACGCACACGAGCTGGGTATCGTTGCGCGCAAACAGGCTCCGATGCGCGTAGGCTGGATGCGACCAAGCGATCGGGTGCGCGCGGTTGCGCAACGGCGTCTCGGGCGTGATGAAGTGCGCGCTGCTGATCCGCTCGAAGCCGGCCGGCGTGAGCTTCGCGATCACGATCTCGCCTTTTTCGGTGGTGATCCAGGTGCGGTCGCCGTGTTGCACGAAATGCGCGGTGGCCCAGCGGCCGTTGTCGAGCAGCGTCGTGTCTGCCCACACGCGGTCGCCGTTTGTGAGCTTGAGGCAGCGCATCTCGCCGTAGCTATCGATGCCGTAGACGTAGCCACCCCGCACGAAGGGTGTCATTATGATGCTGTGCAGCGCGTCCGTCTTACGCTCGTTCACGCCCTTGCGCTGCCAGAGCAGGGTCGGGGGTGAGGTGTCACGCGGCAGTTCGTAGAGCCGCGCACCGTCGTAAAAAGCGGAGAAAAACAGCTTCGTCCCCGACTCGTCGAGCACGGGATCGCCGACGTTGAGGATCATGTTGACCGGTTTGTAAGGCTCCTGCCACCACACCTTGCCGGTCGCGGGGTCGAGGGCGGCGATCCAAAACCCAGTCCAGACTAGCACGACCTCGCGCTCGCCGAGCCGAACCAGTCGCGGTGCCGAGTAGGACGACTGGCCGTCGAGCGCGCGCCAGCGTTCGCGGCCGGTCTTCACGTCGAGGGCGACGACGCACGCATCGGGCGGCCCGCCGACTTGGAAAATCACGAGATCGCCCACGACGAGTGGCGCGCCGGAGACGGCCCAGACATTGAGCTTCACTCCGTATTCGGTCGCGAGATCGCGTGCCCAAAGGACCTGGCCGGAAGCCGCGTCGAGAGCGTGCGCGTGCCCCATCGCACCGTATGCGAAGGCCCGGCCGTCGACGACCGTGACCGCCGCCCGGGGACCGAGTGCGTAGTCGATGTCGCGATACACGCAGGGGTAGGTGTGCGTCCAGAGCGGTTTACCGGTGGAGCGATCGAAGCAGCGTACACGCTCTTGGGGCGCGGGTTCGTTGACGCGATCCGTGAGGTAAACGCGATCACCGGCGACCGTCGGACCGCTGTAGCCGGGGCCGACCGTGGCGGTCCAGACCGGTTGCAGCTGGGGGCTGGAAAATTTCTCGACGATGCCGGTCTCACGCCAGACGCCATCGCGCTGCGGCCCGCGCCACTGCGGCCAATCGACGGCCGAGAGCGGAGGCGTGCCGCCCACCAAGAGCGCGGCGAAAACGAAGGGTCGGAACAGAGTGAGCGATAGGGTCATGGTGGCGCGGTGGGTCGTGCGTTGTGGGTGACGGAAAAATGCGACGCAAGCTTTGCGCCGCGCACCTTTTTCCTTGAGCTCGGCGTCTTGTGGGTATGTTCCCGTGATTCTCGATGAAACTGTTCCGCCTCGCTCCCGACCCTGCCGAGCCACGTTCGCCAGCTTCGCTGCAGTTTGCGATGGTCTACGGATGCCTGAGTTTCGGGGCGGTGAGCACGCTGGCGTATTCGATTTGGGCGTTTCGTTTGGTGCCAGGCACGGTGTTCTTGTATACAACAACGGCCTCGGTCTACCTCGGTTTTGGGGGGCTCGCGCTCAGCCGGTTGGTCGCGGCGCCGGGCGCGGCTTGGCGTTTCACGTTGTGCTTCGCGACGGTGTTTCTGGCCTACGCAGTGGGCTGGTGTGTGTGTTGGTTCGGACTGCGGGGAAAGTTTCAGGCCGATCTCTTGGGAGCGGCGGCGGGACTCGCGGCGATGACGTGCTTGCTGCAACGTGCTTTTGGTCGCACGACCGGTTTTTTCCCGCTCTTTGGCGCGCTTCTCGTGCTCCACAGCTTGGGCTACTACGCAGGCGAGCAACTTCATGCCGCCGTCCGCGGCATCCCTGGTCGCCTGCTTTGGGGCGCGGCCCACGGCCTCGGTTTCGGCGCGGGGCTCGGTTACGTGCTACAGCGCTGTCAGTCGCACCCCGGTGCCCGCGCAATCGGCGCGCGTCCGTCCGCCTTGTCGGCACGTATTTAAATTTGTTCTAGCATTCTTTTTCTCTCTTCGCACTCCTCACATCCCTTTTTTCTCTATGCACGTCTCCCCAAACTACGATGCTATTATTATCGGCGGCGGTCCCGCGGGTGCTTCGACCGGTGCCATCCTCGGCGAATACGGCCATCGCGTGCTGATCCTCGAGCGGGAAAAATTTCCCCGCTACCATATTGGTGAGTCGCTGATTCCGTTCACGTTTCAACCGCTCGAGCGGCTTGGTATGATCCCGCAGATGCGCCAATCGCACTTCGTGAAAAAATACAGCGTGCGCTTCGTGCAGCAGGAAGGCGGGCGCTCGCAGCCCTTCTATTTTTCCACTCGTTATGACAAGGACACCATCGCGCAATCGTGGCAGGTGCTGCGTTCAGAGTTCGACCAAATGATGCTCGACAACGCCCGCCACAAGGGCGCCGACGTCCGCGAGGAAATCAAAGTCACGCGCCTTCTGTGGGAGGGCGACCGCGTCGTCGGAGTGGCGGCAACCGATGCGGCTGGATGCGCCCACGTGTTTCACGCCCCCATCACGCTCGACTGCACTGGCAAAGAAGCCTTCGCCTCCCAGGCAAACGGCTGGAGGGAGCGCGATCCTTTTCTCAACAAGATTGCGGTTTGGACCTACTATCAGGATTCGAAGAGAGCCGAGGGTATCGATGAGGGCGAAACCACCGTCGCCTTCATCCCGCACAAGGGCTGGTTCTGGCACATCCCGCAGCACGGTGGCATGGTCAGCGTCGGTGTCGTGGCCGAGGGCAAATATCTCACGCGCGACGGCGTCAAAGATCCGGAGGCAATTTTCCAACGTGAGATTGGCGAAAACCTGTGGATCAAGGACCGTCTCTCTGTCGGCCGGTGCACGGGCGAGTACTGGGTCACAAGCGAGTATTCGCGGCACTCGCGCTATTGCGCGTCGCCCGGTCTCGCGCTCGTCGGTGATGCACTCGCGTTTCTCGATCCCGTTTTCAGCAGCGGCGTCATGCTGGCGTTGAAGAGTGGCGTGCTGGTTGGCGAGACCGTGCACGCCGGCTTGGTCGCCGGAGATCTGTCCCCGGAGCGTTTCGCGACCTATGGCGTCACGATCCGCACCGGCGTCGAAAACATGCGCAAGCTCGTTTACGCGTTTTATCAACCGGGCTTCTCGTTCAAGCAAGTCGTCGAACGCCATCCCGAAGCCGCCGCCGACATCACCGACTGTCTTTCGGGCGACGTGAACAAAGATTTCTCGCGCCTCTGGAGCCAATTCCGGGAGCTCGTTCCATTGCCCGACGATTTGCCTTACGGTGAGCCGTTGGTCGCCGCCAGCGTAGTGAAACAAGCCCAACGCGGTCTCGAAGGGAATCTTGGGTTGGTTGCCCTTGGAGCAGTGCCTGCGACTTGAGTAGGCTCGCTTCGTCCGCCCATGAAAAAAGCGAGCGACCTCCCGGCCTACCTAGCCGCCGGTAGCAGTACCCACAAGGCCGCGAGTGCGAGGAGTGCAACAACAGCGGCCAAAGAGTAGAATACGGCCTTATACGATCCGGTGGCGGCGTGACACTGCGCGAGGAGCAACGGCTTACCGTCGAGGCCAGCACAGTCATTATCTGTGGCGTTCCGACGATGCGGCCCAAATGGGCGCGACCAAAAACCTGCGCCCAGACACTGAAGAAAATCACGACCGCGAATCCGCCCGTTAGGCCCATCACGACCGAGAACGCGTGAACTTGCGCGAGAGTCTTGAGCGAAGGCAGTGCGCACAGCGCCATGCCGAGTAGCGCCATCGTGAGCGCCATGAGGCGATTCATGCTCCAGCGCACAGCGAGCCAGCCGCCGAGGAAATTTCCGACGAGTGATAGGAGGGCTACGATCACGAGACTGCGGTGATAGGTCCCCGCCGCGAAACCGCGCTCGGTCAGGATTGACTCATTGAACAAGCCCACGCCTGGAGCCACGAGGTTGTAGGTAGAACTTGCGTGGGTGAACACCCAGAACGCCGGCGTGCCACAGGGCCTCGGCCCACGTCATGCTCACCGCCGGTTCGGCCGCGGCCGGCTTGGCGTTGTGCTCCCACGCCAAGCCACATTCTTCCGGTCCGCGTCGGGCCAGCCACCACGCGATCAGCGCCAGCCCCGGCAGCAGACACCAGCCGATCAGAGCCCACGCTGTCCGCCAGCCTTCGCTGACGACGATCGCGCCGATGATCGGAAACGCCGTCATGAAGCCCAGACTCAAGGCCACGGAAAAAATCCCCATCGCCAGATTCAACCGGCCGCGAAACCACTGGCCGACCATCGTGACACTCACCACTGAAAGCGTGCTTTGACCGAGGCCGCGCGATAACACAAGTAGGCCAAACATAGCCGCCACCCCGGTCGTCACACGCATCGCCAACACGACCAGCCCCAACATCGCCGCAATCGCGGTCAGCACGATCCGAGTGCCGATCTGATCCTCTAGGCGACCGACGCCGATGCAGCATAACGACCCGAGCAGCGTCGCCCACAGATTCATTCGCAATGGGTCCGATACCCCGAAGCTCGCTTCGGCTTGGTTGGTGTAGCGACGAGCGTGAGCGAGTCGAGCGCGTCTCGCCTCCACTCGCTCACGCTCGTGGCTACCAGGATTGGCAAGGGTAGGGTGGACATGATGGGTGGCTGGATCAAATGCCCCGGAGCTTGCTCCGGGGATCTTTACTTCGGCGAACGTCACGCGGTCGAGCTGCAGATCTTTTTAACAACGACTCCGCGATCAGGCCCAACCCTTGCGTCCGACCCGGCAGCGTCCCCACCATCGCGAGCGCCGCGAGGCCGACCACGACCCAACCATAGTAGAACCGCGTGCGCGACAGCAGAGCGGGCAAGCGGGAGAAGAGGGCGGCAGCTTGAGTCATGAGTGGGAGGGTGGGACGTTGGGGCGCGCAGGAAAGTGCGCGGAGTTGCTCGCTGCAAACCTTTCAGTTGCGGCAAGACCGACACCCCGCACGCTTTCGCCGGTCGCCCTATGTACGCGTTAAAAATTCTCACCCGCTTTGCCGCCCTCGGACTCGTTTCAGTTTGCAACAGCGGCGTCGCCCAAGAGGCGAAGCCCTTCGCTGGTCTGACGTTTCACGCCGCCCCGAAGGCGTTGCCCGCGGGCGCGATTACCGCCGATTGGCCGCACTTCCTCGGCCCGAAACACGACGCCACGAGCTCCGAGACCAAGCTGCTCGGCATTTGGCCGGCGGGCGGACCGAAGAAAATCTGGGAGCTGACCACGGGCGAGGGCTACGCCTGTCCAGTCTTTTCCGTCGGTCGACTCGTTTACTTTCACCGCGTCGAAGGCAAGGAAACCGTCGACTGCCTCGATCCGGAAACGGGTCGGCGTTTCTGGCGTTTCGACACTCCGGTCGCGTATCAGGATCGCTACGGCTTCAGCCCTGGGCCGCGCTCCAGCGCGGTGATTGACGGTGATCGCATCTACGTCGCGGGCGTGACCGCGCTGCTGCATTGTCTCGATCTCAAAACGGGAAAACTCCTCTGGCGCCGCGATCTGACAGCGGACTACCGAATCCCCCAGTATTTTTTCGGCTACGGCCCGACGCCCTTCGTGTGGAAAGATCGGGTGATCGTGAATGTCGGCGGCAAAGCGCGCGACGAAACCTCGGGCACCTGCGTCGCGGCGTTCGACAAGCTCACGGGGAAAACGCTCTGGGAAGTCGAAGACACCTGGGGCGCGAGTTACGCTTCGCCCATCGTCGCCACGATTCGGGGACGAGAGGTCGCGCTCGTGATCGCCGCTGGCGATAGCCGTCCGAGCGCCGGCGGTTTGCTCACGATCGATCCGCAAACGGGCAAAGTTTACGACCGCTTTCCGTGGCGCGCGAAAGTCTTCGAATCCGTGATCGCGGGCACGCCGCTCGTTGTCGATTCGACGCGCGTCTATATTTCCGAAACCTATGAGAAGGGTGGCACGTTGCTGGAGTTCGACGAGAACCTGAAATCGAAGCAGCTCTGGACGCAGCGCGGCTTCGGCCTGCACTGGATGATGCCGCTGCAAATCGGCGGCCACCTCTACGGCTTTGCGGGCCGCAATCCGCCTGACACCGAGTTCAAGTGCCTCGAGGTGGCCACGGGAAAAATTGTGTGGAGCGATGACACGCGTTTCCAAGAGTCCGGTCGCACGCAGAGCTTTTTTCGCGCGAGCCTACTCCAAGCGGGTGAACGCATCTTTTGTCTCGGTGAGGACGGCCTGTTAGCCGAGTTCGCTCTGACACCGAAAGGCACCATTACGAAACAGCGCGTGCGCCTGTTTCAGGCTGCGTCGACGTGGACGCTGCCCGCCCTGCACCGCGGGCTCCTCTATGTCGTGCATAATCAGCGCGACGCGCTCAGCGGGTCCCCAGCGCGGTTGATCTGCTATGATTTCCGCGGGGAGTGAGCGGTGCGGATATCGTAACACGAAATCGTATCGAGGTAGCGCAGGTAGAGGCGTCCGTCGGAGATCACGGGATGGGCCCACGCGTTGCGGTCGCGGGCCTCGGCCAAACGGAAGCGGCCGCGCACCGCGAATGCGTTGTCCGTCGGCTCCAGCAGCAGCATCCAGCCGTCCTCGGCGAGGGTGTAGAGCCGGCCATCGGCATACAGGACGCAGCCCTTGAGGAATTCGGTGGTCTCGTAGAGGAGTTCACCGTTGCGCGCATCGATGGCCTGCCAGCTGCCGCGCCGCGGATAGGTCGAGCCATAAAGCCGCCCATCGACGTGAACCACGCCGCCTTGGCAGG
This sequence comes from Opitutaceae bacterium, assembly GCA_005799525.1. Lineage (GTDB taxonomy): Bacteria > Verrucomicrobiota > Verrucomicrobiia > Opitutales > Opitutaceae > GAS368. The sequence goes on along the minus strand of SYGN01000062.1, from coordinate 34,803 downwards.
TGTCGAGCGCGGTTGTCCACGCGTCGGCTGCCCCGACCGGCTGACCCGCCCCAGTCGGCGCGAGCAATCGATAGAGTTGGCCGGGAGAGCCGTGCGGCGCGGCCATGAACACTGATTCGCCGACCAGGACCGGCGAACTCGCCAGTACCGAATACGTCGTGGGGCGCGGCCGGGTCCATTGCAGGACGCCGCTGTCGGCGTCAGCGCAATAAAGTTGGCGTTGGGTGCAACCGATCAGAAGTCGTCGGTTGGCGAATCGCACCAGAATCGGCGCCGCATACGAGGCGCTTTCGAGTTTGTCCGCCGCCGGATCGAGCTGGGGAATTTTCCAGACGACCGCTCCCGTGCGGGGTTCGAGCGCGACGATCATGGCGTCGCGTCCACCGGCCGTCGCATACATGGCGCGTTCGTCCACGAGTAAGCATTCGCTGAATCCCCAAGTGATATTTTCCGAGCCAAAGCTCTTCAGTAAATCCATGGACCACACTTCTTGGCCGTTCGCGGCTTGGAGGCAGGTGATGCGACCGTGGGCGTTTTGGAGGTAGAGGAGCCCGTGGCGGTAGGTGACGGACGTACGGGCACCTTGATATTGATTGAGCCACGCGTCGCCGTGGCGCACCGACCACAAGAGCTTCCCGCTGAGATCGAAGGCGAGCACCCGCAGCTCGGCGTCGAAATCCCCCGTCACGTAGAGGCGACCCCCGCCGATAATCGTCGAAGAAAAACCGCGCCCGGCACCCTTGGCCGACCACAGCAACTTCGGCCCGCCTGCGGGCCAGGTCGCAAGCAGCCCGCGCTCGTCACTGATCCCATCGCGCCGCGGGCCGCGAAATTGGGGCCAACCTGCCTCGGGTGAGGCGATGAGCGCTGCCGACGACGCGAACAAGGAAACATCGCCCGCGAAGCACGCCCAAAAAATAAACAGGCGCCACCGCGCGTTCATTGTTCGCCGATGCACCAGAGATACTCTTGCCGCACTTCCGCCTTTTTGACCCCGCGCAGGTAGATCCGGTCACCGCAGATCGCGGGGGACGCAAACGACTCGTCGCCGAGCTGGTTTTCCGCGAGGCGTTTGAACGCCTGCGGCGTCGCCTCGAACACCGCCGTCGCACCGCGCAGGCTCGTTACGTAGATGCGCGAGCCGAGCATCACGGGCGAGCTGAAGAAATCCTTGTCCACTTTCTCGCGCCAGAGTTCCTCGCCGGTCGCGGCGTTCCAGCAAACGGCGTGGCCGGCGTCGAGGACGGCGAAGACGTGGCCGGCGCGCACGAGCATCGAGGGCACATAAACCTTGGTGTTGTTTTCCCAGGCGATCTTGCCGGAGCCGTCGGCCTCGACGGCCATCGTGTGCAGCCTCGGGTAGCCGCCGCTTACAAAGACGCGGGTGCCATCAGTCGTCGCGGTCACCACGGTCTCCTCGGTTGAGCCCGCGAGCTCCCAGTGTTTTTTACCTGTTAGCGGATCGAGGCTCACGAGGAGCTTGCAGCCGCCGAGCACGAGGTGCGTGCGGCCGGCGACCTTCAGCACTGCGGGCGTCGCGTAGTTCGCGACCTTGGGGCGGGCGTGCTCCCAGAGAATTTTTCCCGTGCGCCGGTCGAGGCCGGCAACCTTGCCGCCACCGCGGTGATCGGAGGCGATGAGCACGACCGACTCGTGGATGACGGGCGAGGCCCCAAAGCCCTGGTGTACCGCGTAGTCATCGACGCGCGTCTGCCAGAGTATTTTTCCCGAAACGTCGAGCGCCGTCGCGTAAATCGCCTTGGCGTGAAGAAACATGATGTGGAGCCGCTCGCCGTCCCAAGCGACGGTCGACGAGGCGGCGGAGGAGACCTTGTGGTTGCCGGATTCGAGCGGGCCGCGATGGACGACGGTTTCCCAGACGGACTTGCCCGTGGTACGGTCGAGGCAGAGTACGAGCTGCTCTTGCGTGACGGGGTCGGCCGTCGCGACATAAACGCGACTGCCGACGACGGTCGGCGAGCTGTGCCCCCGCCCGCGAATCGGCGCGCGCCAGATGATATTTTCCGTTTCGCTCCAGGTCGTCGGCACGTTTTGGCCGGCGGCTGCGTGGCCGTCGGCCGTCGGTCCGCGCCAGCCGGGCCAGTCGGCGGTAGTCGCGGCTGAAGCGACCAATGAGCCGAGCATAAACGAGAGCGCAATGAACGCGGGATAAATTTTCATCGGGAGTGGGTGAGAGAAGCGTTGGTTGATTTGGATGGCTACGGCAAGCGCTCGCAACGTGGTGCTGGCGACTGAATTCTCTTTGACCGCGAATCCTCCGTCTCGTGTGCTTCGTCAGGTGCCCTCACCCATCACAATGCCCTCCCCCATTACCCCATGAAATTATCTCCCCACGCCGCCCTTCTGATTTTGGTCTCGACCACGGGCTTCGTCGTCCAAGCGGATGCCCAAGAGTGGACCCGCTTTCGCGGCCCGAACGGCACTGGTATCAGCACAGCCAAGGGCCTTCCGGTTAGCTGGGCGGAAAACGGTTTTGCTTGGCGCGTGCCGATCGCCGGCGCGAGCCACTCGCAGCCGGTCGTTTGGGGTGACCGGTTGTTCTTGTTGACCGCCCTCGATAACGGAAACGAGCGCGCGATCATTTGCGTGCGCAAATCGGATGGGATGGAATTGTGGCAAAAGAGTTATCCGCTGCCGATGGCGCGCTTGGGCAATAAAAACACCGGCTACGCCAATACCTCGCCCGTCGTCGACGCCGAGCGTGTCGTCGCCTGTTTTGTTTCGAACGATCATTTTTGGGTGCGCGCCTACGATCACGCCGGCAAAGAGCTCTGGAGTCGCGATCTGGGGACGTTCGTCGCGCAACACGGCCACGGGGCCTCGCCGATGATTTACGAAGGAAACGTGATCGTGACGAACGATCAGGACGGCGCGAGTTCGGTCGTCTCGCTCGACGCGCGCACGGGCGCGGTGGTGTGGAAGTCTCCGCGCGCGTCCGGTCTCAACCCCAACATTGCGGCTGCTTACTGCACGCCCATCACGCATCAGCGCGCAGACGGAACGGTCGAATTGCTGCTCACGAGCCAGTCGCACGGTGTCTCCAGTATCGATGCACGCACCGGCGCGTTCAATTGGGATTCACCGGTTTTCGACAAACGGATGGTGGCTTCTGCGATCGTAGCCGGCGATCTCGCGATTGGCAGCTGTGGCTCCAGCGCTGGCACGGGCAACTACCTTTCGGCGATCAAGCTCGGCGGTAAGGGCAATGTCGGGGCGACCCACGTCGCCTACACGCTCCGCCGGGCGACGCCCTATGTGCCGACGCCGCTGTTTCACGAGGGACGCCTGTATCTGGTCAGCGACGCGGGGTTCGCCAGCGCGATTGAGGCGGCGACGGGCAAGGAAATCTGGTCGGAGCGCCTGCCGCGTGCCGAGTTCTTTAGCTCGCCGGTGTTGATCGATGGAAAGATTTACTGCGCGAGCACCAAGGGCGAGATGATCGTTCTGGCGACCGGCGATAGCTTGAAAGAACTCGGGCGCAGTTCCCTCGGCGAAGGCACGCACAGCACCCCGTGTGTCGACGGTGGACGGATCTACGTGAAGACGTTTACCCACCTTGTATGCATCGCCGGCAAATGAAACCGATCGAGCAATTGGCACTCGTAGCCCTGCTCGTGAGAGCAAGGATTTGTTCGCTGACCAAGAGCGTTCCGTCCCGCCTCTCACGAGGCGGGCTACCCCTGATTGCGCTGCTCACGTTGTCCTCGCTCCGCGCCGATGATTGGCCCATGCTTGGCGGTCGGCCGGACCGCAATATGGTCTCGCGTGAAGTCGGTTTACCCGCCGAGTGGAGTTTCGGAGGAAAAACTCCGGCCAAGAATATCAAGTGGGTCGCTCCGCTCGGTAAGGTCACTTTTTGCGCGCCCGTAATTAGTGGCGGTCGCGTCTTTATCGGCACCGACAACGACTCCAAGGATCATACCGAACAGCGCGGGGTGATGAAGTGTTTTGCGGAGAGCGACGGCAAACTCCTTTGGGCGGTCACCCACGAAAAGCTCCGCAACCCCAGCGAAGACGACGGCACGATTGGCGTCACGTCCACCCCGTGTGTATCCGGCGAGAATGTCTATTATGTGAGCAACCGCGCAGAACTCGTCTGCCTCGCGGCGAGGGACGGCAAACAAATTTGGTCGATTGATATGCGCGCCACCCTCGGCGTAATGCCGAACCAAGCGTCGTCGTCGTCGCCCCTCGTGGTGGACGGACGCGTGTTTAGCGTCACCGGCACCTCCGCCGACTATAAGACCGGCAAGGTCAAGAACCCCGCCGCCCCGAGCTTCCTCGCGGTCGATGCTCTGACGGGGAAAATCCTGTGGCAGGACAACTCACCCGGAGCCCGGATCATGACCGGCCAATGGGGCTCGCCTGGATACGGCGTCGTCGAGGGCGTGGCGCAAGTTGCCTTCCCGGGCGGCGACGGGTGGCTCTACAGTTTCGCGCCAGCCACCGGAAAACTCCTGTGGAAATTCAACGGCAAGGCGCACGAAAAAACGCTCCCTTCGGGCGAACCGGAGACGCTGTTTCAATTTCTTGCCGCGCCCGTCTTCGTCGGTGACCGAGTCTACGCCGCCATCGGTGAACCCGAGGCGGGATCCGGCGCGGGTGCCCTCCGCTGCCTCGACGCCAAGCAGCGTGGCGACGTCACAAAAACCGCCGAGATTTGGCGGCTCGATGGACTCGATTTCAGCGACAGTATTTCGATGCCCGCCGTGCATAACGGCCTCGTTTACGCCGCGGACACGCCCGGCTATCTTTCGTGCCTCGATGCGGTCAGCGGGAAGAAACTGTGGTCGCACGACGTAAAATCCAACATCTGGGGCTCGCCGCTCGTCGCCGATGGCAAGGTCTACATTCAAAGTTCCGAAGGTGCTGTATTTGTGTTCGCCGTCGGCCGGGAGAAAAAACTCCTCGTGACCAATACCCAGCTCCCCGATCTCCAGCACGGCACCGCCGTCGCCGCCAACGGCATCCTTTACATCACTGGCCAAAAACAACTTTTCGCGTTGGTCGCGGGAAAGTGACGGCCCGGCATCATCTGCTGCTGTATCCATTCATGAGACCACGCTCACTGTTTGCCGCATTGTTATTGGCTGCCTGTCCGCTGCTCAGGGGTCAAGACTGGCCCGAGTTTCGCGGACCCACGGGACAGGGGACGTCAACCGCGATCGGACTGCCGACCGAGTGGTCAGCGACCAAAAACGTCGCATGGAAAGTCCCCGTGCCCGGCGCGGGTTGGTCGTCGCCGGCGATTAGTGGCGGACAGGTTTTTCTCACGACGGGAGTCACGAATGCGTCGGGTGGAGTTTCCCTGCGCGCGCTGGCGCTCGACGTGGCGAGCGGGCGGGCGTTGTGGGAAACGGAAGTTTTTTCGGCGACCGAAGCGAGCGTGAAGCCCGTGCACACGAAAAACAGTCCCGCCAGCCCGACCGCGATCGTCGAGGGTGATCGGATTTATCTGCATTTCGGCCACCACGGCACCGCATGTCTGGACCGGGCAGGGAAAATACTCTGGCGGAACCACTCCCTCCGCTACGATCCGTTGCACGGCAATGGCGGCTCGCCGGCGCTCGCGGGCGATCGGCTCGTGTTCAGCTCCGATGGCACGAAGGATCCCTTTGTTGTCGCGCTCGAAAAAGCCACCGGCGAGGTCGCGTGGAAAGTGCCGCGCGGGATCACGGTGAAGTCGTATTTTTCGTTCTGCACGCCGCTCGTGATTAGCGTGAATGGACGTATCCAGATCATCACTCCGGGGAGCGGTGCGGTGTGGGCGCTCGACCCGAACGATGGCCGCGAAATTTGGCGGGTGCGCTACGGCGAGGGCTACTCGGTGGTGCCGCGGCCGGTGTTTGCGCACGGGTTGTTGTTTATCGCGACCGGTTTCAACCGCGCCGATTTGCTCGCGATTCGGCCCGACGGCGAGGGCGACGTGACCGACACGCATGTCGCGTGGCGCACGACCAAGGGCGCGCCGCTCACGCCCTCGGTCGTCGTGGCGGGGGACGAACTCTACGGCGTCGCTGACAGCGGTATCGCGACCTGCTGGGACGCGAAGACCGGAACCGTCCACTGGCAAGAGCGGATCGAGGGCAACTACTCGGCGTCGCCCATCGTGGCCGAAGGCAAGATATTCTTCCTGAGCGAGGATGGCGTCGGCACGGTCGTGAAGGCGGCGCGGACGTTCGAGAAGATCGCGACGAACAAACTGGAGGAGCGCGCACTCGCCTCGTATGCCGTCGCGGATGGGGCGCTCTTCATCCGGACGGCGGGGCATCTCTACCGGATCGGACGCAGATAAATTTCCCCCAGATGAAAACCCGCCGCTTCAGGTTCGCCTCGTTGCTGGCAGTTGGCTGCGCCTCGCTCTCCGCGCAGGACGCCGCGTCAGCCCACTGGCCGCAGTTTCGCGGGGCCAATGGTTCCGGCCTTGCGGCCGGCGCCAAGCCGCCGACGAAGATTGGCCCCGCCGAAGGCGTGGTGTGGAGCGTAGAAATGCCGTGGTCACCCTCGTCGCCGTGCGTGTGGGGCGAGCGGATTTTTGTCACGACTTTCGCGGAGCCGAACCTCGAGGTGCGCTGCTACGAGCGTGCGACGGGAACGTTGCGCTGGACGCGGGTGTTCACACCGGAGCACGTGGAAGAGTTTCATCGCTCTGACGGCAGCCCGGCCGCCTCCACGCCCGCGACGGACGGGCAGCGCGTCGTGAGCTACTTCGGATCGTTCGGGGTCGTGGTCCACGATTTCGAGGGCAAGGAACTGTGGAGGCGTCCGCTGCCGGCGGCCGAATCCTACGGCCAGTATGGCTCGGGCGCGTCGCCGATTATCGTGGGGCGTACGGTTGTTTTGAATCGCGATCAATACCGCTACTCCTCGCTGCTCGCGCTGGATCTCGCGAGCGGCGCCCTGCTGTGGGAAACTCCGCGGCCGGAGGCGGGCGGCAGTTTCGGTTCGCCCGCGTATTGGCGAAACAACGGCGTGGATGAAATCGTGCTCGGGGCCTCCGCGCGACTGAAGGGCTACGATCTGCGGACGGGCGTGGAGCGTTGGGTGGTTGAAGGAATCACCGGGCTGGTTTGCACGACTCCCGTGATTGCTGGCGATCGGCTGATTTTTGGCGGCTGGTCGAACGCCGTTGCCGACTCGGCTGTACCGCCGTGGGACCAATTTCTGAAGACTTACAACAAGAACGGCGACGACGAGGTCACGCCGGATGAAATCCCGATTGAACGGCGCGACTACTGGCGCGGCGTGGATGCGAATCGCGACGGTAAATATATGAAAGAGGACTGGGAAATCCGGAAAGCCCGCAACGCCCGCGCCGCGAACCTGCTTATTGCCGTGACGCCAGGCGGCACCGGCGATATCTCCGACTCCCAAGTGGCGTGGAAATATCGGCAGGGATTACCCTACGTGCCGTCGCCGCTTTTCTACGATGGGCGCATTTATTTCGTGAGGGACGGCGGGCTCATTTCGTCGCTCGACCCGCAGACCGGCGAGCCGCATTACACGCAGGAACGCCTGACCGGTGCGCTGGGAGGCTATTACGCCTCGCCGGTGGCAGCGGATGGCCGCATCTACCTAGCATCGCTCCTCGGTAAACTCACGGTTGTGAAGGCGGGCGGCGACAAGCCGGAGATTTTGCATCAGGCGGATTTCGGTGAACGCATCCTCGCGACGCCGGCGCTCGTGGGCGAGCGGCTTTACCTGCGCACGACGACGAAACTCTGGGCATTTGGCCGATAGGCTGCGCAACGCCGCGCCCCTGCGGGTGGCGGGCGCGGGTGCTCATTTTTGGTTGCGTGCGAGCACGAGCCGGAAGCGGCGAGTGCGGCGGAAGCGGTCGGTGCAGAAGCTGCGTTCGTCGAGGGTCACGATGTGGTCCAGGCCGGTTTCATCGGCGAGCAAAACGAGGGTGGCATCGGCGAAATCCATCGGGGTGTCGGCGTATTTCTTCATCAACCGCGTGGCGGCGTGGAGCTGAAGCGGGGCGAAGCAATCGCGGATATCGACTTGGGCGTCTTCGAGAAATCCCGCGAAGGTTTCGGCACCGTCAGGTAAGCCGCCGAGGAAGGGCATCGCCTCGGTGACGACCGCTTCGGTGTTGAGTGATGAACCTGAAAATGATGCGAGAATTGAGTCGCAACGGGAGTGGTGCGGATCGCGGCGATCGAGGGCGGCAACTTGCGGGCCGGTGTCGAGCAGCTGCTCAGCGAGACATCGTTGGGGCCGAGGGGTGGAGGAGGGGCGATTAGTCGACGAGAGTATCCCGCCTCTCACGAGGCAGGCTACGGGAGGCGGCAGGGAGTAGGCACAAAAAAAGGGCAGCCCTTGAGGGGCGGCCCTTGCTGAGTTCGGCGATTGGAAGCAGCCGATCGTTTCGGATGAAGCGCAACGGTTTACTCGGCGACTTTGAGGTCGGCGAGTTTCCAGCGGGGCTTGCGGGTCTCGTGGGCGATTTCGTTGAAGGCGGTGATCTCGGCTTCGCTGAAGAGAAGACCGGCGTTCTTGGCTGTGCAGGCGGCGGCGGCGGCTTCGACCTGGCCGGGCAACATGCAGGCGTCGTTGCCGTGGCCGAGGATGTCGGCGATGACGGCTTTGATGTTTTGCTGCTGGTTGCGGCCTTTGGCGAAGGCGCCGGCGTTCATCGCGTCGGGGTGCCAAACTTGAAAGAAGAAGGCGCAGGTGCCCTTGTCGTCGCCGACCTGATCCCAACGGTTGCGCAGAGTAGGGAGCGAGCCGCCGATGAAGGCGCCGATGATCTCGTTCATGAGCGCGAGGCCGTAGCCCTTGTGCGCGCCGAACGGAATCAGGTATTTCGCCTGCGCCGGGTCGGTGGTGGGCTGGCCGTTGACGTCGACGGCGGCGTTCGGCGGGAGCTGTTTGCCTTCGCGGAGGAGCTGTTGGACGCGGCCCATGGCGACGACGGAGGTGGCCCAATCGATCACGATGGGATAGCCGATCGCATCGGTGGTCGGAAAGCCCCAAGAGTGGGGATTGGTGCCGAGGGTGGGAAACGTGCCGCCGAAAGGGACGACTTCCGCCAGGGCGGCGGTACAATTAGTGTAGGCGATGTAGCCGCGCTTGGCGGCGTCCATCACGTAGCCGCCACCCCAGAGGTAGTGGAAGGCATTGTCGACGGAGACCATGCCGACGCCGTATTTATCGGCGAGCTTGATGGCTTCCTCCATGGCGGCGTAGCCGGTAGCTTGGCCGAGCTTGCGATTGGCGTTCCAGACGGCCGCGCCGCGGAAACGGGTTTTTACTTTCTCGATCTTGGCTTTCGGTACGCAGCCTTGGGAGCCAGAGCCGAACACGTGATCGAGATGGAGGGCCTTGAGGGCGTTGTGGGTGCGGATGCCGTGGCGCGAGGCGTCGGCGCAAAAGCGCGCGCCGGCTTCGGCTTCGGCCTTTGAATAACCGCGTTTCCTGTAGGCGGCGGCGACGAGGGCGTTGTGTTGTTCTTCGGGGACGACGTAGAAGGTTTCCATGGGAATCGGAATCGTTGAGAGTGGAGCGTTGAGAGTTGAGAGAGGGAGTTGAGAGGGGTAGTAGCTCGCGTGCGCGCGAGGAATTGCCCGGAAGCGGGCTCCTCCACGAGGGTCAGACCACGCGTTTGACGGGGACTTCGGGGTTGATTTGGGCGAGGGGTTTTTCGCCGTGCATCGCGAGGATGAGGTTCTTCACCGCGGCGGTGGCCTGGCGGACGACGCTCTCGTAGGTGCGGGAGCCGATATGCGGTGTGCAGACGACGTTGGGCAACTTGAGGAGTGGGTGATCGGGAGTCGGCGGCTCTTCGTCGAGGACGTCGGTGCCGTAGCCGCCGACTTGGCCGGACTCGAGGGCGGCGACCATGTCGGCCGTGTGGACAATTTCGCCGCGGGCACAGTTGAGGATGAGGACGCCGTTTTTCATCTTCGGGAAACTTTTCGCGCTCATCAGGTCGCGCGTCTCGGGCGTGAGATTCGTGTGGAGCGAGATGTAATCGGAGGCGGCGTAGATTTCGTCGAGGTTGGCGGCCCTTTTGACGTTGTTCGCGGCGGCGAATTTTTCGTCCCAGTAAATGTCGTGCGCGATGACGTTCATACCGAAAGCGCGAGCGCGGATGGCGACTTCTTTGCCGATGCGGCCGAGGCCGATGATGCCGATAGTTTTTTCGAGGAGCTCGTGACCGGTCTTGCGCTTCCACGTGTTCGCTCGGGTGGAGTCGGTGTGGAAGAGGAAATTCTTCTCGAGCGCGAGCAGGAGGAGGAAGGTATGTTCGGCGACGGTGGTGTGATTTACGCCGGGGGTGAAAAGGAGGGGGATGCCGAACTCGGTGCATGTCTTCACGTCGATCTTGTCGACGCCGATGCCGTATTTGGAAAGGACCTTCAGTTTCGGGAGCGCCTCCTCGAAGACCTTGCGGGTGATGAGATCGTCGCCGCAGATGTAGCCGTCGATATCACCGACGAGGGCGAGGGTGTCGGCCTCGTTGAGGGGGCCGCGGGCGCGGATGATCTCCCAGCCGGTGTCGGCGAGGAGCTGATGGTGCTCGCCCGGCGTGTCTTGGAACGAGGTCGTCGTGAGGAGGATTTTGGTCATGAGAACAGGAGGAAGAAACGAAGAGGGTCGCACACGAGTCTGCGGGAAGTGAAGCAAAAGGTTCGTCATGTCGTGAGGCGGCTTGCACGGAGCGAGCGGTGTGTGCATTGCGTCAGGTTCGATGATGTTGTTCACCACCACTACGGCGTTGCTCAAACGCAAGCTCGGCGCCCGCGTCGTGCGCACCGATGACGAAACGCGGCGGGCGGCCTCGTTCGACAGCAGTAAGATTCCGTTTCTGCCGGAGGCAGTGATTTTTCCGAGCCATGAAGCCGAGATCGGGGTGTTGCTCACGCTCGCGAACAGGCACGGTGTGCCGGTGACGACGCGGGGTCGTGGCACGACGCTCACGGGCGCGGCGGCACCGGTGCGCGGAGGATGGGTGCTCGACATGCTGGCGCTGAACCAAATCGAAATCGACGATGAGGCGGGGATGGCGCGCGTGCAGTGTGGTGCGAAGGTGGGGGATATCCAAAGCGCGGCGGAGGCGAAGGGCTGGTTTTATCCGCCCGATCCCTCGTCCAAGGATTACTGCACGATCGGGGGCAATATCGCTTGCAATGCCGGTGGGATGCACGGAGGTAAATATGGTGTGACGCGGGATTTCATCGTGGCGCTGCGGGGTTTTTTACCGACGGGTGAATACGTGGAATGGGGCACTGCGACGAAGAAGTTTTCGGCGGGGTTCAACATGCGCGACCTGTGGATTGGCAGCGAAGGGATGCTGGGCGTCGTGTCGGGTGCGGTGCTGAAACTCATTCCGAAACCGGCGGAACGGTGGACGTTATTGACGTCGTTTCCCGACGAGACGAGCGCGTTGCAGGCGGCTTTGGCGCTCTTTCGATCGCGCGTGCAACCGGCGATTTGCGAGTTTTTGGACCGCGAGAGCGTATTATGTGCGGAGCGCGCAACGAAGCAGGACGTGTTTGCCGGACAGGCGGGACGGCCGGTGATTTTGTTGGAATTGGCCGGTTCGAAGGCGGACGTGGCGGAGCAGAGTGTGGCGGTGCTGGCGTGGGCAGGCGAACACGCGACGGCGCATCGCGTGGCGAAGGATCGCGAGGAGGCGGAGCAACTCTGGGCGGTGCGACGGAAGTGCTCGGGCGCGATGTTTGAACTCGGTGATGCGAAGCTGAATGAGGACATTGTGATTCCGATGCGGAGTTACGTGAAGTTTGCGAAATTTCTGAAGCGATTGAAGCGCGAATCGGGGCTGCACGTGCCGACGTTTGGTCATCTCGCGGACGGCAATCTGCACGTAAACATTATGTATCACCGCGCGGACAAAAAAGAGACGCGCGCAGCGGAGCAGGCGGTGCAGTTGCTGATGGCAACGGTTGTGTCGCTCGGCGGCTCCATTTCCGGCGAGCATGGGATCGGGTTGGCGAAGACACCGTTCTTGCGGATTCAGCATTCACCGGCGCAAATCAGGGCGATGCAGGCGGTCAAAGCGGCGCTCGATCCGTTAGGGATTCTGAATCCCGGGAAAATGTTCGATGTGTTTCACGTTTGGAAACACGAGAAGCTGACGGTTCATTTGCCGTGGGATCACAAATGAGCGGGCCCCTGCGCGTGCGTCCTTCGCATCGTTTGGTCGTGGTCGTTCGACGTGATGCGGTGGGTGGGCGAACGGGTCGAAGTGATTTTGCGAACGCCGCGGCTCTGCCCGAGAGGACCGCGCTCGGAGAGCCCGCCGGCGGCACAAGCCATGAATGATGCTAGCGTGAAAGAGGTAGCCACTGCTTGGGTCGCCCCGCAACGCGAGCAGTGGCGTTGGTGGATCGCCATGGTGTCCGTGGTGGTGCTCGGGTTCGGGCTGCGCGCCGCCTACTATCACGGCGGCTATGGGCACCCGGACGAGACGATCACCACTGAGGTGGTGGGGCACCTGCGCAAGTCGGGGGACTGGGACACGAATTGGGCTAAGGCGACGAATCTCAGCGTAAATCTGCGCTACGACCAATATAATTTCTCCTCCCACTTCTTGGCGACATATGGGTTCTACCGATTCGTTAAGGTGGTGCCCGGGACGCTGGCGTGGCGGTCGGAAGATGCGGGATTTTGGGTGTATCGATTTTTCTCGGTCGTGCTCGCGACGCTGACGGTCTGGCAAGCGCTGAGGCTGGCGGAGCGGGTCGGCGGCCGGGGCACGGCCGTGGGAGCGGGGTTGCTCGTCGCGGTGTCGGTACAATTGGTGCAAGACGCGCACTATTCGCGGCCCGAGGCGTTCGTAACGATGGTGACGCTGGCGGTCGTCGGGTGGTGTTGGCCGCGGGAAAAACTGAGTTTACTCGGTGTGGCGTGCGGGGCGTTTGGAGTCGGGTTGTTAGTGGCGTGCAAGGTCTCGATGCTCGTACTGGTGTGGGTGCCACTGGTGCCGTGGCTCGCCGGTCGCAGGCACGCGACGGTGCGCGCGCGCGCGGTCGCGCTGGCACTGGTGCCGTTGGGCCTGATTGGTGGATTTTTTGTCGGCGCTCCCGGGGCGATCGCAAATCCGGCGGCGTTCGTGAACGGCGTGGAATTTTTGATGAACCAATACGGCGGACAGCACCCCCCGCACAGTCATCTGGATGGACGGACGGTGGCGGACATGTTGGCGGCTTACTACGTCGTCACTTTGGGGTGGCCGGTGCTCGCCTGCGCTGGGCTCGGTGTGGGTGTGCTGGCGTGGCGTCGGCGTTGGGGGGAGTTGGTTGTATTGGCGGGTCCGGTAATGTTGTTTGCAGGATATTTCGCGACCCGGGGCGTTTTCTTCGAACGAAACCTGAGCCATGTGCTGCCTCTCTTCCTGATCCTCGCAGCGATGGGCGCGGTGGTCGGGGCGGGGGTGGTCGGGGGCTGGCTGCGCCGGCGATTTATTGCCGTGGCGACGCTTAGCGCGGTTCTGCTTTTGGGGCCATCGCTGCTCCTAACTCTGCCTTTATTGCGGACGGAGTTTTCAGGTGAAGGATCCAACCTTCACATGGCGTTTGAAGCAGACCTGAAAGCGAAGCATCCGGGAGCAGCTTGGAAGGAAGTCAGCTTGCTGAACGATGGACCGCTCGCCGAGTTGTCTGAGCACTTTAAGGCGACCCTGGCTCCGGTGCTGCTGCGGATCACGGACTTTAACGACGAGTGGAATGCCTATAACTTAACCCTATTCGCCGCGCGGTTCGAGGCCGTGCTCGTGGCAGATTATCCGGGAACGTTTGCGCGCGTGCCCGTATGCACGCTGCACACTTACCACAGTCCACACGACCGGTATTTTTTAGTGACCGGGCTGAAATTGCGCTAATGTAGTGTGCGGGCCGTCAGGGGCGGTTTGACCATTGACGCGGGCTCACGGACGGGGCCCGCCCGCGTCGCCCGCTGCGCAGTGCCAAACGGGGAAGCCCCGGTTGCGAATTGCGATTGAGTTTCGAGGAGATGAATTGCGTTTGCCGCATTCTTTCGTGGAGTCTTCGGCCTCTTCCCGGCTATGTCCGCGCTGTTTCAATCGAAACGTGTGGCCTGCGACCGTGGTCCAGAATCTTTCATGTCAAAATCTCCGTTGTCCGGTCTGAATGTGCTGGTGCTCGAGGACGAGTTGCTGCTGCGCAAACGCTTGGCTGGGTTTCTGGAAAATGAGGGGGCGTCGGTGACGGCAGTCGACACAGTGGCGGCGGCGAGGCAAGCGGCCGAGTCACTGCCATTCGACGTCGCGTTGTTGGACGTGAATCTGCCTGACGGGCGGGGCACTGCTTTACTGCGAGACAAGGTCTTTTCAGCCACGACCAATGTCCTTGTGATGACTGCTGAAGGCGGTGTCGCGGGTGCGGTTGAGGCGGTTCGGGCTGGCGCGTCGGATTACCTCGTCAAGCCCTTCGACCTGGAAGAATTGCCGGTGAGACTGGCCCATGCGCGGAAGAGCCTGCAGGCAAAGCGAGCGGATGAATTTCGTCGCGGGCAGGAGGCGGATTTAGTGTTCGGCGCGAGTCTCGTGGGTGTGCGGGAGCAATTGCAGAAAATAACGACGGCGGATCGCCGGTTGGGCAGCCACTTGCCGCCCGTGCTAATCGAGGGCGAGACCGGTACGGGCAAGACGGCGATCGCCCGTTGGATTCATCGCAACGGCCCGCGCGCCGAGGGACCGATGGTGGAACTTAATTGCTCGGCCATGCCCGAAGCCTTGGCCGAGGCGGAGTTATTTGGCCACGAGCGCGGTGCCTTTACCGATGCGAAGGCGGCACGGATTGGACTCATGGAAGCCGCAGATGGGGGCACCTTGTTTCTCGATGAACTTCCGAGTCTTGCTCAATCCCTTCAGGCAAAATTACTGACGGTCTTGGAGGATCACTCACTCCGGCGGGTGGGCGCCACAAGGCCGATCGCGGTCGACTCGCGGATCATCGCAGCGACCAATGCTGACCTCGGAGTGCTGGTGACGGCGGGGAAATTTCGCGAGGATCTCTTGCATCGTATCGATTTGTTTCGGGTGCGCCTGCCCCCGCTGCGCGAACGTGGGAACGACATCCTCGTACTCGCTGACGCCTTGCTGGCGCGGGTCTGTAAACGCTACGGCCAGAAACCGCCTGTGATACCGCCGGAGGGTCAGTCGCGGCTCCTCGCTCATGCTTGGCCGGGGAATGTCCGTGAACTCGCGCACGAATTGGAGCGGGCGGTGGTGTTTGGTGGCGAGCGGGGGCTGAGCTTCGGCCACCTCGGAGGAACGCCGTCGACAGGCGCAGGGGAGAATACGGCGTGGATGCGGCCGGGCTTTGTTTTTCCCGAGAGCGGATTTTCTCTGGAAGCTGCGATTGACAGAATTGTCGCGCAGGCCGTGCAGCAAGCCGCAGGTAACGTGTCGGCAGCCGCGCGTTTACTCGGGGTATCGCGGGATGTGGTTCGCTACCGGATCAAAGGGGGCGGTAACGCCGGAAAGGTTGGGGAATAATCCTCGGGACAGCGCTCTGAACGGGGGAGATTCCCCGAGGTTTCGCCGCCGCTTGGATACGCATCTAAAATCTCTAATCGTTGATCTGTAGACTCAAAAGGTTGATTCATAAGTTTGGCACAACGGCTGCAATCATCGTCGAACATTTCAAGTAAAGCCTGTCCTGACCGAACACTATCCTGATGAAAGCCACTCTCCGTAACAAGCTGATCGTCGCGGCTGCTATCGCCGTCGTCGGCAACTTGTATGCGGCGGACGCTCCGGCCAGTCCGACGGATCCTCGTAAGCCAGCGGACAAACCTATGGCCAAAGCGCAGCCACCCGCAGCGGGTGATGTAAAAAAGGACGTTGAGAAATTTGGTGCGCAGCGCGACGCGCTGCTCGCTGAGCGTCAGGCCCTCTTCAACCAATTGAAGACCGCGAGTAACGAGCACCGCAAAGCGATTTTGGAGAAAATGAAGGAACTCAGCGAAACGCAGCGCGAGCTGAGTAAACAGCTCCGCGACGATCTCCGCAAACAGCGCCAACGATAAACTTCGTTCGGCGTGTTTGTTTCTTGTCCCGCAACGACGGATCTTGAGGCAGTCGCTCACCGGCGGCTGCTTTTTCGTTTCCTGCCGTCAGGATGCGAACATGGCTTGAGTGAGGCGGTCAGTCACCGCATAGTTGTCCCGTCATTCATTCACTGTTTGTGACAAAACATTTCTTCTCCCTCGCAACCGTTGCGGTTTTGACCCTCCTCACTCTGGAACAAGTGCGCGGTCAGGCAGTGGCGGGGGTTCCCGGGGGCGCGACGAAAACTGCGACGGAGGCTCCGCCTCCAGTCGTGGCACCGCCGAGTTGGATCGGGTGGGGTAGTGTGCAAACGGGTTTTGGATTCCGTGACAACGTGCTCCTCAGCCAGTCGAGCGAGGAGCGTAGCGGATTTGTCCGCAGCGGGATCGACGCGACGGTTTGGCGGGCACCGCAAGGGCATGCGGATTTTCTCGCTTCGCTCAAGGCTGAAGGCACGCACTATTTTTCTGCGCGTACGGTCAACCATGAGTCTGTGGCCATTCTGCTCTCGGAATGGCGCTACCGGATCGGGGACGTCTTTAAGTTTTCGCTCGATGCGCGGGGCTACGCGTTTGACCAGATTTATGACTCTTCAGATACCGATCTGCAACAGGTCGTAACAGAGGTGAAGACGCTGGGTGCGAACATAGGTCCGAAGGTTCGATGGACCTTGCGGCCGTCTTGGTGGATGCAGACTGGCGCTGAGGCGAAGCGATTAACGTATCCCGATGGCGCGAATAACCGAAGCGTCCGTGAAGCGTCGCTGCGGTTGGGCTGGCGACCGGGCACTCGCTTCGAAGTCAGCGTGGCGGGCACCGAGGGCCGTCGGAACTATGATGTGCGCGTGCAGAATTCAGTCAGCGGACGTCCGCTCGCGGGCACGCAGCTCAAGATTGCCGAGCGTGAAGGTGAGTTCCGGATTGATGCCACGCTGGACGCGGCGGGGCGCTGGAAGACCAGCACGCGGGCCAGCGCATTGCGTTTCCGCGACAATGGCGTGGGCTACCTGAACTTCCACCAGCGTAAAATTACTCACGAGGTTGAGTGGACAACGGACGCTTGGCTCGTGGCGCTCAAAGGCTCGGCCCGCCGAGTCGAGTTCGCGCTGCAAACGGTAGGGGTCGGGATCTCGCCGACATCCCAAATCAGGGATGATATTTCTACGGACCTCCAAATCGAGCGTAAACTCAGTGCGCGCTGGACGGTCTACGCGGAGTATACGTGGGAACGCAACCGCTCCAACGACGTGATCGCTTCATATTATCTGAACGAAGGCTTGCTAGGTATCCGCTGGAATTGGGAAAAATGAGGCCTGCTCTTCTTCATGACCGTACCTGCCAGCCCGTCGCCGCCCGGCCGCGCCACGCAATTAACCGTGGTAGGTTTGACCGTGGCCGTCTTTGCCGCGGTGTTAGCGTTTGTCACGCTGCAACTGCGGGGCGGCCTTCGGGAGCAGATTTTATCAGGCAAGGCTGAGACGTTGGCTGCCGTAGCCTCGATGCAGTTGGCGAACGGGGCGGAGGCTCTGGCCGAAGTCGGGTTGACGGAGGCGCCGGGCGAGTTGCTGGCCGCAGTCCTCAAGGCCTCGAAGTATCGCGGCGTCTTGGCGATTCGCGTTTTCGACGCCGGCCGGCGATTCAGTGGGGCCTTGCCGTTGGAGCTCTCGGATGAGCCGCCCTCGGCCGAGGAGTGGACGACGCGACCGTTTGCCCGCATGCGCGCGCGAGAAAAATTGCAGACGCTGTCCGGCGCGCCAGCTCCCGCCGACGCCCTCGCGACCGACGAACCGCTGATTGAAGCTTGGGTCCCGCTACGGCGAAGCGAAGGGGCCCCGCTCGCGGGTGTCGCCCAATTCTGGATTGTCGGCGATGAACTTGCCGCCGAGTTCACCTCCCTTGATCGTCGCCTCGCCCTCCAAGCTGGGATCGCGTGGCTCGCGGGCGCGGTTGTCATCGTGCTCGTGCTGGGTTGGGCGTTTCGGCGGCTGGCGGCGGCGAATCACATTCTGGAAGCGCGGACCGAGGATTTACAGCGAGCCAATCGTGAGCTTGTGCTGACGGCGAAAACGTCTGCCCTCGGCACTGTGACGGCGCATCTCATTCATGAAATAAAAAACCCTCTCGCCGGACTCGAAGTCTTCATGGCGTCACAGGCTGAACCGGGCGGACGGGAGGAAAGCGGGCGGGAACTTGCCGCAGCCACGGAGCTCACCCGGCGTTTGCGAACCATGATCAATGACGTCGTCGGTGTCCTGCGCGATGAACAGCATGGCGCTCATTTCGACCTCACCTGCACGGAGCTCGCCCAAGTGACGTTCGAGCGAGTGCGGCCCGAAGCCAATTTGGCCGGCGTGCGGCTCGTGGCGGATATTGTCGCGGAAGCGTCGTTGCCGGGACGTCGGGCAAATCTCACGGGCCTCGTGTTGCGCAACCTGATACAGAACGCGGTCGAAGCTTCGCCGCCGGCGGGAATCGTCCGACTCACCGGTCGCATCACGCAGGACGGCCGATGGGAATTTTTAGTGGAAGACAGGGGTTCGGGGTTGGCTGAATCGGTGCGTGCACGGTTGTTTCAACCCTGCGCGAGCACGAAGCCCGGCGGCAGTGGTCTGGGACTTGCCCTGAGCCAGCAACTCGCCCAACAGGCGGCCGGACGTATCGAGTTGGTGAAAAGCGACGCCGAGGGCACGTGCTTTCGTTTGGTGCTGGAGCCCGACGTGTGATCGCATGCGAACGGGGCTCGCTCACGTTATTACCAGAGCTGACCGGCCGGGGAAATGCGCGGGTCCGCCGGTTCGTCGGTCGTTGGGTTGGCCGATGTGGTTGTCCTTGCTGCTGTGCGGAGCAATCGCCGAAAGGGTGTTCGCGCAGGCTGATGGCTCCTTGCGTTGGGCTTCGAAGATGGCGAGCACCCGCGGATATGTGTATTCGTCTCCAGCGGTCGGAGCTGATGGCACCATCTTTGTCGGCGTGGAGATTGATAGCATGCCGCAGGATGGAATGCTCCAGGCGGTCAACGGGAAGGATGGTTCGATCAAGTGGACGTTCCGGACTCGCCAATGGGTGGACTCGGCACCGGCGATCGGAGCGGACGGAACGGTCTACTTCGGATGTTGGAATGGAAATCTCTATGCCGTGAACGGAGCGACTGGACTGGAAAAATGGAAACTGTCCGTGGGGGCGATTGTGATCAGTTCGCCGGCGGTCGGTCCGGATGGGACCATCTACATCGGCTCGGATGACTACGGGTTGCATGCCGTCAGCAAGGACGGCGTTGAGCGGTGGAAATTTCTGGCCCGGAACTCCATTGAATCATCACCGGCGGTGGCCGCTGACGGCACTATTTATTTTGGGTCAAACGACCGCTCGATTTATGCGATCAATCCCGACGGTTCCAAGAAGTGGCAGGTCGAGACGCTGTCGACCGTGGCATCTTCCCCCGCGATCGACGTCGACGGCACGATCTACGTCGGTTCGTATGATGGTTTCCTGTACGCACTCGCTCCGGAGGACGGTGCTATCAAATGGAAATTTAGAACCGGGGGCCAAGTCCAAGCGTCGCCGGCCATCGGTCCCGACCGCATGATATATTTCGGGAGCTTCGATAAGAATTTTTATGCCGTGAATCCGGATGGCACGATGAAGTGGAGTGTGAGCGTGGGCGGAGCGATTTTTTCCAGCGCCGCAGTGCGGAGCGATGGCACGATTATTTTTGGCGCGGACGATGGTCGGGTGCGTGCCGTCTTCCCGGAAACCGGACTGATCAAGTGGGCCTACGACACGGGTGATCTGATTGAGTCGTCCCCGGCCGTGGGGCCCGACGGTGCGGTGTATGTGGGGTCGATCGATGGGAAACTCTATTCGTTCAACGGCTCCGGGGCGCCGGCATCGGCTCAGTCGCGGTGGCCGATGTTCCGACGCGATGCGGTGCGTTCGGGTCAAGTGCCCGCGCCAGCCGACGGTGGACGGTTGATCAATCTCGCGACGCGGGCGCAGGCAGGAAATGGGGTGCCCCTGATTGCGGGTTTCGTGACGAAAGGCGAGGGCACCAAGCATTACTTGGTTCGCGCGATCGGGCCGACCTTGGAACCGCTCGGGGTGTCCAATCCGTTGCGCGATCCAACGCTCGTGGTGCAACCGTTGGGTTCGGCGGATGTGTTGTTGGCCAACGATGATTGGGGGAGCGGAAATAACGTGGCGCAAATCATGACGACGGCGGCCGCTGTCGGGGCTTTTGTCCTACCGGCGGGAAGCAAAGATGCCGTGGTGCTCGGTGCGCTGCCGGGCGGCGTCTACACCGCCTCCCTCGGCGGGTCTGCCAGTGACTCGGGGATCGCGTTGCTCGAGGTCTACGAGGCAACCGTGAGTGTGCAGGGCGCGCGACTCGTCAATCTGTCGGCGCGTGCGCAGGTCGGGACCGGCGACAAGATGCTCATTCCGGGACTCGTCATCGGCGGCAGTGATCCGGTCCGCGTGCTCGTGCGGGTGGTCGGGCCGGGCTTGGCAGGCTTCGGTGTGACGGGGGCACTGGCTCGGCCGAGCATGACAGTTTTTTCCGGACAGGCGCAGAGGCTGACTAATTCCGGGTGGTCGGCGGGTGTCCAAAAAGCGGATATCGCGGCGGCCGCGGCGTCAGTCGGAGCCTTTCCGCTGGTAGAAGGGAGTGCGGATTGCGCCGCACTCCTGACCCTCTCCAGCGGGGCCTACACCATCCAAGTTTCCGGATTCGGCAACACGACCGGAGAGGCGTTGGTGGAGGTCTACGTCGTGCCGTAGTCCCGCGATCGGTCTTGGCTCAGACGTCGGCGGCGATGCGCTCAGCGCTGAGGTTGCGCCAACGCGCGACGACCCGGCGACACAGGGCATCGGGCGAGAGTCCGTAGGCGGCGCGGAGAATGTCCACGCTGCTGCCGTGTTCGACAAATTTGTCAGGCCAACCGAGGCGCTCGACGGCCACAGGACAATCGGATTCGTGCAGTGCCTCGAGAACCGCGCTGCCAAAACCACCGGCGACCACGTGATCTTCCATGGTGACGAGCAGGGGAATGCAGGCCGCATGACTGAGGAGAAGCGCGCGGTCGAGGGGCTTGACGAAACGCGCGTTGACGACACCGACAGAAATATTCTCTTCAAAGGCGAGGCGCTCGGCGAGTTTGAGCGCGTCTGGCACCATGCTGCCGAGGGCCCAGATCATGATGTTAGAACCTTCGCGTAAAACCTCGGCGTGACCGATGGGCAGTGTTACGGGTTGGGCTTTGATTTTTACGCCGGTGCCGGCACCACGGGGATAGCGGATGAAGCCGGGGCCGGGTAGTTGGAGACTGGTATGGAGCATATCCACGAGTTCGTCCTCGTCCTTCGGCTGCATGATCGTCGCATTGGGCACGCAACGCAGATACGCTAGGTCGAAGAGGCCGTGGTGGGTCGGGCCGTCATTGGGGGACAGTCCCGCCCGGTCCATACAAAAGGTCACGGGGAGGTTTTGCAGCGCGACGTCGTGGATGATTTGGTCGTAGGCGCGTTGGAGAAAGGTGGAGTAGATGGCGCACACGGGGCGAAATCCCTTGGTCGCCAATCCGGCGGCGAAGAGGACGGCGTGCTCCTCCGCAATCCCGACATCAAAGAATTGTTTCGGCACGGCGGTGGAGAGATGCACCAACCCCGTGCCGCTGGGCATCGCGCCGGTGATCCCCAGAATATTTGGATTCGCCCGGGCAAACCTGACGAGGGCTTCGCCGAAGACGTCTTGGTAATTCGGCGGCGCGCCCACGACTGCTTTCCTGCTCTCGCCGCTGACGGGGTCGAAGGGGGAAGCGCCATGAAATTTTTCGGGATGGTCGACAGCGGCCTCGAGGCCTTTGCCCTTTTTTGTCAGGACGTGGATGATCACGGGCACGTCGCAATGCTTCGCGAATTCGAGATTCTTTTGGAGCGCGTGGAGATCGTGGCCGTCTACGGGGCCTAGGTAGCGGAGACCAAACTTCTCGAAGAGCGAAGACTCGACGAAGAAGTCCTTGGTCTCGCGCTTCCATTTGGTGTAAACGCGGTTCATTTCTACGCCGGTCGGAAAGCTCTTGAAGAAGGCCTCGACGTCGTGATGAAGCTTGTTGTAGGTCGGATTTGTGCTGATGCGGTTCAGGTACCTGGAAATGGCGCCGACATTTTTTGCGATCGACCACTCATTGTCGTTGAGGATCACGATCAAGCGTTTCGTGGAGGAGACGACATTGTTGAGGGCTTCGAGGGTGATGCCGCAGGTGAAGGCCGCATCGCCGCAGACAGCGACCACGTGCTCATGTGAGCCGCGCAGGTCGCGGGCCGTAGCCATGCCGAGTGCGGCGGAAAGTGCGGTGCCGGCGTGCCCGGCGCCGAACGAATCATGCGGGCTCTCGCTGCGGTAGAGAAAACCGCTGGCGCCACCAGTTTGGCGCAGTTTTCTGAAGAAGTCGCCGCCGCGGCCCGTCAGCAGCTTGTGGACATAGCCCTGATGGGCGACGTCGAACACGAACTGGTCTTCGGGTGTGCTGAACGCGCGGTGGAGGGCGATAGTCAGTTCGACGACGCCGAGGTTGGGGCCGATATGACCGCCATTTTTCGCGGTCACGGCGATGAGCTCGGCGCGGATTTCCTCAGCGAGTTGCGGGAGCTGGGCAGGGGCAAGGGCTTTGACGTCTTCAGGGCTGTGGATGGCGTCCAGCAGGCGAGGGTGGAGGGGGGGGACGGGTGCGGTCATCGTTGCTTAGTCTTCTCGGGTGGTCTCGAATTTTTCGAAGGCGATCTTGCCGTCTTTTTGTTTTTTGAGCTGCTCGATTTTAAGCTCGGCGTCCTTGAGCCGTGCCTCGCATACTTTGAGCAGCTTACTGCCTTCTTCAAATCGGGCGAGCAACTCGGACAGCGGCACGTCGCCGGACTCCATCGATTCAACGATGGACTCGAGTTTTCCGAGGGCGTGCTCGAACGATAGTTTAGCTTCTTTGGCTTCCACGCGGTGGAAGATGCGGCGGAGCTCTGGCATTTCAAACAATCTTTGGGCTGGCAGCCGCGACGGTTTCGCATGGATTGGTCGGCATGCTGTTAGTCCTTTCGATTACTGCGGTGCTCATGGTGTTGCGGCTCGCCGGCGAACTCGCTCTGTCGGCACTCAATCGCGCGGAAGTGCGCCGCCACGCGGAAGCCCCGCCCGCGGCCGCCGCGGCCATGATGGATTTGGAGACCTATCAGAAATCTGTGGCCTACACCTTGGCGAAATCGCGCTTTGGCGTGATCACCGGGATTTTTGACGCGGTCGTGACGGCGATGGTGCTTTTTGGCGGGGTGTTGCCGTGGTTGTTCGCTTGGGCGGTTGGTTGGGGCGGGGCGCAGGCCGTCTGGAGCCACGCCGTGTTCGTCTTGCTGGCCATGCTGCTGCTGTCAGTGCCCTCGCTGCCGTTTGAGTGGTGGGAGCAGTTTCGTCTCGAGGAAAAATTTGGGTTTAACAAGAGCACGGTGGGACTTTGGGTGATGGACAAAATCAAGGGCACGGTGCTGATGTTCGCGATCGGTTTTCCGCTGCTCTGGGCCTTGCTCTCGCTGGTGAAGTGGACGGGCCCCTCGTGGTGGCTCTGGGGCTTCGGCTTAATGTTTGGTTTTCAGCTGCTGATGCTCGTGTTGTATCCCAAGTTGATCTTACCGCTTTTTAACGAGCTCAATCCGCTGCCGGAGGGCGATTTGCGCGAGCGGCTCTTGGCGCTCGGCGATCGCACGGGATTTCGGGCGTCGACGATCGAGGTCATCGACGGATCGAAGCGCTCGTGCCATTCCAACGCCTACTTCACTGGTTTCGGGCGGTTTCGGCGGATCGTTCTCTTCGACACGCTCATCGCGCAGCTGACGGCGGAAGAACTTGAAGCCGTCTTGGCGCATGAGATCGGGCACTATCGCCGCGGACACATTCCGAAGATGATCGCGATGTCGGCGGCCATGATGTTCGGCGGCTTCGGGGTCGTCGCTTGGCTCGCGCGGAGTTCGTGGTTTAACCGCTCGTTCGGGTTTCCGGAGGGCGAGCTCGCTCCTTCGTTTCTACTCTTTGGGCTCTTGAGCGGCCTCGTAACATTCTGGTTTTCGCCACTCATGAATGCGCTTTCGCGCCAGCACGAGTACGAGGCGGATGCGTTCGCCAGCCAAGCCGTGGGCGGGCCGGCGGCGATGGTCGGTGCGTTGCGCAAACTGGCTCAGAAAAATTTGAGCAACCTCACGCCGCATCCGTGGTTCAGCGCGTTTCACTACTCACACCCCACGCTGGTCGAACGCGAAGGCGCGCTGGCCAAGCTCTGACCCGCCGCTTCGCGGGAGTTCATGAAGCCAAGCGAGACCATGCGCCTGTGTTTGGTCGGATGGCTGCTTAGCGGGTTTTTTGTCGGGGTCCGGCTACAAGCTGAGGTGCTGACCATGGCCACCTACAACATTGAGAATTATGTCTCGACTAACCGGATGACGGAGGCGGGATATCGCAAAGATTATCCGAAGCCGGAGTCGGAAAAACGCGCTCTGCGGACCGTGATGCGCGCACTCAATGCCGACGTGCTTGTGCTCCAAGAAATGGGTCCGCGTGCTTATCTGGACGAACTGCAGCGAGACTTAAAGGCCGAGGGGCTCGACTACCCCCACGTGGCGCTTGCGGAGGCGGCCGACGCGGATCGCCATGTGGCGCTGCTCTCGCGACGTCCGCTCAAGGCGGTGACCACGCACTCCGACCTTGAGTTTACCTACTTCGGCGCGAAGGAGCGAGTTAAGCGCGGGCTCCTAGAAGTGACGATCGCCACGGTGGAGGAGGACGTGACGATTTTTGCCGTGCACCTAAAAAGTCGCTTTACGGATCGTCCCGACGATGCGCTCTCGACCATCCGGCGCATCGGGGAAGCTACGGCCGTGCGGGACCGGGTGCTCAAGCGTTTTCCGGTGCCGGTGAAGGCGCGTTTTGTCATTCTCGGTGACTGCAATGACAGCAAGTCAAGTAAGCCGCTCGAACGGCTCCATGTGCGGGGCAAGACGGTGATCACCGAGTTGCTGCCGGCAGCGGATTCGCGAGGCGAGACGTGGACCCACGCGTTTCGTCGCGATGATACCTATACGAGAGTTGACTATGTGCTCGTCTCGCCGGGCCTGCGATCTGCGGTCGAAGGCGGCGTAGCGAAAATTTTTGACGGCGACGGTGTGCGCGCGGCCAGCGATCATCGGCCGGTGACGCTGACCTTGCAGTTTGGGCAAAAAAAATAGGGCAGGCCTTGCGACCCGCCCTACGGAAAGGAGTGCGATGATGGCGGGTCTTATCGCGCGGTGACGCTCACCGCCACGTTGACCTCGCCCGAACCAAAGCCCTTGAGAAACAGACTGCCATTTCCGGGCTTTCCGCCTTCGACGGTCACGGTGACGCTGGTTTGGCCCTGCGCAACAATCACCTCAGGCATGATGATGCTGTCCGGTACGTTGGTCGCTATATCGAGCAAGGTACCCCCGGGTGGTGCGGCGTTCGGAATGCTAAAGGTCAGGGTTTGCTTGGAACCAGTCCGCAGCGTGAGCGAAGACGGAGTGACCGAAACACTGCTCGCATCGATGCGGAAGGAACCGATCGGCGAATTGCCGGCGGCGCTATTGAGTGTGATTTGATAATTACGTCCGCTTTCCAGCGGCGGCACGAAAAAGCTGAGGGCGTTCGGGGATTCGCAAACTGTGCGGGCCGGCGAGCCGTTGAAGTTGACCGTATCTTGGGGGGTGAAGCCCCGACCCAACACACTGACGCGTGAACCGACAGGGCCACGGTTAACCTCCAGCGAGAGTACGTAGCGACGGACGATCTTCGTGCGCGTGAGGTCCGTGTAGACCTCGAGGGGGGTCTGAAGGTTGTTCCCCTCGACGAGGTAATTGACGAGGAAATAATAGGCCAGCGTGTCACGGCCCGAGGGCACTTGATATTCGAATTCAAAAATGCCTTCGCCAATCGGGCTTCTCTTCATGTCGAAACTCTTGCCGTCGACGATGACGTGAGGCGCGATCGAGGTGAGGGGGACGGTATTTGTCCGCGGCGTCACCCGGAGGGTGAACGTGTAGATTTGTGACGGATTCTCCGGCATCGATCCGGGCGTCAGGTTCGTCAGCGTGACCGTATCGCAGCCCGCAAGGAGCGCGAAAACGGCGTTGGCGGCGAGCCAGGCGAGGATTTTCCTCGCGGGAGAAATTCGGTTGGTGTGCATTGTGTCCTGAAGTGAAGAAAAATTGGCTAACTAAAACGCGTTAGTAATGAGCGGCCTCGTCCCAGCGCAAGCCAAAGCTTCCTCAGCGCACGCCCCGCTGGGCTTTTACGTGCACGTGCCGTTCTGTGCCTCGACGTGCGATTTCTGTGCATTCTACCAAACGCAACCGACCGCCGGGAGCATCGAGCGTTACTTGGATTGCGTCGCGACTGAGGCTTCGCTGGTGGCTTGGATGCGTCCCGTCACGACCGTTTTCTGGGGCGGCGGCACGCCGGGTCTGCTGGGGGCGCGAGACTTGGAGAAGCTTGGTGCGATCGTCCGGGCGCGTTGCGGTGGTACTCCGTTGGAGTGGACGGTCGAGCTCGCGCCGGGTTCGGTTACCGAAGAGCGACTGACGGTGCTGCGGGTAATCGGGGTTACCCGCGTGTCGATGGGCGTCCAGAGTTTTCAGCCGGCGCTCCTTGATGCCCTCGGACGGCAGCATTCCGTCGAACAGATCGATCGAGCTTATGACCGCGTGCGCGCAGCGGGTTTTCCCAGTGTGAACTTGGATCTCATGTTCACTTTGCCCGGTCAGACAGCTGAGGAGTGGGCGGCGGATGTGCGCGAGGCGGTTTCCCGGGCACCCGATCATCTCTCGACGTATTGTCTCACGTTTGAGGAGGACACCAAACTATGGGTTAAGCTGTCTCAAGGGCGGGTGAAATTGGACCCGGATCATGAGGTCCGGCTCTATGAGCAGACGTGGGCGCAACTCGGGGCGGCGGGTTATGCGCAGTATGAGGTTTCCAACTTCGCCCGCCCGGGCCAGGCCTGCCTCCATAACCTGAACACATGGCACATGAACGAGTGGGTGGGCCTCGGACCATCCGCCGCGTCACAACACGGTGGTTGGCGGGGTGGGAATATCGCTGATTTGGAGAAATGGCAGACGAACGTCGCCCACGGTGATCGGGTGACGGAAGACCGGGTCGCGCTGACGCCGGCCCTGCTGACCGAAGACGCGTTGATTTTTGGCCTGCGGATGAACGCCGGAGTGGATGTCGCCCACTGGCGGGAGCGCTGCCCGGATGCTCCGTGGGTGGCGGTCGATGACTTGCTGCGCAGATTAGTAAATGAACAGTTGGCCACTAGGACAGGTGCGATCGTCCGTTTAACGAATCGCGGCCGATTACTCGCTGATGCGGTTGGGGCGGAGCTGATGGCCGCGTTTGAGAGCGAGGAGTGCGTCGCATGAAAACGGATGCGATGCTTGGCCGATGCTATCCGGCGAAGGACAGTGGGCTGGGCCTCAGTCCAAATTTTTTCAATTCCGATTTTGGTCATGACTGGGGCGACGTCGCTCGTATCGGGACCGCCGATGTGGCGTTGGGCTCACCGCTGCTTTATTTACACGATCCCCTCGACGGCTGCTTGGCTCCGAATGACGATAATTTTTCGAAAAGACAGCGGATCGAAAGTGGTGGGACGGGGACTGTCTGGACGGAGCAATTCAAACCATGATCAAAGCGACCACCATTCTGCTTGGCTTTCTTCTCACACTCGCGGGTTGTCAGTCGCCCACCTCTGTGGACCATACCCTGACCGTTGCGCGGTTTTTCCTCGAGGAAGCTGCGGCGCGCACCGTCAGCGCCACCCTACCGCAGAGTGGAGTGCGCGTGATGATCGGACCCAAGCCCGTGCTCACCGAGGGTGACATTGTGAACGTCGAGTTGATGCAGGTGGAGCTGGGTAAATGCCTGATGTTTCAGCTCACCCCGGCGGCGGCACGGGATCTCTACCGAATCAGCGGCTCGAACCAAGGTCGGCGTCTGGTGCTGTTCGTCAACGATGTCGCCGTGGGCGCGCGGCGGATGGAAGGGCCGCTGGCCGAAGGCAGGGTGTTCGTTTTCGTTGAAATGGCGGACGCGGCCCTGCCCGACCTCGTGGAAAATATCAAGAAAACCTCCGTCGCGCTGCAGCGAGCGGCGGCGCGCAAATAATGAAGACGGAATTTATGATGGCTGCCGTGGTTGCGATCGGCGCGGTGGCGTCCGCGGCCGAGCGCCTTGACCTCACGTGGCCGACACCCAACCCGGCGTGGGCGGAAGGGAAAGCCATCGGGGACTTTGTGCAGCATGCAGGTTCGGGCGATCCGGTGTCGGGGACGTTTGGGGGGGTGCGCAACGGTGGAGTGCAATTTCACGAGGGGCTCGACATCAGCGCCTTAGTCCGGGACCGCCGCGGTGAACCAGTTGACCAGGTCATGGCCGTGATGGCGGGCGTCGTCCGCCATATCAGTGCGAATCCTGGTGGGAGCAACTATGGCCGCTACGTCATCTTGGAGCACCCGGATGTGTCGCCGGCGATCTACACGCTCTACGCGCACCTCGCGCGGATTGCTCCGGGTTTGAGCGTCGGGGGCCGGATTAATCGCAGTCAGCCGCTCGGCACGATGGGGCACAGTTCCGGGGCGACGCCGATCCCGGTCAGTCGGTCGCATGTCCATTTTGAAATCGGCGTCATGGTAACGAACGATTTTCAGACGTGGTATCAGCGAAAGAAGTTCGGCAGCCACAATGACCACGGCGTCTGGAATGGGATGAACCTCATGGGCATCGATCCCCTTGAATTTTTTAATCAATGGCGCACGCGGAAGATCAATAGCGTGCAGGATTATTTTTCCAACATGGAGACCGCCGTGCGAGTGCGGATCGCGACGAGACGTACGCCGGATTTTGTCCTGCGCTATCCCTCGCTCGTGACCAAGGCATTGCCGATGGTGCCGGTGGCCGGGTGGGAGATTCAGTTCAACTGGACAGGAGTTCCGTTTGCGTGGACGCCGCTCAATGCGACGGAGGTAGTCGCTCTGCCGTATGAGCAACCGCGGTTGACGGAAGTGAACGCCGAATTGGAGAAACGGCAGCGCAGTCGGTCGCTGGCGGTGAATCGACGGGGGGCCTTAATCGTCGGCAAGGATCTCGAAACGGTGCTGCAGCAGTTGTTTGGACTGAAGTAACGCTCGTCACTGAGGTAACCGAACGGCGATCTTGCGATCGCGGCCGATCCGCGCGGGAGTCATCCTGTAGCCGAGGGCTAGTCGCCATGTAACGAAAGTTTGTTATATTCGGCAGCGTTCTCCGATTTGCCGTCCGGCCGTTTTCCCCGAATTTTACCTTTGAGAAGAGCTGGTGCGAGTGCCCGGAGTCGAACCGGGATCAATAGCTTCGGAGGCTACTACACTATCCATTGTGCTACACTCGCGTTTACTCTTAAAAAATTCGCGCTGCCGCCGCGGTCTGTCGAGCGTAAAGACTTTCCGAAAGACTGTCCGGGTGGCACAAAGCTACGGTGTGCCTCAGGCAGATTTTTTATTTTCCCGCCAAGCGCGCCAGCCCTCGATGACCATGGGGAGCACGGACAGGACGATGATTCCGAGGATGACGAGTTTGAAGTTTTTCTGGACCAGCGGGTGGTTGCCGAAGGCATAACCCGCATAAGTAAGAGAATAGATCCAGAGGAATCCGCCGATGACGTTATAGGCGAGAAACTGGCGGTAATTCATCTGCCCGACGCCTGCCACGAACGGCACAAAGGTGCGCACGATGGGGGCGAACCGCGCGAGAATAATTGCCCGGCCACCATATTTTTCAAAAAAAACGTGGGCACGCTCCAAGTTTTTTTTGCGGAAGAAAAACGAATCTTCGCGTTTGAAGACTGCCGGACCGAGTTTTCCGCCGACCCAGTAATTGAGCGTATCACCGATCACAGCGGCGACGAACAGGAGCAGCGCCATCAGATGGACATTGAGTCCGGAATCGGCGCGGGCACAGAGGGTGCCGGTGGCAAAAAGGAGCGAATCCCCGGGTAAGAAAGGCGTCACAACGAGCCCGGTTTCCGCAAAGATGATCAGGAAAAGGACGGCGTAGGTCCAACTGCCGTAGTTGCGCGTGATCTCCACCAGGTGAACATCGATATGCACAATGAAATCGATGAGTGTCTTCGTGAAGTCGATCATGGGGCGGGACGGAGCGGCGCGGGATTAGGGTACAAAAAAGGCAGGCAGCGGAAAACTGCCTGCCAAAAAAGAAGAGGGGGCGAATTAGACGTCCGGCTTGGTCTTGCGGAGGCCCTGCACGCGGTCGCCGGCTTTCCATTGGCCACGTTTTTTCAGAATATCAACGCGCTCAAAGCGCTTCAAAACATTGCGTTTGACGACGAGACCGGAGGCGCCTTGGAGACTTTTGTGCTGGGACATGGTGGTTAACGTAGTGGTTGAGACTGGCGAAAGGGTGGGAACGTGGAGTTCGCCTCTGCCCATGACAAGTATTTTTCTCCCACGTGTTCGGCCCGCACGACCAGCCACTCGGGCGAATCGTAGGGGTGGCCGGCGAGGACCTGCGCTTCGAGGGCAGCGAGTTGGGTGGGGCGGCACTTAAAACAGAGGCGGAACTCTTCGGCCCGCTCAGCCCGGCCCTGCCATCCGTAGTGCGAGACGATGGGGCCATCAATTTGGACGCAGGCGGCCAAACCGCGGGCAACGGAATCCGTCGCCAGACGTTCGGCCTCGGCCCGGGTGGCGACAGTGGTCCAAGCGATTAACATGGCGGAGGTTTTCGCCGCGCGACGGGCGGGCGCAAGCGGGAATTTTGAGGAGGGAATTCGCCCTTGACGGGCGGTGGAGCGAGCGGTGTCCTCGTCGGTTTTCAAATCATCCATCTGCCAATCATGAGAGACGAATACATCACAAGCGCCCTCAAGGCCATTCCTGATCCCAACATCCTGATCAACGTGGTTTCCCGTCGCGTGAAGCAGCTCAAGCGGGGCAATCGCCCGCTCGTCGAGTCGCTCGAGCAGCTCACCCCCGAGGACACGGCGCTCCGCGAAGTGATCGAAGGTAAAATCAGCTACGAGTTGGCCTGAGTTCACGGCGCGATTGCTACTTTGGGCGGCTCGCTGATTGTCGAGGCCGCCCTTTTTTGTGCAGAAATTTTCCGATCCCAATTCAACCTGAACCATGGCTGCGAAGAAGAAAGACGGCCCGCGTCATACCGAGATCCGCAACTCGAAGGCTTTGCGCGACTATTTTGTGGACGAGCGGTTCGAGGCCGGCATCCAGCTCCGGGGCACCGAGGTGAAGTCGGTGCGCGCGGGGAAGGCTCAGATCAGCGACGCGTTTGGCCGAGTGGAGAAGGGGGAAATTTGGATGCATGGCGCGCATATCGAGCAATATGCGTGGGGTAATATTTTTAACCACGACTCCAAGCGTATCCGGAAACTGTTGCTGCATCGCCGCCACATCGACAAGATCCAGCATGCGCTGGAGGCGGGCGGGCGGGCACTGGTGCCGTTGCGGATGTATTTCAAGGAGGCGCTCGTAAAGGTCGAGGTAGCCTTGTGCACCGGAAAGAAAAATTTCGACAAGCGTGACGACCTCAAGACGCGGGCTGAAATGATGGAGCTCAACAAAGAGCTCAAGGCCCGGCGCTGAAACTGAATGCCGATCCGTGAGCGCGCTTGATTCGCGCAGGAGGCCAGCGACGATCAGGGGATGATTCATGTCGTGCTCTTTCAGCCCGAGATCGCGCCCAATACCGGTAATATTGGCCGGATGTGTGCTTTGACGTGTTCGCGGCTCCACTTGATTCATCCGCTCGGCTTTGTGATCAACGACCGGAATCTGCGTCGCGCCGGGATGGACTATTGGAAATCGCTCGATGTCCATGAGCATGCCGATTGGGCGGCATTTCGTACGAGTCCCCAGGCGCCGAAGCAGCTCTGGCTTTTCACGACAAAAACGCAGCAAAGTTTTTGGGATGTGCGCTACGCGGATGGAGACGGATTGGTCTTTGGAAACGAGAGCGCGGGTGCCCCCGAATGGTTACACGACGAGCTTGGCGCGGACCAGCGAGTCACTATACCCCATGCGAATCCTGCGTTGCGATCGCTGAACCTGAGCACCGCCGCCGGGATTGCGACCTACGAAGCAATTCGTCAATTCACCCGCGTCTCGTCGTGACCCCGCCGGCTCTTCGTTCGTGACCCCATGGCAAGGTTGTCACGGGAAAGAAAAAGGGGACAGGCACGATGTCACGAAGGCGTCTCTAATGGCCGGCCAAAAAAGGCGCGTCGCGCCCGTGCTTACGGCCCGCTTCGCCGAAACACCGCGCGACCTTCGACCCACGTTTCTAGCACGCTCGTCTCCTTCCATTCGTCGAGCGGGCACGCGAGCAGGTCGCGGTCAATCACGATGAAGTCCGCGCGTTTGCCCGGTTCGAGGGAGCCGAGTTCTTTTTCCCAAAACAACAGGTGGGCGTTGTTGCGCGTGTAGAACTCGATCGCCTGCCGCCGGGTGAGTGCTTCTTCGGGGTGCAATTGGCCTTCATACCACTTCGCCCGCCGCGAGATCGTCGTCCACATGGCGAGAAAGGGATTATAGGGGTTGATCGCCCGTTGATCGCCGATCTTCAGCATGTGGTCCGAGCCTCCTCCGGTCATGCCGCCCGCTGCCAGAATGCTTTTCAGCGGCTGAAACCAGCGCAGCCGGTCGTAGCCGAACTGTTGCACGAGCGTGCGGGTGTCGAGATGTAACCAGATCGGTTGGACGTCGAGCACCACGCCGAGCCGGGCCGAGCGCGCGATGCTTTCGCGCGTCATGAAATTCGAGTGGGTGATGCCCATGCGCAGTTCACGGATCGGTTTCTCCCGGTTCACCGTGTCGTAGGCATCGAGCAAGACATCGCCCGCCGCATCACCGACGGCATGCGCGGTAAATTGCAGGCCGTGTTGCGCCACCCGCCGAACCATCGCAAGCAGCCGGTCGGGCGGGACGTTGAGCACGCCGCGGTAAGTGTCGTCGCGGATACCGTAATTTTCGTTCCGACCCCACGGTTGATGCAGGTAGGCGCTGCCCGTGAGCATGCCGCCATCGAGCCAGATCTTGGTGCCGATGAGCCGCAGCCACGCGTCGGGTGCTCGCAGCGGGCTCGTCGCGATGCCGTCGATGGCGGCGAGGATGGAGGCCATCGAACCCACCGTGGGAAAGGTCTGCGACATCGCCACGCGGAGCGTCAAGGCACCGTCCGCCCGCAATTCCTCGTAACGCTTGATCGACTCCGGCGTCGCCCCGCGGTCACACACCGCAGTGAAGCCTGTCTGGTTGTAGTCGTGGAACAGCGCCTGCAACCGTTCGCTGCTCTGCGCCGCGGTCGGCATGCGCCCCGTATCGGACATTTTAATATACCGAGCCAGCCCGCGGACGAGGCCGGTGGGATCGCCCGCGGCGTCTTTTTCGAGATAACCGGGTCCGCCGTCCTGCACCGTCCACGTGCGGTCGAACGCGCACTTTTTCAACGCCAGCGTGTTGAGCATATTGTCCGGCCCGGTGCGGAAATTTACCGCGTGGTGGGGAGCCACCGCGTCGAGTTCGTCCCGCGTTGGGAAGCGCGCTTCCTGCAACCGCGTGATGAACACCTGTTGCAGCGAGATCCACCCACCTGCCGGTACCACGCGCACCCGAGCTGCGATGTAGTCCAACACCTCGCGAATCGTTTCCATGCGTGGAATCTCGTGGTCGAACTCGAACACCGCCGCCGCTGGCGGGTGCACGTGCGAGTCGATCAGCCCCGGCAGCACCGTGCGCCCGCCGAGATCGCGCACCGCCGTGAAGCCCTCCCGCGCGAGCGCGCGGATCTCGCGCGAGCTTCCGACCGCCGTAATTTTCCCGCCGCGCAGTGCGAACGCTTCCCGCACCGTGAACGCGGCGTCGACGGTGAGGACGTGACCACCGAAAAAAACCGCGTCGGGCGCCGGTTCCTGCGTGCGGCCCAGAGCGCAGAAGGCACAAAACAAACCGAGGATTAATTTGGGGCTCATGGGATAAAATAGATCCCGGGAAAGACCGGGGATTGCACTGGAGCGTCCGCGCTTTCCGGCCGTGTTTCAATTCCGCAGTTTTGGTGGCCGATCACCGAAACATCCTCGCGCACGAAAAAGGGGTGTAACTGGAAGTGCAATCAGTAGGGTCGCTATCAGCGTGGCACGGGCTCATCGCCCGAGGACGAGCGGGGCATCTTGCCTACTCGTTGCCGAACCCATGGGCGGGACGCCGGTGCCACTTCAATCACTGAATTTAATTCCGGTTACACCCCGCACAACGCATGGCAAAGCGAGTTGCCTGCCGCCTGCACATTTCCCATTGATTTTTTGCGCGACCCCATTCGTCCCGATATCCGGGTTGATATCCCTAAACACGAAACAGCGGAATTCCCCCAACGTTGACCTCTATGAAGACTTTAGCTCCTGCCGTTCCCTGGCCAGCGCGCCCGACCCCACTCGATGCCTTGCGTGGCGCGATTATGTGTTGGCCCAAGTTCCGCAGTTCGAAAAAACGTCTGGTCAGCTGAATCTGTGGGTGAACTCGGGTTCGGGTAGGTGCCCAAGATTGTGATACAGGGCGACCTCCATCGCCCGGTAGGTGCGAAAGCCATAGGAGCGTCTGGTGACCACGCGGATTTTATTGTTCAGACCC
>SYGN01000061.1 GCA_005799525.1 Opitutaceae bacterium | reverse complement strand
GTCCCCGGCGCAGAAAATCTTTCGCCGATCGATCGATGAATTCGAATTGTGCGTTCCGGTCGGCATGGCCGGTGCCTTCGCGCGTCTTGCGATTGGACTGCATGCTGTAGTCCAACTCATCCAACAGTCGCCACACCGTGGACTGCGAAACGGCATGCCCCTGCGCTTGCAACTCCGCCGCCAGTTTCGGCGTGCTTTTGCACGTCCAACGTAACGGCGACATCGGATCCACGCGCGTTACCGGATCGAGCAATCTATCCAAGTCCGCCAACAGGGTTTCGTCCTTCTCCTTGCTCAGTTTGCGACCCCCGCCCGCTTGCCGAATCCGACCTTCGGCCAATTGCCTGCGCTGATCGACCGCCACTTCAACGAGCCCGGCGTGTAACGTTGTCCGGGATAACCCGGCGGCCTTCGCGACAAAACTGATGCTGCCATAGCCAAACATTTTTGCGTCCTCGGCTGCGCACAGACGCAACGCACGTTCATCCAACGTCGACGCGAGCATCTTATGTTTCGTGCGCAGGGCAGCCACTGTAACTTCCATTCAGCTACCATAGCCAACGCCGATACTTGTTTAAATTAATATGCATAGCCTTTTTAGTGTCACCTATCTCGCCGGATCGAACCGTGTCAGTCAGTATGTGCGGCGGTTCCGACTGCGTGGCGGAGCGAATGCGGCGTCGTTCAAGGCAGAATCAATAGTCAATACATGACTCCTTTGCTATTTTGACCCCTCGGCTATTTCTCACCGAGCGAGGATTTTCTCAACGCGTTCAGCGGGTCGTCCCAACCACACACGCACGGGCCGGCCACACAGCTGCCTGTCATCAACGGCACCACTCAGCCGCACCCTGACCCGCAGCGCACAGAATCTATCGTGTCCTGCCCCACACCACCCGCACCCGATTTTCTTTGCGCCTACCGCGCCTTCTTGCGGCCATCTCCTCCCGCCTACATGGATTTTCCTCTCGACGCACCGCCCCCTCACACCTTCACCGGTGTCCCGCCCATCGACTTCCGCGCGTCCCTCAACGAGGAACAGTATCACGCCGTCACCGCCGAGCCCGGCCCGCTCCTCGTCCTGGCCGGCGCCGGTTCCGGCAAGACCCGCACCCTCACCTACCGCGTCGCCTACCTCCTCTCGCAAGGCGTCCGCCCCGGTGAAATCCTCCTGCTCACCTTCACCAACAAGGCCGCCAAGGAAATGCTCCACCGCGTTCACGAGCTCACCGGCCTCGAGCCGGCTCGTTTCTGGGGCGGCACGTTTCACAGCATCGGACATCGCTCCCTTCGCATGCACGGCGAAGCGATCGGCCTCCCGCGTACGTTTACGATCCTCGACGCCGAGGAGTCCGAAGGCATTCTGCGCGACGCCGTCGAGGCGTCCGACCGCACTTTTTTCAAGGACAAGACCCACCCCAAGGCGGGTCCGCTGCACTCTCTGCTTTCGATGGCGCGCAACACCCAGCTCCCGCTTGCCGAGACGATCACGCGTTTCTATCCCCAGCACGAAGCGATCATCGAACGCGTCCCGCTCTTCGCCAAAAAATACGCCGAGGCCAAACGCGCCGCCAACGTCCTCGACTACGACGATCTGCTCGAAAACTGGCTCGAACTCCTCCAAAAATCTGAGGCCACCCGCGAGTACTTCGTCCACCGTTTCCGCCACGTCCTCGTCGACGAGTATCAGGATACCAACGTCGTCCAGTCCCAGATCGTCGATCTCATCGGCTCGCACCACCGCGTAATGGCCGTCGGCGACGATGCGCAATGCATCTACACGTGGCGCGGCGCCAACGTCGAAAACATCCTCACGTTTCCAGACCGCCACCCCGGCACTCTCATCCACCGCATCGAGACCAACTACCGCTCGACGCCCCAGATCCTCGCCCTCGCCAACGGCGTCCTCCTCGCCCAGCCCAAGGGCCGCGCCTTCGAAAAAGAACTCCGCCCCCACCGCGCCAACTCCGAAAAACCCTACCTCGTACAGTCCATCGACGGACGTGAGCAGGCCCAATTCATCGTCCAACGCATCCGCGGCCTCATCGACGAGGGCTGTGCGCTCGCCGACATCGCCGTCCTCTACCGCGCGCACTTTCACGCTCTGGACATCCAGCTCGAGCTTTCGCGTCTCCAGATTCCGTATCAGATCACGAGCGGCGTCCGCTTCTTCGAACAGGCGCACATCCGCGACCTCATCGCATTACTGCGTTTCGTTTACAACCCGTCCGACACCGCGGCCTGGAATCGCGTCGCCGTCCTCCTCCCGAAAATCGGCGACAAAAACGCCCAGAAACTCCACGCCGCCGCCGCGGATCACGCGCGCCTGATGCAGAAAGATTTCCTCGAAGCGCTCCGCACCGATGACGTCGCCACCAAGGTTCCAAAAGACGCCAAGGAAGAGTGGCCCCAGTTCATCGCCTCGCTCCAGCAGGTCGGCGACGTCATGCAGAATATGAAACCGCACAACGCCGTCGAAATCGCGATCGACGGCTGGTATGGCGACTACCTCAAAGGTGCCTACTCGAATTACATCTCCCGCCTCGATGATCTGAAATCCATGATCGGATTTGCGAGCCGCTACGACGACATGCACCAACTCCTTGTCGAGGTGATGTTGCTCAACAGCGAGACGAGCGACCGCTCCGCCAACCCCGATGCCGACGCCTTGCGGCTCACGACCGTGCACCAGTCCAAGGGACTCGAATACGCCGCCGTCTTCCTGATCGGCCTCGCCGACGGCATGTTTCCCATCCGTCGCTCGATCGAAGCGGGAGACGTCGAGGAAGAGCGCCGCCTCTTCTACGTCGCCGTGACGCGCGCGCGCGACGAACTTTACCTCTGTTACCCCAAAGTGAACACGAAAGGTGGCCCCGCGATGCTCCTCACCCCAAGCCGCTTCCTGTCCGAAATCTCGCCGGATCTCTACCAGCCATTGACGATCAAGCGGAGCTATGGGTGGTGAAAGCCGTTACGGTGAAACTTCGCACACCCTCACTCGCATAGTTTCGCCAACGCCGCGAGATGTGCGTCGTGGTGCTCCATTTCGACGCCATGCTCCCACGCGCATCCCGCGACGATGAGATCACCCGCCGGCACAGTCAGACCGTTCGCTCGACTGCGACGCGCCAGCTCCATCGCCTTCGCCCAAACCGCTTCGTTCGTCGGCAACAGAATCACATCAGTTTCCAAAGCCTCCACCATCTTTCGCTCGGCCAAGCCGCGCACGCCGTGCCACAACTCGACGCGAACCATGTCGCACCACGCAGCCGCTCCCGAGCGAAGCAGTCCTGCACGCGACGTCGTTTCTCTTCGTCACCATTGTGGCGTAACGCGTGAATCCAAGTCGACGTATCAATCAGTTTCATCCGTCAATTCAACGACCGCATTTTCTGGAGTTCTTCCGGCGTATTTAGGTCGCGAAAGGTCCCCAGTTTTTCTGCCAGTTTCGCCAGCCGCGCCCTTCGGTTAAATTCCGACACCGCACGTGCCACCGCCTCCGTCTTGATAGTGGTGTTTGCATGCTTTATAGCTTTTACCAATTCTTCTTTAGGAAGGTCGATCGTAGTTTTCATACATCCAAACTTGGCGGCATTAGATTCCAAATTAAGCGCGCTTTCCCGCCACCGCCCGCATCACGCGCAGCGTATTCCCGCCCCACAGCTTTGCCAAAGCCGCCTCGCCCCACCCGCGCGCCACTAACGCGTGCGTGATGTTCGGATAGTCCGTCACGTCGC
>SYGN01000060.1 GCA_005799525.1 Opitutaceae bacterium | reverse complement strand
TGTTTGATAGCTCGGTGCAGCGCGGCGAGCCGGCGGAATTCCCGCTGGAGGGCGTGATCCCCGGTTGGACCGAGGGGCTGCAAAAGGTGAACAAGGGCGGTAAGATCAAGCTGTACGTGCCGCCACACCTCGCTTACGGCGATGACGGCAGCAAGGGTGCGATTCCTCCGGGGTCGACCCTGGTCTTCGACGTCGAGTTGCTCGAGATCAAGGCGGGCGCAGCGGCGATGCCCGCGGCGCCGGCGGCGGCAACTGGGGTGAAGTGACCTCGCGACTACAACCCGCGCGAGATTCAGACGAACTTTAAGCAAAGCCCTCGGCGCGAGCCGGGGGCTTTTTATTTTCCGAGGGCGGCGCGGGCGTCCGTCAGAAAGGCCGCGATGTCCGCGTCGGCTGTTTCCCACGAGCACATGAGGCGGTAGCCGTGTGGGCCGGCGAATTTGTAGAAATGCCAGCCGCGGGCCTCAAGCGCGGCGACGGTGGCGGGGGCGAATTCGACGAAGACGCCGTTCGCTTCTGTGGGGGTAACGAGTTGGCAACCGAGCGCAGTGAGGGCGGCGGAGAGTTTCTGAGCTTGGTGGTTGGCGTGGGCGGCGTGACGCCGCCACGCACCGTCGCTGAGGATGGCGTCCCATTGGGCGGCGGCGAAACGCATTTTCGACGCGAGCTGGCCGGTTTGTTTCACGCGGTAGGCAAACTCGCGGGCGAGATCGCGGTTGAAAAACACGATGGCTTCAGTGGTGAGGAGGCCGTTTTTTGTGCCGCCGAAACACAACACATCGATGCCGACCCGCCACGTGAGATCGGCCGGTGAGTGATCGCCGCGCTTGTGGAGGGCGGCGGCAGCGTTCGAGAAACGAGCGCCGTCGAGGTGAACCGCGAGATCGTGGGCGTGCGCCCAGTCGGTCAAAGCGTGAAGTTCGGCGGGCGTATAGATGGTCCCG
Organism: Opitutaceae bacterium; assembly: GCA_005799525.1. Classification (GTDB taxonomy): domain Bacteria; phylum Verrucomicrobiota; class Verrucomicrobiia; order Opitutales; family Opitutaceae; genus GAS368. Next base: position 34,201 of record SYGN01000060.1, on the reverse strand, counting down.
AGTTCGGTCGATTGGGTCAGCGAGAGCGCGCGCGGTTTTGGGAAATGGACGCCGTGCCCCCGCTGGAGTGCGGGCGCGAGATCGGCGGCGCGCAGCTTGGCGTCCGGCGAGTCGACCGGGAGGAGTTTGCTGCCGCCGGTGAAAAATTCTGGCGCAGCGCACTCGTCGGTTTCGATGTGGGCGTGGGCGTGACATAAAATGCTGTGATGGCGCTGACAGATCGAGGAGAGCGCGAGGGCGTTGGCGGCGGTGCCGTTGAAGACGAGAAAGACGTCGCAGTCGGTCTCGAAGAGTTCGGCGAAGAGTCTTTTTGTGCGGGCGGTGTGATGATCGTCGCCATAGCTGGGGACGCAGTCGGAGTTGGCGGCCGTGAGGGCGGCGAGCGCCGCGGGGCAAATACCGGCGGTGTTATCGCTCGCGAAGGTAAAATTGGGGCGTGGGCCTGTCATAGGGATTTTGGTGTTTGGCAAGGCGGCGGGCGGTGCGTTTCGTCTGAGGTCACGTGATGAACGCAACGGACGTCAATCTCTACATCGTTGGGTTCATGGGCACGGGCAAGAGCGCCGTGGGCCGGGCCGTGGCTCACAAGCTCGGCTTTCACATGGTCGACAGCGATCACGAGATCGAGCGGCAGCAGAAAAAAACCATTCCGGAGATCTTCGCGCAGGAGGGGGAAGCGGCGTTTCGTGCGATGGAGCGGGCGTTTATCGAGGGCGGGCATACGGGGGAGCGAACGGTGGTGTCGTGCGGCGGAGGGCTTGTGGTGCAACCCGGGATGCTCGGGACGTTGCAGAGCCAAGGTGTGGTGGTGTGTCTGCATGCGTCGGTGGAGACGATTCTCGCGCGGACCTCACGGCAGCATAACCGACCGCTGCTGGTGGCGGAAAATCCCGAGGAGCGCATCCGCACGCTGTTCGCGCAGCGTGAGTCGATCTACCGGCAGTCCGGTACGGTGATCCTCACGGATTCGCGACCGCTGATGGATATTGCGGGTCACGTGATGCGGGCGTGGAGGCGCGACGCGGTGGATTTTCTGCGGGCGCGAGGTCAACGCTGATGGATACGCGGCAGGAGGAGTTGCGGCGGCGGTTGGGCGAAGTGGGTTTCGACGAAGTGCGGTTCGCGACCTTGGCGAGCGGACACGACGATGGCTTGCGGGCCTGGCTGGACGCGGGCCTGCACGGGGAGATGGGCTGGATGGAGCGCACGGCGGACAAACGGATCGATCCGCAGCTCGTGCTGCCGGGCGCGTGCTCGGCGATCATGCTGGGGATCAGTTATGCGGAGGGTGGTCAACGCGACGGGGGCGTGGCTTCTCCCACGCAAGGCGTGAGCGTGGGCGAGAGGGCGGGGCGGCCGACGTGGGCGCGCTATGCGTTGAACGAGGATTACCACGACACGGTGAAGCCGGGGTTCATCGCGGCCGGGCGAATCATGCAGGAGCTTTATGGAATCGGCGAAAGGGACTATCGTTACTATGTCGATACGGGGCCGGTGCTGGAGCGCGGGTGGGCGGCGCGGGCGGGAATCGGATTTGTCGGTAAGAATGCGATGCTCATTTCCCGGCGACACGGGAACTGGCTGTTGCTGGCGGCGATTCTGACCAAGGTGGCGTTCGTGGCGGATGAACCGATTCGGAAAAAAGTGGAGAATCTCGACACGAAGCAGGCGGGTGAGGTCGGGCTGTTGTGTGGAAAATGCACGCGGTGTCTCGACGCGTGCCCGACGGACGCCTTTGTGAAACCGGGTGTGGTGGATGCGCGCCGGTGCGTGTCGTACCAGACGATTGAGAACAAGGGGGTTATTCCGCGTGAACTGCGGGCGGGGATCGGACAACGAATCTATGGCTGTGATGTCTGTCTCGAGGTGTGTCCGTGGAACCGCTTTGCGCAGGAAGGGCGGAAGATGCTGCTGTCGGTGCGGGGTGACATTGCGGAACTGGAGTTGCGGGAAATCTTGGGGCTGACGCCGGTGCGGTTCGCGGAGGTGTTTCGGCGGACGGCGATCAAGCGGGTGAAGCTGGGCGGGCTGTTGCGCAACGCCTGCGTGGTGGCGGGGAATTCGGGTGATACCGCGTTGTTGCCGCCATTGGTCGAGTTGGCATGCGCCCATGATTTGGCGTTGGTGCGCGCGCATGCGGTGTGGGCGGTGTATCGCCTCGGTGGCCGGGCCCTGCTCGCGGGAGCGGAGGCGACGGAGACGGACGCGACGGTGCTCGCGGAATATGCGGCAGAGGCCGGACTCGTTATGTAAAGAGTGCGTTCATCCGTGCGACGAACGCTGCGGGTGGCCGGGTGGGCCGACCCGTGAGATCACAGAACGCATGGGCGCTCTGGCCGGTGGCCAAAAGTTCGTCGCCGCGGAAAACCTCGTAATCGATCCAGATGCGCAAGAGCGGCTTTTCGCGAATGGTGGCGACGATCGTGAGGGTGTCGTCGTAGAGCGCGGGACGACGATATTTGGCGGCGACTTCGAGGACGGGAAGGCGATAGCCAGCGGTCTCGAGCTGACGGTAGGGGAAGCCCTGCTCGCGGAGGAGCTGGGTGCGGGCGACTTCAAACCACGGAAGATAATTCGCGTGATAGACGATGCCCATCATGTCGGTTTCGGCGTAGCGGACGGTGATCTGGGCGCGCACGGAGATCATGGTTCGGTCTCGGCGTCGAACGAAGTGAAGAGGGCCGCGGCCGATTCTTTCCAGCAGTTGCGCGTCGCCCAATCGCGACCGGCGGCACCCAGCTTGCGGCGCAATGGCTCGTCGTGGATGAGTTTTTCGAAAGCCGCGGCCAGTTGGGCGGGGCGATGGGTTGGGACGAGGAGGCCGGTGACGCCTTCCCTGACGGCCTCGGAAACACCGCCGACGTCGTGAGCCACGACCGGCAAGCCGTGGGCGGCAGCTTCGAGGTAAACGAGGCCGAAGCCCTCGACACTGTGTTCGAGGTTGACGCTCGTCATAGCGAAGATGTCGGCGCGGTCGTAAAGATCGGAGAGTTCCTCGTCGGGAATGTTGCCTAAGAAGCGGACGGCGAGATCGGGTTTTTCGGCGGCGGCGACGCGGAGTTGGGTCTCGTAGTTACCCTTGCTCTGGCCGCCGACGACCCAGTATTCGAGGCGCGAGCGAACGTCGGGTGCGAGGGTTTGCAACGCCTGCAAGGTGAGGAGTTGGCCTTTGCGCGGGTGGAGGCGGCCGACGGTGAGTATGACGATTTTTTTCCGGGGGCTCGCGGGTTTGGGCGGGCCGACGGCGAAGTCGGAGCGGAGTGCGCCGGGAGTGAGGAAAATCTTTTCGGCGGCCGCGGGGAAATGAGCGACGAGCAGTTCCTGCGTGTAATGGGTGAGTGTGCTGATGCGAGTGGCCCGGCGGATGAGTTGTCCGGCGAGCCAGCGACGCAAGGGGCTGCGGGTGAACTTGAGGATTTCCGAGCCGTGAAACGTGAGCACGAGGCGTCGCGGGCGGAAGGCGTGGAAAAATTGCAGGAGCATCATCGTCATCATCGGCCCGGGTTCAGGCAAATAGACGGTGGCGCGGCGGAGTTCGCGGCGGTGGCGGATCAGTTCGCGCGCGAGTTGGGCTTGGCACCAGATATCGTGCGTGCCCTTGAGCGGAAGGCGGCGAAGGCGGAAGGGCCAGTCGGGACGTTCGACGGCGGTCGGAGCGGATTGGGCCCAGACTTCGATGTTGTAGCCGAGACTCGCGCTGGCGCGGGCAATTTCTTCGGTGAAGGTCGCGATACCGCCCCGCACCGGATAAAACTCGTGCGTAATCAGAAAAACCGGCCGGGCGTTGGGAGCCGTTGAAATTGCGGACATGCGCTGGTGTTGAGTGCGGTCAGCAGGCGTGAGTCAACGTATGCTGGAATAACGGCAGAGGGATGGGGCGGTGGCGGGGTTCTGGCAAGCGCAGCGATGGGCTTGGGCGGGCGTATTTTCGATGCAGACGCGGAAGCGGTGGCCGCCGCCGCAGATGTTTCTGGGAAATTGCGGCCAAGAAATGGATTTACATCGCGGCGTCCCGTAACATATAAAACACGAATAATGCTAGACCCAGTCCTACCAAATCAGGGCACCAACAAGCCGACTCCGTCGACGAACAAGCCCTTTTCTCCAGAGGACGAAACCGCGCTCCGCGAGGCGTTGAAGCGTTGTTCTCCCTCGGCTTTTGAATCTGCGGTGCAGTTTCGCAAGACTGGTAATGCCGAGCATGTTCCGGCGGTTGTTATCGGTGTGATCGAGCGCTTTGTCGAGCCGGATTTGCGCATCAAGTTGAAGGATGCAGACGATGATCTGCGACTGATCGAGGACCTCGGCATCGACTCACTTACGATGATGGAAATCGTTATTTTGGTGGAGGACGTGCTCCAGATGACGATCAATAACGATGAGCTCCGCAATCTGCGCACGGTGGGCGATGTGAAGACATTTATTGACTGCAAGATCCGCGGACTGGTGCTGCCCAAGCCGACGAAGTTCATCCCGATTGAGCACATCGGTGCCGTCATGCCGGTGCAGCCGCCCTTTCTTTTCTTAAACGAAGCGTCGGTGAGTTCGACGGCGGCCAACGGCAAATATAAGATCACCGGCCAGGAATTTTTTCTTCAGGGTCACTTCAAGGACAATCCCGTGATGCCTGCCTCCATCATGCTGGAGGCGTTGGGGCAACTGGCGGTGCTTTATTTGCTGGAAGGCGCGCCCACCGAACCCGGCAAGGTCGTGAGCCCGCAGTCAATTTTTTTTACCGGCTGTGAAGGCGTGCGCGCCCATCGCATCTGCAAACCAGGCGAAATCCTTTCGCTTTCGATCAAGCCGAAGCGCATGAAAATGCCGCTGGCCACGTTTGAAGGCGCGATTCGGGTCGGCCAGGAAAAGGCGGTTATCGCCGAGGAAATCACCCTCACTTTTTTGATCGTGGACGCGGCCAATGCGCCCGTTTCGATCAATGGTTCTTCCGAGCATGCGGGGAATCAGGGCGGCGCCGCAGTGGCGCCAGCAACGGGGGTGCCCCCGTTGCGCGTAGCGATGAACGCGACCGGCTGACGCCACCGTCGCGCCGCCCAACGCGCGCGAGGTGGGGCTCGGCAAAATTCCCCGGCGACCATGATGGTCGCTGTTTTTGTGTTGTGGTGCCTGCTCCCGCGTTGACCGGCGCGCACGAACACCTTTCATTTCGTATCCCGGTCCGGTGCATTCCCCTTTGGCGGGATGTGCGCCGCCGCCACACCACGCACGCATGCCCAGAGTTTTTATCACCGGCCTAGGATTTGTCACGAGCATCGGCAACGACGCCGCGACCGTGACGCGCAATCTCCGCGAACTGCGCCACGGTTTTGAAGTTTTTCCCCCGTTCCAGAAGCCAGAGATTCCGGTTAAGGTGATTGGCACGATCAAGGATTTCGCCACGAATTCCCCCGATCCGGAAGACTGGACGTTTCCGGCTGGCTACAAAATCAAGCGGGAGCTCTTGCGCACGATGGCACCGAACGGGCTCTTTGCGCAGTGCGCGATGCTGCAGGCGGTGGCCGACGCCAGGCTAACCGAGCCCGATATTTCCAATGCACACACGGGCCTCTACGCCGCGTCAGGCGGATCGCCTTACCTGCTGCATTACCACAACGACCGACTCAACAAAGTCGGGGTGATGCGGTGTTCGCCGTTGGGGATCGTGGCTTCAATCGCGGGCACGCTGAATTTCAATTTGATCGCGGCCTTCAAAATTCAAGGCTCCTCGTGTGGTTTTTCGTCCGCCTGTGCGTCCTCCGCGCACGCGTTTGGGTTCGCGTTGGATGACCTTCAGCTCGGCCGACAAAAGCGCATGTTCGTCGTGGGGGCTGAAGATGGTAACCTCGATGCCATTCTGCCGTTTGCCGGCATGCGCACGCTGTCGCTGCAGACCGACCCGAATCTCGCGTCGCGGCCGTTCGACGCGGCGCGGGACGGGTTCGTCGGCACCGGCGGCGGTGTGGCGCTCGTGTTGGAAACGGAGGCAGAGGTCGTGCGTCGCGGCGTGACACCTTACGCGGAAGTGTTGGGTTGGGGCCAAGCGTCAGATGGTTGGAACGTCGCCATCTCGCATCCCGAAGGCAGTGGCTCGGCTGCTGCGATGACGCTCGCGCTCCGCGCCAGCGGGGTCGCCCCGGAGCAGGTGGACTATGTCAACGCCCACGCCACCTCGACGCTCATTGGTGACATTTCCGAAGCGCGCGCCCTGCGGTCCGTGTTTCAGGATTCCGCGCTGCGTCCTGCGGTGAGCAGCACGAAGGCGCTAACCGGGCACGGGCTTTCACTCGCAGGGGTGATGGAGAGCGCGTTCTGCGCACTGGCGATCCGGGAGGGATTTATACCGGGCAACGCGCACCTCACCAAGCTGGATCCCGAATGCGCAGGTATCAATATTCTGCGCACGACGGAGAACACGCCGCCCAAGATTGTCGTTAAGAACAGCAGCGGATTCGGCGGTGCCAACGTCGCCCTGGTCTTCAAGCGGGTGGCCTAACACCGTGGCTGCCGCACGCGTTTCCGATCTGCACCGCACGGCCTTCATTACGGGTGCGAGCACGGGCCTCGGCCGGGCCTTTGCGGAAATGCTGCTCGCCGAGGGGGTCCGCGTCTGGGGCACGGCGCGCGACGGCGCCCGTCTCGACGCGCTTGTTACTCAGCATGGGGAGCGGTTCACGCCGGTTATTCTGGATCTGCGGGACGGTCCGCAGGCCGAAGCGAGGTTTCGTGCGGCCGACCGGAGTGCGGGAGGTTTCGACCTTGTGATCAACAATGCCGGCTACGGAGTATTCGCAGAATTTGCGGCGACCGACTTTACGGTGTGGGCGGAGCAGCTGCAGGTGATGCTCATCAACACGGCGCGACTCGCGCACGCTGCGCTGGGAGGGATGTTGGAGCGGAACCGGGGCGCGCTGGTCAACATCTCGTCGCTGGCGGCGGAGTTTCCGCTGCCCTTTCAGTCGGCCTACAATATCACGAAGGCGGGGCTCTCCGCGCTCAACGAAAGTCTCATGATGGAGGTTTCCGGCGCGAAGGTCGTCATACTCGATGTGCGTCCCGGCGACTATCGAACGGATTTCGAAGGCTCGGTCCGCCGACCGCAGTCGGCGTCGGCGCAGAGTCCGCGGTTGGCGCGGGCGTGGACGGCGTTTGTGGCGATGATGGAGTCGGGGCCGGCGCCCGCGCAGGCTGCGGGGGAGCTACGGCGCGCGCTGTTGCGGAATCGCAGCGGCACGGTGCGTATCGGACGGTTTTTCCAAGCGGTGATCGCGCCCTTGATTTCTCGCTTTGGTTCGCTGGCGCTCAAGCGCCGGATTCAAGCGACTTATTTCAAGATTTCCTGACCGCATGTCCAAGCTCCGTATTCTTGTTCTCACAGCCAGCACCGGTGGTGGTCACGATGCGCGGGCGGAGGCGTTTGCCGAGTGGTGTTTTCAACTTTACCGGCACGACGTCGACGTGCGCATCGAGCAGATGCTGGAGAAATCGTCTGTGGTGAACCGCGCGGGCGTGGGTCTTTACAATCGCATCCAGCGGTTGGCCCCTTGGATGCACCGTGGGTTTTACGCCTTCGTCGAGCTGCTGAGTTGGCTCAATCGGGGCGACGTCACGTTTGGTTCCAGCTATTATTTAAAGGTCTTGCAGGACTACCAACCTCACCTCGTGTTCAGCGTGCACGACTGTCTCAACCGCGGCTATTTTCAACTCGCGCGGGCTACGCTCGGTGCCAACCGCGTGCGCTGCGCGACCTACTGCGGGGAATTTTCCGGTGGCTGGGGCTACTCGCGCAACTGGATCGAGCCGACGGTCGACCGGTATTTTTCGCGTACGCCGACGGCGGCGGACTACGCGGTCAAGCAAGGGATCGCGCCGGAAAAATCGCGCGTGCGCGGTTATCTGATGTTGCCGCGCTCGCACTTGGAGGTGCTGACCCCGGCGGACCGGCGGGTGTTTCAGGCCAAAAAACTCGGACTCAATCCCGACAAGTTCACGGTCTTTCTCGCGACGGGGAGCAATGGAGCGAACAATCACTTCGACCTCCTGCAAGGGCTGATGAAGCACGCCGAACGCGTGCAGGCGATCGTGATTTGCGGCAAGAATAAGGAGACCTACAACGACCTCGTGCACTGGCGTGCTACGCACCCCGAGTTTGGCTGCCACATCGAGGGCTACTCGGAGATTGTCCATTTATTCATGCAAGCGAGCGATGTGATTGTGACGCGCGGTGGCACGACGACCTGCGCGAAGGCCCTGCATTTTCAGTGTCCGATTATCTTCAATGCGTTTGGTGGGATCATGCCGCAGGAGGAGCTGACGTGGAAATTTTTCCGCAATGGCGCCGCTTCGGAGAAAGTTGAGGATGCGGTGGACTTTACCCGGCTCATTGATCGGTGGATGGCGACGCCGGCGGCCTACGCGGCGGTGCGGGAGAATTTTCTGAAACTGCGTTACGTGGAGGATCCGACGCTGCTGATCGAGGAGCTCGTGGGAATGGCCAACGAAGTCGTCGGAGCGAAGCTGAAACGCTGGGCTTTTCCGCCGTCGAACGGCAGCAGTGCACCGTCCGCGCCGAGCGGAAAGGCGTAGGGCTGCGATTCTGCGGCGGAACGTAATGCGCTTGGCCACGGCGCGGGTGGCGCTCTAGCTTCTTGCTACTTTGTCGACCGAAGCGCCTGTCATCGCCTATCTTTTTACGACGTTCCCGAAGCCCACGGAGACTTTTCTCCAGCGAGAAATCATCGCGATGCGTGCGCATGGGGTGAATCTGCGGCTCTATTCGCTCTGGGGAGGTGGGGGTATGTTTCGGGGACTGCCGGTTGCGACCTTCAACAAGTGGCGACTGTTGACCCTTTTTTGGATGATTCCCTATGAGTCGTGGCGCCGGCCAGGGGTCTTGCGGCAAGTCTTGGCCGGACTCTCCGCGCGCCGGGCGCCGTCGTGGATTAACTTTTGGGAGAATATGCTTGGGGCTGGTTTCGCCTGTATTTTTGCCCGGCATTTCAGGGCTAACCGACCGGCGCTCATCCACGCTGCGTGGGGTGGTGCGCCCGCGACGGCGGCTTGGCTGCTGTGGCGGCTCGACCAGCATCACTTCAGTGCGGCGGCACACGCCTACGATATTTATGAGCACGGCGGCGACTGGTGGCTGAATGATAAGTTGGCGCATGCCGCCTTCGTCCACACGTCAACGGAGATGGGGCGCAAGGCGCTGGTGGCGCGCGGGCTGGCGGCGGAGAAGATTTTTTGCATACGCCGCGGTCTTGATCGACTGCCGGCGTTAAAGCCGCTGCGAGCATCGCGTGAGCCGTTGCAGCTGGTGTGCGTGGCGCGATTGGTGGAGAAGAAAGGTCTCGATCATCAACTGCGCGTCTATGCCGCGCTGCGTGCTGCGGGGGTGGCCTTTGAAGCGCGGATCGTGGGGGAGGGACCGTTGCTGCCGGAGCTGGAGAAACTCGCGGGCCACCTCGGGATCGCGGCGAATCTGACGTTTACCGGACATTTGCCGCATCATGAAGTGTGGAGCCAACTCGCATGGGCGGATGTTCTGTTGCACACGGGGGTGATTGCGCCCAGCGGGGACCGTGATGGTTTGCCGAATGTGATTCCCGAGGCGATGTCGGTCGGCGTGCTCGTCATCACCTCACCGGTGGCTGCGACGACCGAGGCCGTGACGCAAGGAGTGACGGGACTTGTCGTGCCGGTGGAGTCGACGGAGGTGTGGGTGAGTGCGTTGCGCCGGTTGTCGAGGGACGATGTGTTTGCCGAGAAACTGCGGCGAGCGGCGCGGGTATGGGTGGAGGAAAACTTCAACGCGCACGGCAATGCCGAGCGAGTGCTCGCGTTGTTCAAGCGGTCGATTGGGCGATGATCCATTTCGATGTCACGAAGGCCGGAGGGGCGGGCCATCGCTCAGGATTGATGCGGGTGAGTGCACGCTTGGCCGATGGTCTGCGGGGCGTGGCGACGGAGGTGCGTTGGCCGACCTGGGATCGCGCGACGTTGCGGGCGGACGATTGGTTTTTCACCGGAGAGTTGTTTTCAGAGGAAGAACGGCCGGGGTTTACGGCCTTTTTGGAGAAACGCGAAGGACGGACGGCGGCGATTTTTCATGACGCGATTCCGTTGACGCACCCGCACATTACTTGGCCGCAGAGTGTGGCGCGCCATCCGGGCTACCTGAAGCTACTCGCGCAGTTTGACCTCGTCTGGGCGGTGTCGGCGGCGAGCCGAGAGGAGTTGCTGGGATTCTGGCGCTGGCAGGGGCTTGCCAAGACTCCGCCGGTGGAGGTGCTCGCGCTGGGGGCCGATTTTAATTCGGCGCCGCGGTTAACGCTACGCGCGACGCCGGCGAGACCGAGTCTGTTGAGCGTGGGGATTCTCGAGCCACGCAAGAACCAGATGTTTTTGCTGGATGTGAGTGAGGAGTTGTGGGGCGAAGGACTGGAGTTTGAACTTCATCTCGTGGGGCGTGTGAATCCGCATTTTGGAGCGCCGATTTTGCGTCGGATTAAAGCGCTCAGTCGAAAAAACGGTGGGCTGCATTATCACGAAGCGGCGAGTGATGCCGCCGTCACGGCTCTCTACGCGACGGCGCGGGCCAGTGTGGTGCCGACGCTCGCGGAGGGATGTGGACTGCCGGTGCTGGAATCTCTGTGGATGGGGGTGCCCTGTGTGTGCAGCGACTTACCGGTGTTGCGGGAAAATACGGCGGGCGGCGGTTGCCTGCCCGTGGCGCTGAATGATCGGGCCAAATGGAAGGCGGCGCTTCGGCGGGTGCTGACGGAAAATACGCTGCACGCGATGCTGGCCGCAGAGGCCACGTCGCGGGCTTTGCCCACGTGGGCTGAGGCGGCCGAGACGCTGCGCGGCGGGTTGAAAACCTGAAAGGCCTAGCCCGCAGCAATCACACTTTTCTGAAGAAAATCTTTTTTTCACAGAGCGCACAGAGGTCCGAACCGAGCTGACGGAGCCAAACACCTTGTCCGCTCTGTGAAATGCATGGGGTCAAGTGGGGTGTGAACTATCTGGGCCAGCCGTTTCCGAGCCGCAGTTGAGAGCTGAGAGTTGAGAGCCCAAAAACGGAGCTGCGCGCCGTCACGCCGGTAAGCGAGCGTCACCGTCTGGTTTTGCTCTCCGCTCTCGGCACGTGGCTTTCGACTGAATTTCTGCGGCTTACAGTTTTTTCACCGCATACGCCATGGCATCGGCGATTTTTTCGAGCTGCTCGTCCGTATGCAGCGCCGAGATGGCGGTGCGGATGAGGTCCTTACCGGCGGGGACGGCGGGCGCGATCGACATGACGGTGAAGACGCCTTTTTCGAGCAGCGCCCTCCAGAACGGGTAAACGCGCTCCTTGGAGCCGAGCACGATGGGCACGGCGGGAGTTTCACTTTCCCAGGTGTCGAGGCCCAAGGACTTGAGCATCGCGCGGTATTTTTTCGTATTCGACCAGAGTTTTTCGAGGTGGTGGGGCTCGGTCTGCATCAGCTCGAGTGAGGCTTGCGCACAAGCGACCTGGGTGGGGCTAATGGCGGCGGAGAAGACGGTCTGTTTCGAATTGGTGCGGAGATATTCGATCACTTCGCGCGAGGCGGCGACGAAGCCGCCGGTGCTGGCGAGGGACTTCGACATGCTGCCGCAGATGACGTCCACTTTATCGTTGAGGCCGAAATGATCGACGGTGCCGCGGCCGTGGCGGCCGAGGACGCCGAAGCCATGCGCATCGTCGAGGACCGTGAAGCAGCCGTGTTCGTCGGCGATTTCGGAAATCTCGGGGAGGCGGGCGATGTGGCCCTCCATGGAATAAACGCCTTCGATGACCAACATTTTGGTCGCGTCGCGGTTGGTGGCGGCGAGCACGTCGCGGAGGTCTTCGGGACTGTTGTGGGAAAAGCGCTCGACGGTCGCCATTGAGAGACGGATGCCGTCCCAGAGACACGAGTGAATGTTTTTATCGGCGAGGATGACGTCGCCCTTTTGGGCGAAGGAGGCGATGCTTGAGAGGCAGGAGATGTAGCCGGCGGTACTGACATGACAGGCCTCGCGGCCGAGGAAATTCGCGAGTTTTTCCTCCAGCTCGAGGTGGAACGTGCGGGAACCGTTGGAGATGCGGGCACCGGTCGTACTCGTGCCCCATTTGAGGAGTGCCGCACGGCCGGCTTCGATTACTTTGGGGTTAAACGACAACCCGAGATAATCATTGCTCGAGAGCATAATCATCTCGCGGCCATCAAGTTTTACGGTGGTGCCCTTCTGGGCCTCCATGGCGTGGTAGTAGGGGGCGTATTTCAACCGCATCTTGGTCGCGTAATCATCGCGACAGCGGGCTAGCATTGCCTTTTTGTTTTTGGTAAAGAAGGAGAGCGCCATGTGGGAGGGAAGGTGGGTTTGCGTTTGCGCGTTGGCAAACGGAAAGGCGGTTTGTTCCGGTGGGACGAGAGCGAGACGCCGGCGGATTTCTGCTTTAGCTGCGTCGTTTCAGCATCTGCATCCACGCGGTGAGGGTCGCGGCGTAGTCGGACCACGAGCGGAGTTTCCGGGTGCGGGCGGCGTGGGCAAGCGCGGCAACTTCAGTCGGGGTGTCGAGCAGTCGGCGGACGGCGGCAGCCAAGTGCGCGACGTCGACGGAGGCCAGCGCGACGCAGCCACCGTCGCGGGCGGATTCGCCGAGGGCGCCGCGGGCGGAGCAGATGCAGGGTTTGCCGTGTGCGAGACTTTCGATGACGGGCAGGCCGAAGCCTTCGATCAGTGAAGGGTAAATCGTAAAGGCACAGGAGGCGTAGGCGGAATCGAGCGCGGTATCGGTCGCGGGTCCGTCGTAGCGGAGCGGGCGTCCGGCGGCCTGGAGAGCTCGCAAGCGGGCGAGGGCGGCCCGACCGGTCTGCGGATGGGCGAGGCCGACGAGGCGGAGTTCGAAACGCGTGCCGGCGGACCAAAGTTGTTCGCAGGCGTCGAGGAGGGCGAGGTGGTTCTTGCGGCCTTCGAGGGAGCCGACGCTGAGGATAGTCGGAATGGGCTGAGCGCTGAGCGCTGAGCGCTGAGCGTCGGCAACGGAAACGAAAGGGGGACCGCTGGCGGCGGGCGCGGGAAGTTTGTCACTTAATACGTGACAAACCGGTTCGGTGCCGAGGGGGATGGCTTGGACGGGGGGCGGATGGGCGATGCCGAGCCAGCGCCAGTAGTCGCGGAGAGAGTCGCGGGAATCTTCGGAGACGGCAGCGATGCCGTCGAAGGCGAGGAGCTCGCGAAGATAGGAGGGAAAGCGGGCGACGGTTTTTGTCGGAGTGAGCTCGGGAAATTTGAGGGCGATTGCGTCGTGGAAAATCGCGACACGCGGGCCGGCGACGGCGTTGAGCAGCGCGGGAAGGACGGCGGCGGTGCTGGCGGAGAAGACCTCGGGGACGAGGAGGCCGAACGATGAGCGGAGCGTTGAGCTTTGAGCGTTAAGAGACGGAGAGTCGGAGGAGCTGAGGAGGCGGTGGGCGAGGCCGCGAAGTTGGGCGGAGAGAGGCCAAGTCGTGCCGCGTTTTTCGGAGGAGGGGGCGGCGGTGAGACTGTCCGTTTCCCACGGCTCAAGGGGGCGCCAAGTACGGGCGTGGGGGTCGTAAGTGATGGCGCGGGCGTCGGAGCCGAGAGCGGTGTGGAGGGAGCGCGCGACGCGTTGGATGCCGGTGCGCGCGCGGGTGTGGCTCGTGTGGGTGAGGTCGATGAGAATCGGGGCGGGCATGGCGACGCTCAGGGTTTTGGCAGCGCCAGCCGCAGATCATAAAGCGCAAACGACAGATCGCGGGCGTTGGCATGCGGGCCCTCGCGCTGGGGCGGGGTGTCGCTGGAAAACACGAGGGTGGCGCGCCCGTGTTCACTGCGCACGGCGACGGTATGGTGCGAGCGTGTCGGGCCAACGGCGGCGCGCCAGATTTCACGGCCTTCGTGGTGGCAAATGACGGTGCGCGCAGTGACGGCGCGGAGGGAGAAATCGAGCTGCACAGTGGCGCGGTGGCGGGGCCACGTTTCAAGGGTCACGGTGCCCTGTCCGCTGCACCAAGACCAGCGATGGCGACCGTGTTCCTCGCGGCCGGACCAGCCCTCGCCGGTGCGCGCGATACCCGCCGTCCCGGAGGAGCTGAAGGCGGCGAGTTCGCGGGGATCGGTCGGCACATCACGGAGACCCACAAGGCCGGCGAACACGGTGAGGTTGCCGATGAGCAACCAAGCGAGCGGCGCGCGGGTGCGGTGGACGAGGACGTTAAAGGCGAGCGTGAGGGGCAAGAGGACACGCAGCGCGGCACCGGGAAAATCCTCCCAGACGGCGGTGCCGATGAAGAGGAGGAGGATCGTGTAAGCGATGCCGATACGCCACCACCGGTCGTACAGGCGCCAGCAGGTGGCGAAGAATATCGCCTGCGCGGTGAGGCCGAGGGTCGCGAGCCACGTGGTGAAGGCGAGGCTGTGGTCAGAGATGGTGAACAGGGCGGACGTGGCGGCGGCCCATTTTTGGACCAGACCGGAGCCGGGGAAAGTGAAGTTGGCCCAGCCGGCATCAGCGGGACCGATGCGCCAGCGGAGGTAAACGAGCCAGGCGGCGAGCGGAAGAGTCACGAGGAAGGCACGAACGACATTGCGGAGTGAAAAGAACGGGTGTTGGGCGAGGCCGGCGAAGGCGAGGAGTGCGGTCTCGCGGGCGAGGGCGCCAGCGGCGAGGAGGGCGGTGGCGGAGCGGTGCCGCGACCGTTCGGCGGCGAGGAGGGCGGCCGCGAGAATCGTGAGGGCGATGAGGTCGGTGAGGGCGAGGCGCACGCTGGCGAGGGCCCCGGCGGAAAAGAGCACCCCGGTCCAAGCGAGCAGGCCGCGGGCGTCGGTGACGGCGAGAAGTTTCCAGAGCAGGACCGCGAGGGCGAACCACGCGATGAGGTTGAGGAGCGGATACGTGTGGATGATCCACGCGGGCTGGCCGGCGCCGAGGAGCCAAGCGAGGGCGGGCGGGAGAATGCGGCGGGCGCGGTAGCCGAGGTTGTCCATCGCGCGCGGGAGCTCGGGATCGCGCAGCGTGGGATCGTGGGCGATCTGCGCGTAGTAGAGCCCGTCGTAGCCGCCGTTGTCGCGGTGCACGAACACGGGGAGTTCGCGGAAGGCGGCGATTTTCAAATCGTCGTTCGGCGCGTCGAGTTGGATCAGCGAGGTGAAGCCGTAGACGGGGTGCCAGAAGCGGGCGATGAGGGCGACGAAAAGGGTGACGACGGCGAGGGCGGCCGCGCGCAGGAGGAAGCGGCGACGTAGAGACGGGGGCGACGAGCTCATTGCGCGGGCACGGGAGTGGGCGGGGGCGCGAGGCGCCAAAGACCGACATTTTTCACCGAGCGGACGCGGGTCCACTGGCCGGGACAGCGTTCGCGCAGGGCGTCTTTTTCCTCAGTGTCGAAAAGCACGGCACAGATCGGTCGGCCGGCAGTTTGGGCGAGGGCGGCGAAGCGGGCGAATTGGGTGGGGTCGAGTTGTTCCCAGCGCAGGATGGCGAAATCGGTGTAGGCGTAGAGCGCGCCGCAAGTGTTCAAGGAGAGGACGAGCGCATCCTTGGGAAAAAGTTTTTTTGCGGCGTCGCCGGCGTCGGCGTAGACTTGCTCGTAGCCTTTGGTGTAGAGCACGCCGAGGCGGTTGGTCCAATAGGTGGAGCCGGCGACCGCCCACACGACGAGCACGGCGGTGGTCGCTGCGAGGAAGGCGGTGCGGTGCGTAGCAGCCAATCGTTGCGCGAGCGCTTCGAGGCCGAGCAAGGCCGCGAGGATCAGGGCGGGCAGGGCGGGCAAGATGAACCGGAGGCACCACCACACTTCACGCGAGACTTCGTAGCAGGCGTAGACGGCGACGAGGGCGGAGAACCAGAGCGCAAGGGCGACGAGGGTGCGGTTGCGGAAATCGCGGGCGAGTGGCGCGGCGAGCGGGAGCACGACGAGCACGGCGGGCAGGAGCAACCCGAGCCAGTGGGCAAAGTGCAGCAGGGTCGGTGGCGCGTAGTCGCTGCTGAAGGCGGCGCGCCAGTCGAGGTAGCCGGATCGGAGGGCACCGCCGTAGAGCGTGTGATTGTAGTAACCGAGCCACAGTGCACCGGGGGCACCGCCGAGCGCGACAAGCGTCAAACGACGCCAATCACAGCCGAGGAGCACGACGAGGGCGGGGAGCAGCACGGCGTTGGTCGGGCGAACGAGCACGGCGACAGCAAACGCGACGCCGCTGGCGGCGGCCCACCCGCGGTGCCGTCGGGCGCGGACGGCGGTGTAGACGGTCGCGAGCGTCCACGTCGTCGCGAGGGTGTCGCTGAGGGGTTGGATGGAGGTGAAAATAAAGACCGGACAGGTGCCGAGGACAGCGGCGCCGGCGGCGGCGAGGAACGGGCCAATCCCGAGCTCGCGGCCGAGCAGGTAGCAGAGGCAGAGCGCGGCGAGGGCGCTGCCGAGTTCGACGCTGAGTGGGCCGAGGTGCCAGCCGAGGAGTTGGCCGGCGACAGCGAAGTGCAACGGGAGGCCAACGGGATAGGTTGGCGGAAGCTGGGCATTGCCGGGGTGGGGGAAAAAACCGTGCGGGGCGAACAGCGCGCGGTTGAGCCCGGATGGCGGGCCGAACTCGGCCGGCACGCGCAGTTCGGCTTGGAGATGGCCGGCGGCGAGGAGCCGGGCGCTGTTGAGATAGCCGGAGGAATCGGAGCCGCCGGCGACAGTGGTGGCGTGGGTGGCGAGGAACAGGCCGTAGACCGTGAGGAACAGAACGGCCAGACCGACGAACCAACGGGGAGCGGGCGCCGGGTGGACGGGGGGATTCGGATTTGACATGGCGCGCTCGCGTTCTGTTATGCGGTAAACTGCACGTGATAAATTTGGATGACAAGCGCCCGTATCGGCCGCGTCCGCATACGGGCGCGCTTCAGTTTGCAGACCACGCCGACGGACTCACGGGCGGGACGCCGGTGCCACCCGGACCGCACGCCCGGCCATGCGGAGGGTGGAGCGAGGAATGAGCCCCCGGCCCGCACCCCAGAACGTGGGTTGGGTGAGGACGCCGCTGGCGCTGCCGTTCAAGATTTTGTGCTTGGTGAGCGCGGTCGTTTTCCTGTCGGCGGTGCAGAAATTCTACGATTCGAAGACGGGGTTTTCGAGTTTGATTTCGATTGGTGACCGGGTGGGCGAGAACAAGGTGACGCAGCTGAAGCGGGTGCCGCACTATGTCTACGAAGATTCTTCCGGCTACGACGGAGCCTATTATGTGCAACTCGCGCTGAATCCGACGCTCGAAAATCCGGAGTTAAAAACGTCGATCGACAACCTGCCCTATCGGGCGAAGCGCATTTTGTTTTGTTGGGCGGCGTGGGGGCTCGGGCTCGGGCAGCCGGCGTGGATCGTGCAGGCGCATGCGTTGCTCAACGTGCTCTGTTGGCTGGCACTCGGGTGGGTGTTGCTGCGGTGGTTTCCGCCGACGAGCGGGGAAGATTTTCTGCGCTGGGCGGCGGTGATGTTTTCGCACGGGGTGTGCATGAGTGTGCGGCACTCCCTCGTCGATGCGCCGAGCCTCTTGCTGGTGGCGCTGGCGATGCGCTGGGTGGAGACCGGGCAGCGCGCGCGGGGCGGGGTCGTGCTCGCGTTGGCGGGATTGGGCAAAGAAACGAGCCTGCTCGCGGTGGCGGGGGTTGCTGATTTTGATTGGCGTGCGCCGCGGACGTGGTGGCGGCCGGCACTGACGGCGGTCGCCGTGGCGCTGCCGTTGTTCGCTTGGATGGGCTATGTGCGGTGGAAATTTGGTCCGGCGGACGATCCGGGGCTGGGCAACTTCACGCTCCCGCTCGCCGGACTAGCCGAGAAATGGGGCGACGCGGTGGGGAATCTTTCTGCCGGTGGCGATGCGTGGCTAAACTGGGCCACCGTCGCGGCCACGCTGGCGCTCACGGTACAGTGGCTGTTTTTCGCACTCCGCTGGCGTCCGGCGGACGCGTGGTGGCGGATCGGCGCGGTGTTTGCGGGGATGTTGGTGTTCCTCTCGACGCCAGTGTGGGAGGGTTTTCCAGGCGCGTCGACCCGCGTGCTGCTGCCGATGACGCTGGCGTTTAACATGCTCGTGCCGCGGGGGCGAAAATGGCTGGCGGTGTTGATCGTGGGCAATCTGACGGTGATCGCCTCCTACAAGGAATTCACGCCGCCGGCGCGGGAGTTTTATCAGCTGGCCGGTGAGCGTGCCGTGGTCGAGGCGGTGCACGTGGAATTAAAAGGCGGGTGGTCCGGTCCGGAGAATTTTAATGGCGATCACTGGCGCTGGAGCGCGGGCGACTCCCAATTGCGGCTGCGCAACGAGGCGGGCGGGCCGCTGGCGCTGGTGGTGCGCGGAAATATCGCGGCTCTCGATGCGCGCACGGTGCGGATTTTCGCGGGTGAGGCGATGGTGTGGTCGGGGGAAGTGGGCGAAAAGAAAGGGTTCTTCAAATTTGGCTGCCTGCTGCCGGAGAGCGGCGTGGGGCTGCGGTTTGTGAGCGACAAGGTGGGGCGCAAGGTGGGCAGCGATCCGCGCCAGCTGTCGTTCAGTATTTTTAATTTGGAGTTCGTCGTGACGCCGTCCGACGGGCCACGCTAGGGCACCATGGGATTGGGCGTGCGAGATATTTTGCGATGGTTTCCGGAGTTCCGCCGGTTGGAGCGGGACCATGCACGGTTGCGCGAGCAGCAGGCGGAGTGGGCGCGGTTTTTTCCGCCGGGGCATTTTTATTCGCCGCTGCCGTCGCGGGATGAAATCGCCGCCGTCTTCGCGCGGGGCGGCTTCGGGCCCCCGTTTCCGGACGTGGATTTGAACGAGGCGGGGCAGGCGGCGCGGCTGGAGCGCTTCGCCCGATTCTACTCCGAGCAACCGTATCCGGAAAAGGAGGTCGAGGGGCGGCGGTTCTTTTTGGACAATCCGTCCTACGGGCACTTCGACGCGATCATGTTGTGGGCGATGCTGCGGGAGGCGCAGCCGCAGCGCATTATCGAGGTGGGGTCGGGCTTTAGTTCGGCGGCGATGCTGGATGCGCGCGATCACGGCGGCATCGGGGCGCCGGAATTCTCGTTCATCGATCCCGACATGGCGCGGTTGCGGCCGTTGTTGCGGGCGGGTGATGAAAGGCGGGTGACGCTCATCGAGAAAATTGTGCAGGACGTCCCGCTGGAGACGTTCGCGGCACTCGGGGAAAATGATGTATTATTCATCGATTCATCGCACGTCAGTAAAGTAGGGAGCGATGTAAACCGGCTATTTTTCGACGTGCTGCCGATCTTGGCCCCGGGCGTGATTATCCATATCCACGATGTGGCGGGAAACTTGGAGTATCCGCGGGAGTGGCTCGACGAGGGACGGGCGTGGAACGAGCAATATTTGCTCCGCGCGTTTTTGATGAACAACCCATGCTATCGGATCGAACTGTTCACGGGGTGGTTGTTCAATACCCGGCACGCGTGGTTCCGCGAGCACATGCCGCTGTGCGCGCGCGGTGGTGGCGGGCAGATGTGGTTGCGGAAGCTGGCGCGGTGATTTCGTGGCGCGGCGGGTTGCGTCGGAGGCTGGAGTGAATTTCGTCATCGGCCTTGGATCCACTGACGCACACACTTCTCGGAGCGAGCTTGGGCTGGGTGGGCTTTGGCCGGAAGCTCGGGCGGGCAACGGCGGCAGGAGTGGCGGCGGCAGCGGGGGCCGCGCCCGACCTCGATATTTTTATCGGGAGCGCGACAGATCCGCTGGTGGCAGTGGAGTATCACCGGCACTTCACGCACGCGTTGCCGCTGGCCCCGCTGGGCGCGGCGGTGGTCGTGGGGATTTTGGCGCTGTATCGGCCGTGGCGCGAGCGGTGGCGCGGAAATTTTGTCGCGGTGTGGGGCTGCGCGCTGGTGGCGTGGATCAGTCATTGTTTACTGGATGCGGCGACGAGTTACGGGACGCTGCTGCTGTGGCCGTTGACGGATCGCCGCTATGGATGGGATGTGGTGGCGGTGGTGGACCCGGTGGTCACGCTCCCGCTGGCGGTCGGGTTGGTGGTGGCGTTGTGGCGAGGGCAACGCGCGGCGGCCGGGGTGGGGCTCGCGGTGGCGGCGAGTTATTTGACCTTGGGCGTGGTGCAACAGGGGCGGGCCGTAGGCGCGCAGGCGGCGGTGGCGGCATCGCGTGGCCATCTGCCGGAGCGGATCGAGGTGATGCCGACGTTGGGCAACCTGATCGTGTGGCGCGCGCTCTATGTGTGGGAGGGGAAAATCTATGCCGACCGTATTCGCGTGGGGCTGACCGGCGAGGCGACGGTGCGGGCGGGGTGGGCGTTGGCCCGGGTGCGGGAGGAGGATCTCACGACGGCGGAGCGCGCGCGGGACCGGCAGCGGTCATTTGCGCGGCTGGTGTGGTTTTGTGACGGGTGGGTGGCGCGCAGTCCGGTGGATGCGGGCGTGCTGGGCGACATGCGGTATTCGCTGTCGACAGAGGCGTTCGATCCGATTTGGGGTATCCGGTTTACGCCGCCGGGCGAAGTTGCGGAGGTGGCGTGGGTGAACCGTTCGCCCGACCGGCGGATCAGTTTCGGCGAAACGTGGAGCGAGTGGAGGGGGCTGGACACGCGGTTTGTCGCGGTGCCGGGAACTACGCGGAGCCGGAGCTGGTGAGCGAACAACCGCGGTCACGCGGCGCTGCAGCGTGGCTCGGAATATCGCGATGGTGGGTTCCGCGCAGGACCCGCCTTCCGGCCGCCAAGCCCGGCGACGGACGTGTTGCCGGTCCGCCTGACGCGTCGCGTCGGCGGAGACCGATCGAGAGATGCTCGTGCTGAGGTCAGGGGCGCGGCGAAAGAAACTCGCGTGAATCCCCCCTCCACGCTAACCCTCGCGCGCTGACCGGCTGTCAATCGTTCACGGATGTCCCCGCCCTGACTCCTGACGGCGGATTCGAAATCGCATCCAGCAACGTTCGTGCGTCGTCGTAAAAACCCGTAGCCGAACACATGGCATCACCGTCGTTTCTGCGCTGCGCTGCGAATCTTCTCGTGGTCGGTCGGCGTTGATACGAGGAAACCGTTGGGCTCGCTCCGACCTCGTTTCGCTCGGCCTTTTTAATACGTTAGTTTGAGCCCGGCCGCGTACAGCGTGCCCTGCTTCTGAGAATTGTATTTCAGGCCGCCGTCACGCACAAATGTTTGGTTAAATTCGTTGGTGAGATTCAGGACATCCAGATAAACTTCGCAGTGCCGGTTGATCCGGTATTGGGCCTTGAAATCGACTATCAGCCGGGGGTCGCTGTAGACGGAGGCATTGCCTTCCCCGCTGCGGTAGTAACGGCCGTTCCAGTTTCCGAGGAGCCGTAATTGCGCACCGCGGCCGACGTAGGACAGGCCGGCGTTGGCGACGCGCGGGCGTTGGTTCGCCAATTGTCGCTGAAAGGTCGTCGTGCCGAAATCTCCCTCGGCCTGCGTGTAGCTGAAGTTGGCGAACGAGCCGAAGCCTCGCCAAAAGCTCGGCAGAAACGTGTACTGCTGTTGGTAGCTCACTTCGAAACCCCGAATGCGCGCGCTGCCCGTATTCTGCACTTGGCGGAGAGTGTAGCCGCTGAACTGCCCTTCGAAACCGTTGTCGGCGCCGCCCATGAGCGCCGTGTCAATCGAGCGCGTGTAATTCGCAATTTCCTTCAAAAATACGCTGACCTCGAAGAGCCCGACCGGCTCAAAATATTTTTGCACAGCCACTTCGAAATTATCCGCGGTGTAGGGCCGCAGATCAGGATTTCCGGCGGTGATGATCCGCGTCTCTTCGTTGACGTTGGTGGTGGGGAGTAAGCTGCCCACTGCTGGCCGGGTGATGGAGGCGTGATAACTGGCGCGTAGTTGTAGCCGCGACCAGGGTTCCGCCACCACATGGAGTCCGGGAAATACATTCACATAATTACCGGTCGTCGTGAATTGTCCGAGCGCGAATTGGGCCCGCGCCCGCGCTGCATTTTGTGCGGGCGGCAAGGTCGTAAGCGAGGTGGTGCCGCCCGCCGCTGAAGTCCTGCGACGATAGGCGGTCCCGGTGTTCTCGGTCTGTTCGGCGCGCACGCCCCCGAGGAAGCGCACTTTGCCCAAGGTCAGCCCGCCCAGCGCATAAGCCGAGTCGATCACCTCGGCGAAGCGCGCGTCCCCAGACAGCGAACTCGTGACGCTGTTGTAGGCATCGGCCGCGGTTTGCGTCCAGAGGTCCGGTCGTTCCGCCAGATCTCGACTCCCGCCCGCTCCCGGCGCGAGGACAAATGGGAATGGTCCATAGTGGCCGGCCCCTTGCTTGAATTGCACTCCGAGAAATGGCGTGATCCCGCGCGCTCCGGTGAAGGTGTAGTTTTCTAAAGTAGTATCCTGTTCCCGCCGATCCAGCTCATGGCGGGCCCCCACTTTCCAATAAGCGGGAATCGCGGTAGCGAGATTGCGCCTGAGATCGGCGCGAAGCCCGATACGCTCGGCCGGGGCCCGATAGGAGCGACGGATATAGGAGCGTGGCGTGTAGTTCGCGGGGTCGTAGATCGAGGGGCCCGCTGTCTGGGTAAACGCCGGATACCACGCGGGCTGGTTGCGCCGATCGATCTGCCAGCCGATGCCAGTCACATCCGCGATGATGTCCGCATTAATAGGATACCACGTCGTCGCCCGCGAATAGCTCGCATCAAAGGTCAGCAATCCCGCTCCGCCGGCGAGTTTATGCTCGAGTCCGGTCGACGCCGCATAGGTGGTCGCTTTTTTTCGGGACTGCCCCGAGAAAACTTCGGATCGGGAGCCCGCGATGGGCAACGCGCGCTGCCACTCGTAGGTGCTGCCGGGCTCGTAACTGGCGGCTGCGGCCGTCGTCGATGTGGTTTGCCGATAAATGCTCGCGACCTCCGGCGTCAGGTTGAGGTTGCCGGTATTTCTGAGGTAAATGAAGGAGCGGTCGCCCAACTTGTAATCCAGGTTAAGCCCGAGGTTTTGCTTATGCGTGGGCGCATAGGTCTCACCTGAGCCCATCGCCCGCAAGAGCGGCGAGGTGAGCCCGTTCGTCGCAGTGGGCAACACATGTCCCGCGCCTGCCGCCGCGGCGCCGATGCCACCCACGGCGTCCGTCAGCGTTGGTGCCGAGCGATGGCTGACATTGAAGGCAACTCCGAGGTTTTTCTTGCCCCCAAAAACGCTGAAGACATCGGAATAATTGACCGTGATCAGGTCCAGTTGAGCGGGATCTTTCGCCGGGCTCTTGCCTGCGTAGAAATCGGTCCAGCGCGTACCCAGCGTCAGATCGAGGCGGCGGCCACGCCGATCAAAACCGCGTTTGGAAACCAGATTGAGATAACCCGCAATCGCATTTGCGGGCATGTCGGGGGTCGGCGCGCGGACAATTTCCGCGGACTCAATATTGCCCGTGTCGAGTGCGGTGAGTTGGAAATCGCGGCTTGAGGAGGTCCCGACAGACGAGGCGAGATTATTCCCGTCCGTCATCAGCGAGATGAAGCTCGTGCCCATGCCGCGCATAAAAATCTCCACCGTCTCGCCCGAAACAAAGTTCACGGCGACGCCCGGCAGGCGCATGAGGAGTTCACCGGGATTGGCGGCGGGGTTGCCGAAGGTATCCGTCGCGGCCACGGTTTTGGCATGGTCGGCTTGGCTTTGTAACTGAATCGCCAAGGCCTGTCCCTCGCGCAGTCCGCTCACGGTAAATTTTTCGAGCTGGTAAATTGCGGCGGTGAGGCCGACTTCTGCCCTCACCTCGCCGCCCGCGGGGACGAGTACGGCCACGCGCTTCGTCTCGAGACCAGCAAAGGAAATGATGAGGGTGCAAGGTCCGGCCGGAGCGGGAAAAGTAAAGACGCCCCCGCGTTCGCTGCTCGTTTCACTGGGGAGGCCCTCGACTTGGATACGTGCCCCCGCGAGGAGATCCTTCGTGGCGAGATTCACGACCACGCCCGTGATCAAGCCGGGCGTCGCCGTCGCGGCCGCCAGAGACGCCAGCACGACAGTGTTGGCGAAAAAGGCGACGCACACGCTGAGCAGAGAGGGGATTTTCATGGGAGGTAGTGAGCCGGGGGGGCGGGGGCGAGGGGATCGATCCGGTGATAGGGTGGTGGCCACGCGGCGGGGAGGCGAGGCCGGCGGTAACGCGGCGAAAAAGACGCTGCCGAGAAATCTACCGACGCTGGGCTCAGAACGTGGCGATGACTTCGAGCCGACGGCGGTAACGGGTGCCGATGGCAGCGGGGGAGAAACGGGACTCAATAGTCGTGCGGGCGGCGGCGCCGAGCGCGGCGCAGAGAGCGGGGTCGGCGAAGAGGCGGCGCATTTGCTCGGCGGCGTGCGCGGGATCGGGGTCGGCCCACGTGGAGCCTTTCGCGTAGGGGCCGTGATTGCGGTCGAGCGTGATGAGCGGGGCGCGGACGGGGCAGCCGTTGGACGCGTTGACGAACTCGGAGGTCGCGGACCAGTCGGTGGAGATAACGGGTTTGCCGAGATACATCGCTTCGGCGACGGCGAGGCCGAAACCTTCGGAACGATGCAGGGACACGAAGCAATTGCAGGCGGCTTCGAGGGCGTAGATGTCGGCGCGGGATAGCGTTTCAGTCAGGAGAATGGTGCCGGGGAGATCGGCGACGCCGGCGCGGAGGGCGGCGAAGTCGGCTTCGTTACCGGCGACGTTTTGGACTTTGATGACGAGGGCGGGGGCGGAGCGGGCGGAGGGGAAACCGGCGCTCCGTACGGAGGCGGCGGCGAAGGCGAGGCGGAAGGCGGCGATGACGGCGCGGGGGTTTTTGCGTTCGGCGTAGGAGTTGAGGTCGAAGAGGGTGAGAAAGAGAAATGGGTCGGCGGGTAGGCCGAGGCGGGCGCGGAGGGCGGCGGTGGTTTCCGTGGGGCGGTTGAACGCGATGGCGTGCGGCATGGTGAGCACGGGAAGAGGCGACTTCTGCGCGATGGCGGCGGTCGCGAAATCGCTGGGCGTCCAGATTTCGTCGTAGTAGTCGAAGGCGGTTGTCCAGGCGTCGGGAAACTCAGGTAGTTCCCAAGCGAAATAGCCGATATTGTATTTGTCGGCGCGGAAGGCGGGACCGTGGTGGTGGTCAAGATCGCGCGAGGCGGGCGGATCAATGTGAACGACATTTACGTCGTGGGGATTGTCGGCTTGGAGGCGAGAGGCGTAGGTCCGGTCGCCTTGGCGATTTTTGCATTTGAGCTTGAAAGGGACGAGGGCGGCGGGGAGACCGGCGGCATCGGCGGCGCGGACCATGCAGCGGGCGGATTCACCGACGCCGAGGTCGGCGGTGAGAAAGCCGGCAATGTTGAGTCCGAGTTGGGTGTGGGTACGGGCGAAGGCGGACGAAGAGGGCGCGTGGCGGACGGAGAAATCGTAGATGAGTTCGCCCTCGGGGGTGGCGATGCTGACGAGGCGGAGCTGGCGGTTTTTGTTTTGGGAGCGGAAGCGTTGGAGCGAGGCGAGACCGGAGACGCGCCCGAGCCACGCGAGGGTGTTGGTGACGGTGGTGCCGGTGAGGCGGAGGTTGAGCGTGAGGCTCTGGGGTTTGGGGTCAGGGGAGGCTGGGAGGGTGAGGGTGATTTCCCAGGGGCCGGGCATGAGGGCTAAGACGGAGCCGACGCGGCGGTCGTTGAGGAGAACGTCGAGGCCGGGCGCGGCGGTTTCAAGTCCGCGGGCGTCGGGATGGGGGCGGACTTCGCCGCGGAGCACGAGGGCGCGGACGCCGCCGAGCGGCGGGAGGTGAATCGTGCCGCACTCGCGAATCCAGGCGGAATCAGGAGCAAATTCGTCGAAGAAAATACCCGCGTAGTCGGTGAAACGCCGGGAGAAGGCGCCGCCGGCGGGAGGCGTGCGGTGAGCGGAACGCATGGATTCGGGAGCGGAGGGAAGGGCGAGGTGAGGACGTTGGCAACGGCTTATGGGGAGGCGGAGAACGGCAGCAGGCGGCGTGCAAAAAGTGCGGTGATTCCACCGAACAGACTCCAGATCACGCTCACGGCCCAGACGAGCACGGCGAGGAGGAGGGCGAGTTGGCGGGAGGCATCGTCCGGGAGGAGTCCGAGGAGAGCGAGCATGCCCAGCAGCGCGCCCTCGCGGATGCCGTGGCCGCCGACGCTCACGGGCAGCACGGTGGCGGCATACGCGACGGACATCGCGAGCGAGACTTCAATGAAGGGGAGCGGAAAACCGACGCTGCGGGCGAGCAGCCACACGGAGAGGAAATCGAGGAGCCAGATAGCGTAGCTCACGACGAGGGCGGAGAGAAAAACAGAGGGAGTCGCGCGCGCGCGGATGAAAATGTCGGCGAGCGTGGCGGTCCGCTGTTCGCCAAGACCGCGAGCGAGCCAGGCCGGAGGACGGCGGCAGAGAAAAACAAAGGCCACGACGCTCGCCACTGAGAGAGCGGCGCAAAGCACGAGGAGGAGGCGTAACTCGGTATGCCGGGCGACGGTATCCAGTTTTAGCAGTAACGTGACGACAGCGAGGCTGAGGAGAACGACGAGGCCGAGAATACGGTCGAGGACAGTGGCGGCGAGGCCGGCGGCCGAGGCGGACACGGGAGAGGTGGTGGAGGTGGACGACACGGGCGGGATGCTCGTGCCAGGGGGGGATGTGGGCGCGTCGCGGCAAACATAGAAGGCGCGGGCGGCGTCGCCGCCGAGTCCGCCGAGGAGGAAGGCGTTGTAGAAATTACCGATCCAGGTGACGACGTGGGCCCAGTGAAGCGACAGCGTGAGGCCTTGCGCGCGGAGGAGGAGCCACCAACGCCACGCGTGCAGCGGAAAGGTAATGCCGGCGACGAGCGTGGCGCCCGCGACGGGGGCGAGGGAGAATTTGCCGCGGAGGCCTGAGAATTGGTGCCAGTCGATGCTCCCCACGAGGGCGGCGACGAGGAGAGCAGAGCAGGCGTAACGGCCGGCGCGGCCGGCGGGGGTGTCGAGGAGGGCGAGGAGGCGGCGCATGAGCAAAGGACAGGGAGAGAGGACTGAGGACAGCGGCGTGCGGCAATGGATAATGTTGCGGGCAGGCGGCGCGGTGATCCCAATGGCTAGACCTGCATGAATAACGACGAATATCTGAAGCTCGCGGAGGTCGAGGACCGGATGTGGTATTTCCGGTCGCTGCATGCGCATGTCGCGCGCCAGTTGGCGCGAGTGGACGCAAGGGACGCGGCGGGAGCACCGCATCCCCAGCGAAAAAAACTCGTGCTGGATGCGGGTTGTGGCACGGGTGGGATGATTGTGCGGTTGGCCGGACAACAACCTGGTTGGACGTGGAGCGGCATCGATTTTATGCCGATCGCGTGTGAGCTGGCGCGGCAGCGATGCGGGAAGTACACGGATATTCGCGAGGCGAGTGTAACGGCGCTGCCGTTTGCAGACGCGAGTTTTGATGCGGTGGTGTCGGCGGACGTGATTTGCCAGGTGGACGCCGCGGATGTGGCCATGCAGGAGTTTTTCCGGGTGCTGAAACCGGGCGGCGTGGTGGTGATCACAGTGCCGGCCTATATGTGGATGTGGTCGTATCATGACGATTCGTGTCAGACGAAACATCGTTACACGCGGCCCGAGGTGGAGACGCTCATGCGGGAAGCCGGATTGGTGGATCGATGGAGCACGCATCTGAATGCGCTGCCGTTTCCGTTGCTGTGGGCGAAGCGCAAGTTGTGGCGGTCAGCGAAGGACACGAGCGACATGAAGGACTATCCGGCGGTGGTGGATGCGATGTTCCGCCTGTTGGTCGCGCCGGAACATGCGTGGTTGCAGGTCGGTGGGCGGTGGGCGTGGGGTTCGTCGGTATTTGCGGTGGCAAGAAAGCCGGATGGAAAGCTGAGCGTCGAGGGCAGAAAAAACGCGGACAAATGATTCATTTCCCGGCCGCATTCGCTTTGCTGTTACACGTGCTGTGGTGGGGTGCGGGGTTGGCGATGCTGGCGATGCCGCGGGGCTGGCGGCGGTTTTGGCCGGTGCTCGTGGTGCCGGCGGGGTTGGCCTTGCAGTCGGCGGTCGTATGGGCGGGGGCGATGGGGGGCTTGAAGGGGACGAACGGATACGCGTGGTGGAGCGAGGTGGTGCCGGTGGTTTTGCTGGCGGTGGGGGTGGGGCGCGTGGGGCGCGGTGGGAAGGGATCGCCCGCAAGCGGGCTCCGACCTTGGAGGGCGTGGGTGGATATGCAGCGAATCGGCGTGGTGTGGCTCGCCAGTGTGGGTGTGCTCGGTCTGTTGGTCTTGCCCCTGGCGTGGGCGTCTCAGACGTTGACGACGATCTCGCTGGCGAGCTGCGATGCGGGCGACTACGCGGCGGGTGCGCGGGTGTTGCAGGAGTTTGCACGCACGGACCGGAGTGGGTTTCTCGGTTTAACGGAGGTGGTGCGGGTGCACGGGGCGGATAATTTTTTCGAATACTGGACGCGGTTGAATCACTTCACGCCCTCGGCGCTGATCGCGTTTAATGGATCGGTGCTCGGGTGCACGCCGGACGAGCTGACGAGTCTACTGACGATGGTGCTGTTGGCGGGGTCGCTGCCGGTGGTGTTTTGGATGGCGCGGGCGGTGATTGGGTTCAGCGGAGCGCCGAGTGCGGCGGTGGCGGTGCTCTACGGGCTGAGCCCGCTGAATTGGTATGGGGTCGGGCACGTGACGCCCGGACAGCTATTGGCCGCGGTGGCCGTCGGGCTCATTACGTGGGCGGGGGTGGCGTTGTGGCGCGGGCGACTGACGTGGGCGCGCGGGCTGAGTTTCACGGGGGTGCTGGCGATCGGTTACTGGCTGGTGCTGGGGAGTTATAATTTTTTCGTGGTGCTGTGCTTGGTGCCGGCGGTGGCGTATGCGAGCGGGTTGGCGCTGTGGCACGGCGAGTGGCGGCGATTGGGCCGATGGTTCGTGGTCATGCTGGCACCGCTGGCGGTGTGTGGCGGGGTGTTTGCGGGCCGTGTGGCGGGGTTGATCGAACGGTTTCAGCTGCTGCGAACGTATGACTTTGGCTGGAAGATTCCGGCGCTGACGCCGGAAGGTTGGCTGGGGTTGGTGAGCGGGCCGGAGTTGGCGCCGTGGGGCTGGGGTGGGGTCAGGTGGGTGTTGGCGGCGGCGGTGATCGGGCTGCTCGTCTGGGCCACGCTGCGCGCGGTGAGTGAGCGGCGGAAAAAAACCTGGATCGCACTCGCGGTTACGCTGCCCGTGTTGGCGGGGTATGCGTTTCTCCAATGGCGAGGGGCGCAGCTGGGCACGAACGCGAGCTATGATGCGTTCAAGGTGTTTGCGGTTTTCTATCCGGTGATGCTGCCGGCGTTTTGCTGGTGGATCACGCTGCGGTGGAGCCAGCGATTGACGGAGTGGATCGGGGTGATGGGCGTCGCGGGTGTGGTGTTACTGGGCAACGTGGTCGGCACCGGCATGATTGCGTGGCGGCTGGCCACGGCGCCGCGGATCGTCGACGCAGGGCTGCGGGAAGTGCGCAAGATCGAAGCGATGGCGGACGTGGCGTCGGTGAATGTGTTATTGCCGGACATGTGGTCGCGCCTGTGGGCGAACGCATTTTTGCTCCAGAAGCCGCAGTATTTTTTTACGGATACCTACGAAGGGCGCTGGCGCACGGCGTTGCGGGGTGAGTGGGATCTCGAGGCTGGGATGATTACAGTAAAGCCCGCGGCGGGCGGACGGAGGCAGATCGCGCCAGGGATCGTGCTGGTGGATACGCGAAGCGCGGATTTCTTGAGAGTGACGGTGGGCGAAGGCTGGTATGAGGAAGAGAGCGAGGCGAAGGCGGGGGCGCGTTGGCGGTGGACGAAGGGTGAGGGGACACTCCGGATCGAGAACCCTCACACGTGGCCGCTGCGGGTGACGTGCACGCTGGACGGGTGGAGTCTGGGGGCGCGCGACTTGACGCTGGAGGTGACGGGGGCGAAGGGTGAGGGCGCGGGGCAGCCGGGCGGCGCGGTGGCGTCGAGGAATCTGAGTGGGCAGAGAGTGAGAACATTTTTTCCGGAGATCGTCGTGCCGCCGGGCGGGGCGAAGGTGGCGCTGAAGTCGGCGCAGCCGTGGCTGGGAGCGGTGGGAGGGGAGACGCGGGCGCTGGGGCTGTGTGTGTTTGGACTGGAGTTTGCGGTGCGGCGGTAGGCGAGGGGCGCATCTCCGAGCCGGTGGTCTCATCTACGCGTTGGTCCCGCTTCTCACAAGCGGGCTACAGAGGAAATCGCAGGAGTCCGGTAGCCCGCTGCGTGAGCGGCGGGACCGCCTGCCCGCAGAGGGCGCGGTCGTTGAGTCGCGGGGAGATTTGAGATTGGCGCGCGGCGGCAGGGCGGGCTGTATTGTTGGGCCCATGGCTGAAACGAAAAATTTACGGCGAGTTTATGCGGGGAAACGCGTGCTGATCACTGGTGGGCTGGGCTTTATTGGCTCGAATCTCGCGCGGGAGTTGGTGCGGCTCGGGGCGAAGGTGAGTGTGTTGGATTCGTTGATTCCGGAATATGGTGGGAATCGGCGCAACCTCACTGGGCTGACGGGGAAGGTGAAAGTGCACGTCGCCGACGTGCGTGACTGGCCGAAGTTGCCTGCGCTCGTGCGAGGGCAGGATTTTCTTTTCAATCTCGCCGGGCAGACGAGTCACATGGATTCGATGACGGATCCGCAGACGGATTTGGACATTAACGGGCGGGCACAGCTGGCGATCCTCGAGGCCTGTCGCGTGCACAATCCCGGCGTGAGAATTGTGTTTGCGAGTACGCGGCAGATCTATGGGAAGCCTGATTATTTACCGGTGGACGAGAAGCATCCGCTGCGGCCGGTGGACGTGAACGGGATCAACAAGCTCGCGGGCGAGTCGTTTCACCTGCTGTATTCGCGGGTGCACGGGATTCGGGCGACGGCGTTGCGGCTGACGAACACAATCGGGCCGCGCATGCGGGTGAAGGATGCGCGGCAGACATTTGTGGGGGTGTGGATTCGCCGGCTGGTCGAAGGGGAGGCGTTCGAAGTATGGGGCGGAGAGCAGCTGCGCGATTTCACTTATGTCGACGATGCGGTGGAGGCATTTTTACTCGCGGCCGCAAAAGACGAGGCGGTCGGCGAAGTCTTTAATTTAGGCGGGCCGCCGCCAGTGACATTGGAAGGACTCGCGGCGATGCTCGTGGAGCTGAATGGAGGAGGTTACTATGTCGTGAAGACGTTTCCGGCGGAGCGGAAGAAGATTGATATCGGGGACTACTACGCGGACGACCAGTTGATTCGGAAGAAACTGGGCTGGCGGGCGCGGACGGACTTGCGCACGGCTCTGAAGCGGACGCTGGCGTATTATCGGAAAGAGTTGCGGTATTACGTCTGAGCTTGGCCGCGAGCAGGCGTAGGAGGCGCAAAAAAAGAAACACGGGTTTTCTTGCGGGTGAGAGGTGTTTTGCGACTATTCAGCGCAGATGTCCCAACCTGCTCTCAGTTTTGTCATCCCGCTTTATCGCAGCGCCGAGACCATCGGGGCCGTGGTGCGGGCGATCGAGGAGCTGCAGATCGAGGGCGGGCACGAGATCGTGTTGGTGAACGACGGGAGTCCGGATGGGACGGCGGACGTGTGCCGGGAGTTGGTCAAGAACGCGCGGGTGCCGATCACCTATGTCGAGCACGCGCGAAATTTCGGCGAGCACAACGCGGTGCTCACGGGGTGGCGGAACGCACGCGGGGCGCACCTCGTCAATCTCGACGACGATGGGCAGAATCCGCCGGTGGAAGCGGTGCGGCTGTGGCGGCATGCGCAGGCGACGGGGCTCGACGTGGTGTTTGGCCATTACGCGGTGAAGCAGCACTCGGCGTGGCGGAATCTCGGGAGTTGGTTCACGAACCGCATGACCGATTGGGCTCTCGACAAACCACCGGGATTTTATCTTTCGAGTTTTCGTTGTGTGACTGCGTTTGTGGCGAAGGAGGTGGTGGGCTACCCTGGTCCCTTTCCGTATATTGACGGTTTGTTGCTGCAGGTGACGCAACGCATCGGGTCGATTGCCGTGAAACACGAGGCCAGGGTGACCGGTGAGAGCACTTATACCTTAAGCCGTTTACTGCGGCTATGGCTGAGTGCGTGGATCAATTTTTCAGTTCAGCCGCTGCGTGTGGCAACGGTGCTGGGTCTGATCATTGCGGCGGTGGGCATGGTGGCGCTGGGTGCGGTCGCGTGGTTGTGGTGGTGGGATCAGGGGCCGGCGACGGGCTGGGGCTGGCTGATGGCGGCGATGCTGATTTTTTCCGGCACGCAGCTGGTGCTGTTGGGGCTGATTGGCGAATATGTCGGCCGGATGTTTCTGGCGGTGAATCAGCGACCGCAGGCGGTGGTGCGGGACGTGCGCCGTGGAGGCGGCGGTGGCGCCAGTTGAAGGAACTGAGTTGAAGTTTAAGGCGACGGAACGGAGGGGAACATCTTTTCCCAGTGGGCGAATTCTTGAGCGAGGGCCGCGGTGAGGGCGGCGAGGGCTTCGGGGGGCGGTGTGCGGGTTAGGCCCTGGAGATAGAGAAATGAGCGCAGGGCGAGGGAACGGTCCTCGTAGCGGGGCTCGCGAAGGATTTTTTCGGAGCATTCGCGGCACCACTCGCGGAGGGCTCCGGGGTCGGTGACGAGTTCCTGCTGCCAGCGGCGGGCGAGGCGGTAGGAGTTTTCTTCGTCGCGGAGTTTTCGACCGACCGAGGCGCTAATGTGATGGCGGACGACGCTGGTGAGCGCGACGGCGTTGGTGCGGCCGAGGGCGCGGGCCCGGAAACAGAGGTCGACGTCTTCACCGCCGTTGACGTAGCGCTCGTCGAAGCCGCCGAGTTGCTGCCACAGCGCGCGTTCGACGAGGACGCAGGCCCCGGTGAGGGCGGGGACGGGGCGGACGGTGGAAAAGAAACGCGAGCGACGCGCTGGGAGGGCGCGGTCGTGAACGGGTTTGACCTGCTGATTGATGATGATGCCGGTGTGGTCGATGGCACCCGTGCGGGCGTCGAGTTGAATGTTGCCGATGAGGCCGGCGCGGTCGGCGAGCGAGCGGTAGGCGCCGAGCATGGGTTCGAGCCAACGCGGGAGTAAAACGAGATCGTTATTGAGGAGGGCGAGCACGTCGCCGCGGGCGTGGGTGATGGCGCGGTTGTTGGCGCCGGCGTAGCCGAGATTGCGATCGTTGAGGACGACGCGGAACGGCGGAGCGAGTGTGCTGAGCCAAGCGCGCGTGGCGTCGGTGCTACCGTCGTCGACGAGAATGATTTCGTGCGTCAGGCTGGCGGGGAGCGTGGCTTGCAGGCTCGCAACACAGGCGCGGGTGAGCGCTAGGTTGTTGAAGAGGGGTATAATGAAGCTGGCCTGCACGCGGGGACGCGGGGCGCGCGGCGCGCGGCGCGCCCCGCGAGTTTAAGGTCGAAGTTTAAGTTTAAGGTGGCGGTGGCGCTGGCGGGTAGCGGCGCGCGGACGAGCGGTGGCCCTACGCCTCGTAGGCGAGGCGGCGCAGATAGGCACCGTAGGAGGATTTGCCGAGACGGGTGATGTTGGCGTTGAGGCCGGCGCGGTCGATCCAACCTTTGCGGTAGGCGATCTCTTCGAGGCAGGCGATTTTGAGGCCTTGACGATTTTCAATGACAGAGACGAACTGAGCGGCCTCGAGGAGGGAGTCGTGCGTACCGGTGTCGAGCCAGGCGGTGCCGCGGCCGAGGAGTTCCACGCGGAGAGTGCCGGCGTCGAGGTAGAGCCGGTTGAGGTCGGTGATCTCGAGTTCACCGCGTTTGGAGGGCTTGAGGGTGCGCGAGATTTTGACGACATCAGCGTCGTAGAAATAGATGCCGGGGATGGCGTAGTTGGATTTCGGTTGCGCGGGTTTTTCCTCGAGGGAAAGGACGCGACCATCGGCAGCGAACTCGACGACGCCGTAGCTGGTGGGGTCGGAGACGTGGTAGCCAAAAATGGTGGCTCCGATGGTGCGGGCCCCGGCGGCTTCGAGCGAGCGCGTGAAATCGTGGCCGTAGAAAAGGTTGTCGCCGAGGACGAGGGCCGAGGGTTCGGAGCCGGTGAGGAAGCCGGTGTCGCCGGCGATGTGGAAGGCTTGGGCGAGGCCGTCGGGGCTGGGTTGCTCGGCGTAGGAGAGCTTGAGGCCGAGGTTGGTGCCGTCACCGAGGAGTTTCTTGAAGAGCGGGAGATCGGTGGGGGTGGAGATGACGAGCACTTCGCGAATGCCGGCGAGCATCAGCACCGACAGCGGGT
>SYGN01000059.1 GCA_005799525.1 Opitutaceae bacterium | reverse complement strand
TTCGAGGTAGGTCTGCGTCGTCGCGGAGAACAGGAATGCCTCCTCGGTCGTGGTCGCGCCGATATCGTCGAGAAAATCCTTCGTGAACACCTGCACCTGCCCCGCGACATCCGCGAGGTCGATCTTGCCGCGGCCGCCCTGCAAAATGGCGGTGGACTGGTAGCCGCGCACGGAGTCGGGTCCGACCTCGAAAGGTGAGAGGACGATGGGCTCGTCTTTCTGAACCGCGGTTGGCGCTGCGGGCGAATTCGCGGGAGCTCGTTGGGCGGCGAGGATTGGGGCGAGGGCGATCGCGAGCGAAGCGGTCGACCACAGTCGGGCGGGGTTTGGGTTCATAGGCATGGTCGTTAGAGGGGGTGGGGAAACTATCCACGAAGGGGGCGTGAGACCACAGGGCAAGAGTGAACTTACGCTTGTGTTCGCCGGGGGATGAATATTTTGATGGCAGGTCGTTTCCGCGTTGGATCGCCCCTGAAAAACGCCTCACCGGAACTGAAAATGCACCCCTTGATCTGCTGTCGTCGCGCCCGTGTTATTGGATTTCTCATGGCCGCCGCCGTCGCGTCCTTGTCGGCTCAAACTGCACCACCAGCCCCGCCCGCCACACCGGGGCCGACGGCAACCGAAGCGGTTGAGTTGAGTCCCTTCACCGTGAACACCAGCCGCGATGTGGGTTACCAGGCCGAGAATACGCTTGCGGGCAGTCGGCTGAATACCTCGCTGCGCGATACGGCCAGCTCGGTCTCGGTGTTCACGCGGGAATTTCTCGACGACCTTGCGATCACCGATGTGCGCGAGCTCGTGCAGTATTCGATTAATGCCGAGATTAGCTCGAACGAGAATCAGGCGGGGAGCGGCCAGAATCCGGTGGTCAACGCTCAGAGCCTGACGCCGCTCGTCTTGATCCGGGGGGCGGCGGCCAGCGTCGGGATGGATTATTTTACGAGCATCACGCCCTCCGATGCCTACCGTGTAGGGCGGTATGAGGACAATCGCGGGCCGAATAGCATTTTGTTTGGAGTGGGTGCGCCGGGCGGGCTGATCAACGAAAGCTCGAAAATTGCGAGCACCGCGCGCGATAGCGCTCTGGTGCGCACCAGCGCAGGTTCGTTCGACCGGCATCGCTTCGAACTCGACGCCAACTGGGTGCTCGAAAAAGAGCGGTTGGCGATGTCCGTCGCCGGCCTGCAGCAAGAGAACGGTGGGTGGCGCGCTTTTGATTACCAGGACAAGAAGCGCATTTTCTCGTCGATCACGGTTCGGCCGCTTCGCTCTCTGACCGTGACGGCGATGGGGGAAATTGGCCGCGACGTTACGGCGGTGATTCGCAATACGGTGGAAACGGACCAGGCGCTCGCGTGGTTGGACAATCGCAACGCGAAGGGTGTCAGCGCGGTGACGTTCGATCCAAACAATGCAGTCCCGACCATCGCGATGTCTGCGCTGGGAGTCACGGCGCGTGACGTCGCCGCTACCGGCAACAACCACAAGGTGATCTTTATTGAAAATGATGGCACGATTTTTGATGCCCGCGGGAGCTTGCTTTCCGGCACCTACAACAACTCTGCCGTTCGCGCACCTGACGGCACGCCGGGGGTTACGTCGGGTGCGCTGAAGGTGAATGATCCGCGCATTTACCCCGGCAACGTCAACGCAGCGGGCCCAGGGATGTTTCGCCAGCAGACGCTGCGAAACTACACGATCACCGCCGACTGGCAGGCCACACGCAACCTGGCGTTCAACCTCGGGCGCAACTATCAATATTCGCGAGCGCGCGTGACGCTCATGACGGGGGCCGACCCCACGTTGCGCGGCGATCCGAACCGCACGCTAGGAGTGGGCGGCCCGGCCAATCCCTATGCCGGCCGACTTTACTTCGATGGCGAATGGCGGCGCGATGACCACGTCGGCGAAGTCGCCGAGACGCGTCTGGCCGCCTCCTACGCGCTCGACACCCAGTCAAAATGGTTTGGCCGGCATCGTTTCGCCGCGTTGGTTTCACAAACGGAGCAGTTCGACGCACGTGCAAATTCTTGGCTGGCTCTCGCGGGCCGCCCCTACAACGCCACGCCCAACAATATCAACAACCGGATCACGGTGCGTAACTACATCACTGAGGGCAGCTGGGCCACGTATCGCGTCGGCGACTGGCGCTCGTTGCCGTCGACGGTGAACTTCGACGGGCGGGCCTACACGCTGGCGTGGGCCAACGAAATCGGTGGACCGAACAACAGCGGGGGCGAACAGAAATCCACGGCAGCGCTCGGCGCGGTGCAGAGCCATTTTCTCGCCGACCGACTGGTCACGACCTTCGGCTACCGGCAAGACAAGATCGATGTGATCGAGCTCGGATTCTACAATGATCCCGTGATCGGCGACATCGTGGACCGCGATCGCAGCAAGAGCAAAACCACGAGCGCGACCGGCTTCACGGGCACAGCCGGCGCCGTCTTGCACGTCTTCAAATGGATGTCGCTCGTCGCGAATCGCTCCAGCAACCAAGGCGTGCCCTCGTTTGTGCGGACGACGTTTCCCAAGGGCGAGCTGGCCCCGGCGTCGAAAGGCGTCGGCTCCGACTATGGGCTGGGCGGCGATTTCCTCGGTGGTCGGTTGCACGCGAAGTTGGTTTATTTTTCCTCCACGGAACAGGGACGGATCACGACGAACGGTCTCGCTGGTGCCCCCGGCCGTAACACGCGAGTGATGGACGCGTTTGCGGGCGTACTGGCGGGGACCGGGCTGCCGTTTTCGACGAGCCAGTGGCAGCCTATTTACAGCGCCTACAATCCGCCCGTCACAGCGGCGTCTTCGGATTCCCAGTCCAAGGGCTACGAGGCGAGAATCACAGCGAACCTGACGCAGAACTGGCGGCTGGTGGCGAACTAGTCCTACACGGATTTCATTCGTAAGAATGTCGGGGCGGAGGTAGCGCAATGGTATGGATTGAAAATGGCGGACGACCGTTTCGTGCAAGGCGTGCGGCAGGATGCGACCGGTCGATTTGTGGTCGACCCCAGTGGGTTCGAGCCGGGCAAGGCAGTGGCCAAGTGGCTCGACTTGGGCGCGCTGCGTTCGCAGGCGAATGTAGGGACGCTGACGACGTCGAACGGCAATACGGTCGCGCAGGAAATCTACAACCTGGTAGATACGATGAACGCGGAGCGCGACGACGAAGAGAAACGCTGGGGACTGCGTCCGCACAAGGTCAGCCTCTTCACGGCGTATGATTTTAGAGCAGGGCGCATGAAGGGTTTTACGGTAGGTGGCGGCTGGCGCTGGCGTTCGGCGAACGTCATCGGCGCGGACTCCAAAGGTAACGAACTCACCGGCGAACCGATTGTCGGGAACGATGTGATGTTCGCTTACACGCGGAAGTTCGAGCGGCTCCCCGGGCGCATGCGTTTTCAGCTCAATGTATTTAACGTGTTTAATCACACCGATATTCTCCCCGTGCGGATTGCGACGGGCGCGAGTATGCCGGATGGCTATGTGGTGCCGGGCGGTCGCGGGCGCGCCTATGGTCGTTACGATCTAGTGGCCCCCCGCGAGCTCCGCTGCACGACGACGTGGACGTATTGAGGAATCAAAACGCCCGTGCGTTGGAGTAAAGATCGCTGGGGGGAGCCCCGGAGTATTCACGGCACCTATCAGCCTGAGGGTGGGAGCGAGCTTGCTCGCGACGCGTTCGCCAATCGTCGCGAGCAAGCTCGCTCCACACTCGCGCACGAAGCCCAAGCCCAGTCATCACGCTGCACGGTGGGGCCGATGGCTTGGGTGGATTTGGATTGTTCCTGCCCTCGTTGATTCGATTAAGTTACTAGGAGTGGTTTTCTCCTCCGTTATCTTTCTCTTCTTCTTTCTGCCCCTGGTCTTGGCTGTAGGCCTACCGTTGCAGGCCCTCGCCAACCGGCGGGGTAGCCAAGGCCGGGTGCTGGGTTGGGCTAATACGTGGCTGCTGGTCGCCAGCGCGGTGTTCTACGCCTGGGGAGAGGTCTATCTGGTGTGGGTAATGATCGCGTCGTGCTTGCTCAACTACGCGGGAGGATACTGGTGCGAGCCAGGAATGGCAGGGCGCCGCGCGGCACTCATCGGGGTGGTCACGGCGAATCTCGTGCTGCTCGCGTGGTTCAAATACAGCGGCCTCGCTGTGGAAATCGCCAATCGTGGCAACGCGGCACTCGGCCACCTGTTCGGCGCCGACATCACATGGGTGGCGGTCGTGCTGCCACTCGGCATCAGTTTTTATACTTTTCACGGAATCAGCTATGTCGTCGACGTGTGGCGCGCAAAAATCACGCCCTGCCGTAGCCTCCGCGATTTTCTGTGTTACTCGACATTGTTTCCGCAGTTGGTCGCCGGTCCGATCGTACGGTATTCGGAAGTGGCCGGTCAATTTGTGCGCCGACGGGTCGGGCGCGAGGATCTCGCAGAGGGTGCGCGCCGCTTTATCGCCGGTTTGGGTAAAAAGGTCCTGATCGCCAATCAGGTCTCGGTGTTGGCTGATGCTATTTTTTTGCTACCCGAGTCAGAGCGCACGGCAGCCGCTGCATGGGTCGGCGTGACTGCGTATGCGCTCCAGATATTTTTCGATTTCTCCGGCTACTCGGACATGGCGGTGGGGCTCGGGCGAATGTTTGGGTTTCGGTTTCCGGAAAATTTCAACTACCCGTATTCGGCCGGGTCGATGCGTGACTTCTGGCGGCGCTGGCACATGACGCTGTCGCGGTTCTTCCGGGATTACCTCTACATTCCCCTGGGCGGAAACCGCCACGGTGCGCTGCGTACCGCGCTGAATCTGCTGGCGGTGTTCGCGCTGTGCGGACTCTGGCACGGGGCGAGCTGGAACTTTGTTGCGTGGGGATTGTTTCACGGACTTTTCCTCGCGGTGGAGCGTGTGCTCGAGCCAGTCACCGGACGCACGCCGGACTGGCTGCGGCCGGCCGGCCATGGCTACACGATCATTGCCGTGCTTTTGAGTTGGGTGATTTTTCGCTGTGATACGTGGGCCCAGACGATGGGTTACTTCCGGTCAATGGCGGGGATGACGGCCAACGGTGGTCTTACGGCGATCCCCGCCAATGTCGTCACGACGGGCCTGTTGTATGCGGGAGCCGCCGGATTATTACTGTGTGCGCCACTCTGGCCGACGCTGCGCCACCGCTGTGCGCAATCGGCCGTGGGCGACCGAGCCTTGGAGGCAACCGAAGTTTGCGTCGCGCTCGTCGTGTTGTTTTTATGCCTGATTTCGATGGGTGCGAATACCCATAATCCGTTTATTTATTATCGGTTTTAACCGTGAAACCGTCGAACGAAAACGCCACGCGCAGCTGGCATCTCGCAACGTTTGTAGGGTTATTGATACTCCTGTGCGTGCCTATCTTCAGTGGGGCGCTGGGCGTGCCCGAGCTCAAGGATGTCCGCGAAATGCGACCGCTTGCGACCTGGCCAGACTGGAAAAAAACAAAAATAGAAAAATGGCCAACAGCTTTTGAGAGCTGGCTGGGCGACCATTTCCCATCGAGAACGCGCATCGTCCAATGGTATGGGCTTGTGCGCCACCGCTGGCTCGGAGAACCGTCGGGCCTGGTGGTCGTCGGACGGGACGATTGGTTGTTTTACACTGGCGAGATGACGGTGCCCGACTTGCTCGGCCGCGATCGGATGAACGAGACCGAATTGGTAAACTGGCAGCAAGCGGTAGAGGGTCGCCGAGCGTGGTGGCGTGAGCGCGGCGCCGAATATCTCGTGGTGCTGGTGCCGAACAAGTCGACGATCTACGCGGATCGGCTCCCGGCATTCTTACGCGCGCAAGCGCGGCCGGGTAAACTGGATCAAATCGTCAACCATCTCCGCATTCACCAATCACCGGTCTCCGTGCTCGACTTGCGGCCCGCGTTGTTCGCGGCCAAGGCGAAAGGCACGGTTTACTGGCCGACCGACAGTCATTGGAACGGCGAGGGTCTCGCGGCGGGCAGTGCGGCGATTTTGACCCGCCTGCGGGAACTGCACGTGCCCCTGCGATCAGCCGATGCGGCGAACTGGACGAAAATCGAATACCGAGCGCGTGAAGGCGACTGCATCGGTTTACTCACCATGAACGGACGTTGGCCCCTCGTGCCGGTGTCGCAACTACGGCTCACGTTCCCTCCAGATTTTCGCGCGGTGCCGACGCCACTCAGTGATTTTCCGGCGTGGAAAACGGTCGGACCGTGGGGAACGCCGTTAGCGTTCGAACGGACCTCGGGCGTGGGCCGGGCCGTGATGATGGGTGATTCTTTCTTCCGAGTGGGTGGTCAACCCGACGAGGTGAACTCGCAGTCACCGCTCGTCTTGAGTTTTCAGCGTTTTGTCAGCCTTTGGAATTGGGTATCGACGACGAATTTGGCGACCTACGAAATGGTGGCGGACATCGCGGAAAAGGAGAAACCCACCGTCATCATCGAGCAATGGACGGAACGTTACTTGCGAACTCCGGCGCCAGATCACCCCGAGTTTCAACGGGCACGCACGGCCGCGGCGAGCAAGTGACGGCGCGGCCCAGCGTGGGCAATCGACGCGGAAAAATTAAGCGGGCGAGCACCAGCCCGGCTCGTTCTAGCGCAGGAATCGGTGGTTTCGACCCCGAGCTGTCGTCGCGACAATTCTGCTGGCGGGATTGACGGGGTCTGCGCTGGCGGCGCGGAGCGGAGAAAATACCTCATGGACTCGAATGCATTCAGGCTGGGCGAACCTAGATTTCAGCGAATTGTGTGGGTGCTACCAGCGCAGGAAACGACCACGCAGTACGAAACGGGGTCGCGCTTTCGACGCGAACAACTATCGTGATGGCTACGTCCCTCACTGAGCCCGCCTCGCCCGTCGTGGAAGAGGAACTACCTGCCGGATTGGTGGAGGCGGGGGGTTATCGGAGCGAACGCGCGGCGTCCGATGACGGGCTCTTGGTGCTAGCGATGGGGCGACCGTATTGGACGGTCGCGACGGGCAGTGGGCAGCGCCTGCTGATCGCAGCGGAGGTCGCGGTGCCGGCCAAGGAACAACTCTTGAAGTTTGATCGTGAGAATCTGAACTCGCCTCCGCCTGCGTTCGTCGAGCAGATAACTTACCCGACGGATGTGATCACCCCCTTGCTGTGGGCTGCGGTAGTTCTGGGAATTTTTCACCTGCAAGCAGCGCGACTGGATTGGTCAGCGGCGGGCGCACTGGATGCGGTGGGCATCTTCGGGCGAGGGGAGTGGTGGCGGTTGGGTACGGCGCTGTGGTTGCACGGCGACGGCGCGCATGTGGTATCGAACGCGCTGAGCGCGTGCTGCTTTTTACCGCGGTGGTGAAAACATTTGGCCGCGCGGCAGGGTGGGGGCTCGTCGCGCTCGCGGCGGTGCTCGCCAATTCACGCGGGCGGAGCATCCGCAACGCAGCCGTGCAATCTTGGTCGCACTGGCTTCGAGTGTGTCCGTGCTCGCGCTCTACGGTGCGGGTGGCGGAGCGGCGCGGGTGGATCTCGGCGCGCACGTCGCCGGGTTTGTCGTCGGCGTGAGTGTCGGCTTCGCGGCCGCGCGGTCATGCGGCTAGCGACGAGGGCCGTCTGAGCGCGTCCCCCATCGACGACCTCCTCGTTCCCAGTCCAAAGTCCCACTCAGACCAAGAGCAGCGCGGGCGATTCCAAGAGCGTCTTGAGGGCGCCCAGGAATTGAGCGCCAACGGCACCGTCAAAGACGCGGTGGTCGCACGAAAGCGTGACCGTGAGCGTCTGACCGACGACGACCTGGCCGTTTTTCACGACGGGTTTGGTTACCGTCGTGCCCACCGCGAGGATGGCGGCATTGGGCGGGTTGATGATCGCGGTGAATTTCGGAATGCCCATCATGCCGAGATTGGAAACGCAGAAGGTGCCGCCCGTAAATTCGGCGGGTACGAGTTTCTTTTCCTTCGCTTTCTTACCGAGCGATTTCGCCTCGGTGCTGATCTGGAATATGCTCTTCAGATGCGCGTCACGGATCACGGGGGTGATGAGGCCGTCTTCCATGGCGACGGCAAACGCGACGTGCGCGGCGCTGTGGCGGCGGATATGCGTGGCTTCCCAGGAGGCGTTGACCGCCGGCACGCGGCGCAAGGCGTCGGCGCAGGCCTTGAGAATGAAGTCGTTGACGGAGAGTTTAACACCTTCTTTTTCCAATCCGGTATTGAGTTGCTCACGAAGCGCCAGGAGCGGGCCAGCATCCATCTCGATGTCGAGGTAGACGTAGGGGATCTGCGTAGTGGACTCGAGCATACGCTTGGCGATGACGCCGCGCATCGTGGAAACCGGAACTAGACGTTCTTCTTGCACGGGGCCGCGGGCCGCGAGGGCGCCGCCGGTGAACGTGGTCGCCGATCCGGCTTTCGCAGCTGGAGGGTTCTTTTCCGCAGCAAGGATGTCGGCGCGGACGATGCGTCCGCCGGGGCCGGAGCCGGTGACGCGAGTGACGTCGATCTTCTTTTCCGCGGCGAGTTTCCGGGCGAGCGGGGAGATGCGCACGCGGCCGCCGACCGGAGCGGGCGAAGGGGCAGGCGGAGTCGGGGCAGACGCGGACGCGGGTTTCGGCTCGTTGGCGCTCGCCGCCACGGGAGCGGGAGGAGCGACCGGAGTAACGACTGCCGGCGCCGCTGTCGTCGGCGCAGGCGCGGCGACGACTTCGCCGGGCTTGCCGATCGCACAGAGCGGATCGCCGATGGCGACTTGTGCGCCGGCGGCAGAAAATATTTGCAGCAGCGTAC
Organism: Opitutaceae bacterium; assembly: GCA_005799525.1. Classification (GTDB taxonomy): domain Bacteria; phylum Verrucomicrobiota; class Verrucomicrobiia; order Opitutales; family Opitutaceae; genus GAS368. The sequence goes on along the minus strand of SYGN01000059.1, from coordinate 3,270 downwards.
CGGCGAAGAAACTCTCCAGCTCCATCGTAGCTTTGTCTGTTTCAACCTCGGCGAGCATATCACCGGCATTGATTACGTCGCCTTCCTTTTTTAGCCATTTGACCAGCGTGCCCACCGTCATGGTGTCGCTGAGTTTCGGCATGTCGATGAATTGGGCCATGGGAAAGAAAGTCGCGAGGAGTGGGTAGCGAGGAGTGAGCAGGAAAGCCGGTCAAGCGTGCGAGCGGGTTGCGACGACTTACGCCATTGCGGCGAGCACGGCTTTGATGACGCGGCCCGGGTTCGGGAGTTGTTCTGTTTCGACAGGCGGGCTGTAGATCGCGGGCGCGTCGATGGTGGTGAGCCGGTGGATCGGACCGTCGAGGTCGTCGAAAGCTTCACGCTGGATCATGTAGGCCAGCTGCGTCCCGACGCTCGCAAAGGGTTTCTGCTCTTCGACGATCAGGACGCGATTCGTTTTCTTGACCGAGGCGAGGACTGTATCGAAATCGAGGGGACGAATCGTACGGAGGTCAACGACCTCGACTGAGATGCCGTGATCTTTTTCGAGCACTTCGGCGGCCTTCAGCGAATGGATCACACAACGTCCATAGGTCACGATCGTGAGGTCGGTGCCAGCGCGTTTTACATCCGCCTTGCCGAGCGGAATGACATATTCGGCTTCAGGGACCTCGCCCTTGTCGCCGTAGAGAATGGTATTCTCGAGAAAGAACACCGGATCGTTGTCGCGGATGGCGGACTTCAGCAGGCCCTTCGCATCATAGGCGGTGGCGGGCACGACGACCTTCACCCCCGGGTGATTCGCGAGGACGTTTTCCGGAGTGTGTGAATGCGTGGCACCCACGTTGGTGCCGCCGTTGGCGGGGCCGCGGATGACAATCGGACAGTTAATCTGGCCGCCGCTCATGTAGCGGACGTTGGCGGCATTGTTGAGGATTTGGTCAAACGCGACCGAGTAGAATGACCAGAACATCAGCTCCATCACGGGGCGGATGCCGAGCATGGAGGCACCCACCCCGAGACCAATGAAGCCGGCCTCAGAGATGGGGGTGTCGACAATGCGGGTGGGCCCGAATGTCGCGAGCAGGCCGTCAGTGACTTTATAGGCACCGTTGAACTGGGCGACTTCCTCGCCCATCACGACAACGTTCGGGTCGCGGGCGAGTTCCTCGGCTAGGGCGTGGCGGATGGCTTCGCGGTAAGTGATCTGAGGCATCGGACGGCGGAAAGTTGGGAGCGGAGAGTTGAGGGTGGAGAGCCAAACGGTGACCGAGCTCAGTCGAAGAAAAGGCGTCCTTCCGATTTGCGTTCGGTGGGATGATCGCTCTCCCAATAAACGTCTTTCTGAATATCGTCGGGCGTCGGGTAGGGACTCGCGTCGGCGAAGTCCGCGGAATTTTCGGCCTCGGCCCGGGCCTCAGCGTCGATCTTACCGGCCGAGGCTTCGGTCAGGACGCCCTCAGCGAGGAGCTTTTGCAGGGAAACCTGGATCGGGTCCTTTTTGTTCCGATACTCCTCGATCTCTGCCTTCGTGCGATAGGTGTTGTCGGGATCGGCGACGGAGTGTCCACGGTAGCGATACGTGTCGATCTCGACGGTACTCGGGCGTGATTGTTCGCGGGCGAGCGTCAAGTGTTTGTCCATCAACGCTCGCACTTCGTAGACGTCGTGGCCGTCGCATTGGCCCCAAGCCATGTCGTAGCCCTCAGCCCGCTTGGCCAGTTGGCCCGCAGAGGAGCGTGCTTGGCTGGTGCCCATGGAGTAGCCGTTGTTTTCGATAACGAAGACGACCGGAAGATTCCACAGGGAGGCGAGATTGTAGGCCTCATGCACAGCGCCTTGGTTGACAGCTCCGTCGCCCATAAAGGTCATCGCGGCGCCTTTCTTGCCCTGATATTTCAGCGCGTAGGCGAGACCGGTACCGAGCGGGACCTGGCCACCGACGATACCGTGACCGCCCCAGAAATTCTTGTCGGGTGAGAAATAATGCATCGAACCGCCCTTGCCCTTGGAGCAGCCGGTGATTTTCCCGTAGAGTTCGGCCATGAGCGGTTTTGTGTCCATCCCGACAGCGATCGCGTGACCGTGATCGCGATAAGCGGTGATGACGTGGTCGTTCTTGCCCATCAAGGAGCAGCATCCGACAGCCACGGCTTCCTGCCCGATGTAGAGGTGCAGAAAGCCACCGATGTTGGTGCCTCCGCTCGGATTCTTACTCTGATAAGCTCGCAAGGAGCGCTCCTCGAAGCGCCGGATCCGAATCATCGTACGATAGAGCTCAATCCTTTGCGTAGAGGAGAGCGCAGCGTTAACGGGCGCGAGGGCGTAATCGGTCGCCTTGACGGCGGACTCGGCTTTTGTGTCGGCGATGGCGCTGGGTTTCTTGCTCACGGAAGGTAGTTCGTTTCTGGGAAAAGGGAAAGTGTTCGGCGGATAGCGGTGAAATCAAGCGTGGATTCTAAATGTGACGCAGGGAGGCGCCAAATCCTGGATAATTCAGGGGAACTCCGTTGCTCGACTGCAATCCTTGGTCATTTGGACAACGCAGGGATTTTTCAAATCAGGAAAATCAATATCACTTTAATTAACATAATACTTATTGTGCGATAATACGCCTCCAAGGATTCCAAAGACAAACCGGTTCGAGCGCAGACCAACCGTGGGTTAACCTTTCAAACGCTTTTCGAGCGCCGCCTTCGTCAAACCCAGATGTTTCGCCGCCAGAGAGGCGTCTCCTCCGCTGGCGATGAGGGCGCGGCGCGCGAGTTCCCGTTCGATGTTACTCTGCATTAATTCGCCGTTGTTGCTAAGCGAAGCGTAAAGGAAATCAAACGCGAGCTCCAGTGTCAGTATCGGTGGGTTGGCACCAGATGTGAGGCTGAGTGCGCTCACCCGCGCGGCCGCAACCGCCATGCTTTCCGCCAGCGCGCTCCGGGCGGCGTCAAACGGTGCTTCACTGGCGCCACCGCCGGGCGTGGCCGTGATGAGTTCCACGAGCCCTGGCCCGCAGATATCCGCGGGCAAATCTTTCACCAAAATCGCGTCCGTTTGGGCGATCACGGCGCTGCGATAAATAGCATTTTCCAATTCGCGGACGTTCCCCGGCCACTTGTGCCGCGTGAGCACAGCCATCGCCTCGGGAGAAACTTTCGTCACCCGTGATTTCTTCTGCTTCACGAGATTTTGAAGACAAAAATCGACGAGCTGCGGGACGTCGTCACACCGGTCGCGCAACGGGGGCATGCGAATGCGCACGACGTTCAGCCGGTA
>SYGN01000009.1 GCA_005799525.1 Opitutaceae bacterium | reverse complement strand
TGCCGCGCCTCCAGGGCGACGGTCTGGCCTTTGTCCACGCCGGCGGCACGCTCTACGAACGCGTGCTCAATCCCGGCGAATCGCTCCGGGTGGACACCGGCTGCATCGTGGCTTTCCAGCCGACCGTGGACTACGATATTCAATACGTCGGCAGCGTGAAAACGGCTTTCTTCGGCGGCGAAGGTCTCTTCTTCGCCACGCTGCGTGGCCCCGGGAAGATCTGGCTGCAATCGCTGCCGTTCTCACGGCTGGCCGGCCGCATCGTCGCCGCCGCGTCGCAGACCGGCAGTGGCGGTCGCGAGGAAGGCTCCGTCCTCGGCGGCCTTGGCCGCATGATGGGTGGCGACAATCGCTGAGCGCGGGCGCCGCTTAGCCGGTAGGTTGGCCGGCAATCACGGTGACGTTGTTTTTTTTGGCGGTGACGTTAAGTCTGTCGTCCGATGAAAACCTACCTCACTTACGGTTTCGCGATGGCGCTGGGCGGCGCGCTCGTTTCGTTGGCGCTGTTCTTGCTCGGTCTGCACGACAGTCCGTCGAAGCTGGATACGGCGCAGTGGATTCAAATGGGCTGCGGATTTGCCGTTGGCATCACCTGTATCGTGCTCGGGACGAAAGCCAGGCGGGCCGAGGTACCGCCGCACGAAAACTTTGGTTATGGATCAGCCGTGGCGTGCGGCGTGATGATCACCCTTTTCGCCGCGTTGATCGGCCTCGTGACCAACTATATCTACACGGCTGTCATTAATCCGAATTTTGTGGAGGTGCTGTTGCAATCGCAGGCGGAAAAACTTGAGGCCAATGGTGTGCCGGCTGATCGCATTGAGCAGATTCAGAAAATGTCGGCCACGATGATGAAGCCCGCCGTCTTGGCGGTCTTCGGTTTTATTTCGGGCATGTTCTCCGGGACGGTGATTTCGCTGATCACCGCCGCCTATTTAAAACGTTCCGCCACCGAGGACGCGCTTGATGCGCCGCCCGCGTTGACTTGATTCCGCTGATCCTCGTTCGCGTTTACGTGGCCACTCAGTTCACGTTGCGTTCAAGATGAGCCGAATGATGGCCTTTTGTAGGAGCCTGCTGGCGGGCGATTCAAAATTTGAAAATCGCCCGCAAGCAGGCTCCTACCCCTAAGCCTGGTTAAGCTAATCTTGAGCGCAACCTGAAATAACGCGGTTTTTTCAGGTGCCTGTTGGCGGGCGATTCCGTGGCGCGGCGTCTCGCCCGTGAGGCTCGGAACACGCGCGGGAGGTCCATGCCCCGCCGAACCGTCGCCTGCAAGACAGCAGGTTCCACCATTCAGGCCTTTTGTCTGATCTTCAATGCAAGGGGAACGTGAGGAATTGCGGAGGTCGTGGAGCCGGAACCGGCGCCATTGGCGGGGCGGGCGGTGAAATTCCTTGTCCGCGTGGCCGCATGATCCTGGTTTCCCCTCTTGGTGCGTTCGCGCCGTCGTTCAGCGAACAACCCGCGATTGACGTCCTCGCGGTTGCCTTGGCCGCCGGGAGGTACGCCCCGCACGTCGACATTGCCGCCGCTGACACGCCGTCCATTTCGCCGCCCGGTACGCGACCTCGCGGGCCGAATCCTGGACCACCTTCTTACTAATTATTTGGATTTTCCGACGCTTAGACCGCAAAAAATAAACAGGGGCCCGGTTGCCCGGGCCCCTGTGCGAGGTTCATTCACTTAACGGCCACCCCTGTGGGGGCCGTTGCTTCATTTCCAAGTCAGGCGGTAGTCCAACGCCGCGACTGCCAGCAGCGTGATCACGCTCCCGTAGCCAACGAGGGATTCCACGCTGACTGGAGAGTCGGAAGAAAGCAGAAACGCGGTGCCGGCAACGAGGGTGCCGAGAACTACCGCAAGGGTGATGATGTCGTTTTTCATAGGTTTGTCTTTGGTTTGTCGGCCCGTGAAGGGTTCGACATAGGAGAGTATATCGTATCTAATTCAATAGTTGAAATCGCGACTTCCTATTGTTTTTATCGGAATAGACTATGGAATTGAGCCAACTTCGCTACGCCGTCGCGATCGCTGAGACCGGGAATTTTACCCGGGCTTCCGAGCGCGTTAGTATATCTCAACCATCATTGAGTCAGCAGATTATAAATCTTGAGCGCGAGATTGGGCATAAACTTTTTCATCGTTTGGGGCGGAAGGCAGTTCTCACCGAAGCGGGTGCGACCTTTATTGATCGCGCTCGCCGGATTCTGTTCGAAGTAGAAAATGCGGCCAAGGAACTGAGCGATCATCCTTCCCTCGACCGGCGCATCACCGTCGGTGCGGTCCCGACGATTATGCCTTATTTGGTGGCGCCCTTGATCGCAGAGTGTCGGACCAAACACCCTAACCTCCTGATCCACACCCGGGAAGACTTCCGGCACACCTTGGTGAGGGCGGTGGTCGAGGGTGAGCTCGACCTCGCCGTGGTGGCACTCCCGGTCAAAGACCCTCGTCTCTCGATTGAACCCCTCCTTACTGAACCATTGCTGCTCGTCGCAGGAAAGCGACACCCCTTCGCGGATCGCAAGGAAATCGGCATTGCCGACCTCGCCGAGGAAACGTTCGTCTCGATGGGTGATTCGAGTACCTTGGCGACGCAAATTCAGGGTTTTTTCGGCGACCATAACTTCGTGCCCAAGATCGGCTATCGCTGCGCGCAGGTCGCTACGCTCAAGCTCTTCGTGTCCACGGGGCTGGGTATTTCAATTTTGCCGCAAGTGGCGCACACCCACGATGACGAAGGCCTCCTGACTTACCTGCACATTTCTGGCACGACGCCGACCCGAGAAATCGCGGTCATCCGCCATCTCCAACGCTACCAGAGCCGCGGCGTCGAGCAGTTCCTCGGCCTTTTGCGCGGCCACGCGCGAGCGGGGGGCTTTTCCGCTCCGCCCCAAATCGCGCCGCCCGGACTTGTGCATGAGAGCTGACAATTGCGCTTTGGGTAAAAAGGCCGACGCTCCTCCCTTCATGCCAGCCAGCGCCGATCACCATGCCCTCACCAAGGGTCGCGAAATCACGACGCTGCTTGCGCTCGGTGCGGTGCAATTCACGCACATCATCGATTTCATGATCATGATGCCGCTCGGTGCGCAGCTCATGCGAGTGTTTGACATCACGCCCGCCCAGTTCACCCACCTCGTCGCCTCGTACGGGCTCGCGGCCGCCGTCTCCGGATTTATCGGAGGCTTCTCCATGGACCGCTTTGACCGCAAGCGCGCGCTGCTCATCACCTATACCGGATTCGGCCTAACGACGCTCGCCTGCGCCCTGGCCCCGACCCACCACTGGCTGCTCGTGGCACGTCTCGCTGCTGGCGCGTTCGGCGGACTCGCCGGAGCGCTCGTCAACGCCATGATTGCCGACGTGATTCCGCCGGAGCGACGCGGGCGGGCCACGAGCGTCGTGATGTCGGCGTTTCCCATGGCTTCGATACTGGGCGTGCCGGCCGGCTTGATTTTGGCCGGAAAATTCGGGTGGCACGCGCCGTTCTTCATGTTGGCTGGCTGCGCCGTGCTGACCTTGGCGGTCGCCGCGCTCGCGCTGCCGCACCTGCGCACCGCCGTGCACGGCCACGAACCCATTCGCCAGATGCGCGAGATCCTCACGCACGGAATTCATCAGCGCGCCCTCGCGCTGGGTGCCGTGCTGATCATGGGCGGCGGATGCCTCGTGCCGTTTGTCGCACCTTCCATGGTCGCCAATATGGGCATTGCCGAGTCGGAGCTACCGATCGCCTACGTCGTCGGTGGAGTGTGCGCCTTGGTCAGCATGCCGGTCGTCGGCTGGCTCAGCGACCACGTGGACCGTCTCCGTTTGCTCACCGGTATCTCGGTCGCGGCGGCCACGGTTGCGGTGATCATCACGCAGTTGGGGCCGTCTTCACTCGGGTTCGTTTCAATGATGATGGCTTTCTTCATGGTGACGATGTCCGGGCGCTTCGCCCCGGCGATGACGATGATTACTAACGCGGTCGAATCGCGTTATCGCGGTGGCTTTATGGCCGTGAATGCCGCGTTGCAGCAAGCCGCGAGTGCGCTCGCCACGGCGCTGGCGGGCGTGTTCGTTACGCGGGACGCCGCGGGTCACCTCGCCGGATATCACATTCTCGGTTACATTGCCGTCGGCTTCTTTGCGCTCACCGTTGTGCTCGGCGCGGTGCTGCGCAACGCGGCCCCGCATGTCGCGATCCCGGCCACGAAAAAATCTGCTCTCGCCGAACCGCTCGCTACCGCTGCCTAACATGAGTGCACCCATGCCCTCGCCTCCACCCACGTTCAAACGTCCCGAGCTCCTCGCCCCGGCTGGCGACTGGGAGTGCGCCCGCGCCGCCATCGAAAACGGGGCCGATGCGATCTACTTTGGGCTCGAGCGTTTCAATGCCCGCATGCGGGCGAAAAATTTCACCCAGGCTGATCTGCCGGGGCTGATGGAGTTTCTCCACCGTCGCGGTGTGAAGGGCTACGTCACATTCAATACGCTCATCTTCACCAACGAGCTCGCCGACGCGGAGGACTATCTCCGCACGATCATCGCGAGCGGAGTCGACGCCGCCATTGTGCAAGATGTCGGGATCTGCCGGCTCATTCGCCGGCTTTCCCCAGATTTTCCGATTCATTGCTCGACGCAGATGACGATCACGAGTGCCGCTGGCGTGGCCTTCGCCCGCGAACTCGGGGCCCAACTGGTCGTCCTCGCCCGTGAAAATTCCCTCGCGGATATTGCGTCGATTCAGGCGGCTCAGCTTGCCGACGCTCCGCACTCAGCGCTCAACGCGCAACGTCCTCTGCCTCTGGAGGTGTTTGTGCATGGCGCCCTTTGTGTCGCGTATTCCGGCCAGTGCCTCACGAGTGAGTCCCTCGGCGGACGCTCCGCCAACCGCGGCGAATGTGCCCAAGCCTGCCGTTTGCCGTACGACCTGATCTCCGACGGCGTCCAGATTCCCCTCGGCGACAAACGGTATCTACTCAGCCCGCAAGACCTCTCCGGCCTAGAGGTTCTGCCCGACCTCGTTCGCGTCGGAGTGTCCTCGCTGAAGATCGAGGGACGCCTCAAATCCCCTGAATACGTTGCCAGCATTACGCGGGTTTATCGCGAGGCCCTCGACAAAGTGATGGCCGACCTCACGGGCGTCGCGGCGCCGAAATTCGAGGCGCAGACGGCCCGCTACGAACTCGAGATGAGTTTCTCCCGCGGTCTTTTCACCGGCTGGTTTCGTGGGATCGATAATCAAAAGCTCGCCCACGCCCGCTTCGGGACCAAGCGCGGCGTCTTCCTCGGCGAAGTGACGCGGGTGGAAAACGACTCCGTTGCGCTTCGTCTTGCGGCGCCGTTGAAACCGGGCGACGGCCTCGTCTTCGACGCCGGCAAACCCGATGAGCGTGAGCAGGGCGGCCGAGTTTACCAAGTCGAGACCAGTCGCAGCGGTGAAACTACGCTGCGTTTCGGCCACGGCGATATCGACTGGCGTCGGGTGCGCAATGGACAGCTCGTCTGGAAGACCAACGACCCCGCGCTCGATCGCGAAGTGCGCACCACGTTTGAGGGCGACAAGATTCGGTTTCAGCGGCCGATCACGCTCGAAGTCCACGGCCGCTCGTGCGCACCGCTGACTCTTATTGCCAACGATGGTCACGGCCACGTCGTCCAGCTGGATTCCGCCGTCCCACTCGCGGCCGCTGAGAACCGGCCCCTCACTCTGGAGCGCCTCCGCGAGCAACTTGGCCGCCTCGGCGGCACGCCCTTCAAGCTCGGCGATCTGCACTCGCACCTCGAAGGCGATGTGATTCTCCCGATCAGCGAACTTAACCGCCTCCGGCGCGAATCCGCTCGCGCCCTTGAAACGCTCTGTGCTCTTCCGCATCGCTGGAGGCTCGCGGATAGCGCACCTCGGCGCTCCACGCTTTCGGCTTTGCCGGTGACCGCCGCAGCGGAGCAACCCCCCGAGCTCATCGCCGTCATCCGCCTCCTCGAACAGCTCGACGCCGCTTGGTTGGCGGGTGCTCGCACAATTTATTGTGAGTTCGAGAACCCGAAGTACTACCGTGACGCCGTCGCCCGCTTCCGCGAACTCCAGCGCACCCCGGACCCCATCCCCCAGACCCGATCTCTCATCGATGCGCGCAGCGCGTCGATCTGGGTCGCCCCGCCCCGCGTCTTCAAACCCGGAGAGGAGTGGATTCTGAAACAGGTGCGTTCGTCCGGCGCCGACGGGTATCTCGTCCGCAATCACGACCATCTCGCATTTTTCAAAACCGACCGTTGCCGTGGCGATTTCTCGCTCAACGTCGCCAACCCGCTCACGGCCGAGTACCTGCTCCAGCACCACGGCCTCGAGCGCGTCACGGCGAGTTACGACCTGAATATCACGCAACTCGAAGCGCTGCTCCACGGCGCGCCGGCCACGTGGTTCGATATCACGGTGCACCAGCACATGCCGATGTTTCATATGGAGCACTGTGTGTTCTGCGCGTTTCTGTCCAAGGGGAAAGACTACCGCGACTGCGGTCGGCCTTGCGACACCCACCGGGTCGCCCTCCGTGATCGGGTCGGCGCCGAACTCCCGCTCAAGGCCGACGCCGGCTGCCGCAACACGGTCTTCAATAACCGCGCCCAGACCGGCGCAGAATATGTCTCCCGGCTGATCGAACTTGGCGCCCGCAGCTTCCGCGTCGAATTCGTCAATGAGAGGTCCGAAGAGGTCACGCGGACGTTGACGCGCTACGGCCAACTCATGCGCGGTGAAATCACCGGCGCGGACCTGTGGCGTGAGCTCAAGCTCATCAACCAACTCGGCGTTACCCGCGGCCAGATGGAAACGGCGCCACGCACCATCACCAAGAAAACGTAGCCGGCCCATTGTGGCCCTGAGTCGTAACGATGCCGTTCAGTGTAGGGCCGTCGCTTGCCGACACGGCGGCCTTCGACTGACCCATTCGGCGTGGCGACGAACGCCAGCCCTCACCAAGCGGGGTCCGTCTGTGCGTTTATGAAAGGTGCTGCGACTGCATGAATGCGGTTTAGCCGGTCGGTTTCGGCAGGAGAAAATAGAACTCCGTGCCTTTTCCCGCTTCGCTCGTGCACGCGATGCTGCCGCCATGACCGACGATGATTTCACGGGCAATCGCGAGCCCGAGTCCGGCTCCTTTTTTCCGAATCCGGTGTGCGCTAGAATGTGGCAAACACGCGGGCCACGCTGTCCGCCGGGATGCCGCCCCCGTGATCGCTCACCGCAAAACGCACGGCGCCCGCTTCCGCCATGGCGGCCAGAGTGACAATGCCAGCAGTCGGCGCATATACTTCGCGGCGTTCGTCAAATGCGGCGTCACGTCGCGGGCTGCGTGGGTGGATTTCACGAGCCAGGACGCTCTAGCCTGTGCCGCTCGCCCCGAGGGGCAGCAGGTTTGCCGAAGACGCGGCGGCTTTGAACGCGATCTCGATGGCGCGCTGAGTGGTCGGTTCGGCGGACTCGAGGCTCACCGGCGGAGACACCCTCGGCGGCGAGGGACGGCAGATTTTTCTTGTGTCCGCCCCGCCTGCAAAACCCTCTAAGCGCTCGCGTCCCACCCTCGTCACACGTCATGTCCACGCCCGCTGTTCCTCCTCAACCTTCTGCCCCGGCAGCTCCCAAGCTGACCGACCTCGAAATCAAGGACGCGCAATTGATCTTTAGTTCAGTTTGGCAGCGCTTGGAGGAAGAGTACGGGCGGGAAAACCTGCGGTTTCCCAAAGAGATCATCCTCCTCGGTGGTGCTCCGGGCTCCGGCAAAGGCACCAACACCGCGTTCATTACCCGGGCCCGCGGTCTCACGTGCCCACCGATCGTCATCAGCGCGCTCCTCGATTCGCCCGAGGCCAAGTCGCTCAAGGATGGCGGTAACATGGTGGGGGACCGAGAGGTGGTCGGTCTGCTGCTGCGTCGCCTGCTCCGTAACGATTATCACGATGGCGCCATTCTCGACGGATTCCCGCGCACCCATGTGCAGGTTGAGTGCTTAAAGCTCCTCGTGGGGAAAATGCATGGTCTGCGTCGCGAGTTTTACGGTTCCCCCTTAAGCATCCATTTTCGTCAACCTACGGTGCACATTATGGTGCTGTTTGTGGATGAAAAGGAGTCGGTCGCCCGTCAGCTCAGGCGTGGAACGGAGACGAAGGCGCACAACGAAGAAGTGCTGCGTTCGGGGGTCGGGGAAATGATGGAAGATCGCCCGACGGACCATGACGAGGGACTCGCCCGTCGGCGCTACCGGGTGTTTAAGGACCAGACGTGGGACGCGCTGCAGTCACTCAAGGAAACCTTCCATTATCACTTCATCAACGCGCACGGCACGCTGCACGAGGTCGAGCAAAACATCCTCAAGGAGCTCAACTACCAAAGCACTCTCGAACTCGACCCGCGCACGGTGGACCGCCTGCGGCATGTGCCCGTGGCTAATGAAATTATCGTCCACGCCCGGCAGGAACTGGTGAAGCGCCTCGATAGCTACGAATTCGGCCAGCCGGCGCTTTTCGGCCAAGTGGTCACTTTCATTTCTAAAAAAATCATGCCGATCATTCAACGCCACGCGATTTCGGGCGCGGCGTTGGTGAACACCGAAGAACCGCTCATGGGGGACCCCACCGCCTTGGCCATGTTGATCGATGTATTTTCAGAGCGCGGCTTTCATGCGGTCGTGGATATCCACCGGATCGAAGTGCCGGAAAAATTCGATGTCGCCACCGGCCTGATCACGTGCCGGATCAAGAAAGTTTTCCGGATTCAGGTCCGCTTCCAAGGGTCGGAAATTCGCCGGGGGTAGCGGATTTTCGGTTGCGGATTTTCGATTTTCCCCAATGACAAAATTCTGGAATTGAAAATCGGTTCACTCGTAACGCAGCGCCTCGATCGGATCGAGTGACGCGGCTTTCCACGCGGGGTAAAGGCCAAAAATCACGCCGATACCGCCGCACACGGCGAGGCCGATGCCCGCCCACATCCACGGAAAATTAATCTCGGTATTCATGAAATAGGCGGCAGCATTTCCCCCGCCCACCCCCACCGCGACACCGGCGATCCCGCCGATCAGCGAGAGCGCGACGGCTTCGGCGAGAAATTGCAGTAGAATGCTGCGTTTCTTTGCACCGATGCTCTTGCGGATGCCGATCTCCTTCGTGCGCTCCGTCACGCTCACGAGCATAATATTCATGACGCCTACACCCGAAGCGAGCAACGCGATCGCACTGATGATCAGGGCGCCCGCAGAAACGACGTCGGCGATTTTATTGAAAGCATCGATCAGCGATTCGTTTGAAAAAATCTCGAAGTCATTGAGGTCTTCCGGACTCAGTCCACGCACGAGACGCATCATCCCAACAGATTTTTCTTGGGTGGCCGCGAGCTCGGCTTGACTGGGTGCCTGCACGTTCAGGTTGATCGAGCGCATGGAGCGCCCGTAAACCGCGAGAAACCGTGAAATCGGCGTGATCACCAGAGCATCGGGATTTCCGCCAAACGCGGTTCCTTTCGGCGCGAGCAGGCCCACGACGGTGTAGTTTTGGCCGTTCATGCGGACCCCTTGACCGAGCGCTTCTTCGCCGGAGAACAGCTTCAGGACGACATCTGAACCGAGGAGGCAGACGGGCCTCCCGTATTCCACATCGTCGGCCCCGAGATTGCGTCCGGCGACGATGTCGAAGTTGAGCGCCGTGACGTAATTCTCGTCGGTGCCCATCAGGCGCACATTCGGATTCGTGCGGCGGTCGCGATAACTCACTACCAGGCCACTGCGGCCGATCTGCAGATTTACTTTGGCCGCATCCCCCATCAAATCCTTAAAGCGGTTGGCGATGGCGTAGGTGACGTCGCGCCGGTTTCGAAAACGGTTCCAATCGGAAAAGCTGATCGCGGGGGACTTGCTGATTTGAAAGCTATTTGCCCCGAGGACGTTCAGGCCGCTTTCGATCGAGCCGCGCATGCCGTTGATAAACGTCATGACGCCGATGACAGAAAACACGCCGACGGCGATCCCCAGCACCGTGAGGCTGGAGCGGAGCTTGTTCGCGCTGAGCGACGAAAACGCGAGGCGGAAGATTTCGGCGATGAGCATGACGCGGGTGAGTTATTCGTAGCGCAACGCGACGACGGGATCTAGTTTGCTCGCCTGCCAGGCTGGCGCGAAGCCGCTGAAAATTCCGGTGAATACCGAGACTCCGAGGCCGAGTAGCACGAGTCCGAGGGAAAAAACGAGCGGGAAGGACGGCATCAGCACGCCCACGATGGCGGAGAGGCCCCAGGCCATGGCGAGTCCGCCCATGCCGCCGAGCACGCAAATGCTCACGGCCTCGATGAGAAACTGGAGGAGAATGGTGCGGCGACGTGCCCCGAGTGCTTTCCGGGTGCCGATCTCCTTGGTGCGCTCTTTCACGCTGACATAGGTGATGTTCATGATACCGATGGCACCGACGAAGAGGGCGAGGCCCGTGATGAAGAGGCCGCCGATGGCGATACCGCGCTTCACGGGGTCGAGTTGCTCGCGGATCACTTGTTGGCTGTTGATTTCAAAATCGTCCTTCCTTTCCGGACTCAGTCCGCGCATGCGGCGCATAATGCCGCGAATCTCGTCCCGGGCTTCTTCCGCCCGCTCCAGATCGATCTGCACGCGAATTTCGGGGTCGGCATAACGAACGGGAAAGGAGCGTCCGAAGGCGGCGAGGGGCATAATGACTTGCGAGTCCCAGCTGAACAGGCCCAGGAAACTACCCTGTCGTGCCGCTACGCCGACGACGTTGTACAGTTGATTGCGGATGCGGATTTCTTTCCCGATCGGTGATACGTTGGGAAAGAGGGCATCGGCGACGTCGAAGCCGACGACGACGACATTGCGGGCACTACGATTTTCGATGTCGGAGAAGAACCGGCCTTCCTTCATATCCGAGCGCACGATGCGTCCGAGATCCGCGGTGCTGCCGACGATCCGGATATTGTTCACGCGGTATTCGCCGCGCATGACACTGGCTCCCCAATTGGCTGCGGGGACGGCCAGTTTCAGCGGGCTCTGGGGATGGTCGGCGATCCAGTCGTTGATCGGTTGCGCGTGCTCGACGTTAATGTCGCGGCGATTGCGGAAATCCCACCAGTCTCTGGTGTCTTTCCACGGCCACTTGGTCACGTAGACCACGTCGTCGCCAAACCCGGAAAGGCTTTGCTCCACCCCGGCGTCGATCCCGAGAATCGCGGTGCCCATCAGCGTTACGGCCACAATGCCGATGATTACCCCGAGTGCGGTCAGGGCCGAGCGCAGCTTGTTCGCCGCGATCTGGGCGAAGGCGATGGCGAAGGACTCGACGGTCTCGTAGACAATGCGGGTCACGGGGAAATCTAGCTTACGACACGGCGGCGTCGCTCTCGATCAGGCCGTCGCGCAAACGCACGATGCGGCGAGCATGGCGGGCGATGTCCTCTTCGTGGGTGACGACGATAATCGTGTGGCCCTGTTCGTACAGCTGCTCGAAGAGCGCCATGATCTCTTCGCCCGTTTTCGAATCGAGATTTCCGGTGGGCTCGTCGGCGAGGATGATCGCGGGATCGTTGACGAGGGCCCGCGCGATGGCGACGCGCTGGCGTTGTCCACCGGACAGTTCATTCGGCCGATGGTGGAGCCGATCACCGAGGCCGACGTTCTCCAACGCCTGTCGGGCTTTTACCAAGCGGTCGCTGCGGCCGAGGCCGGCGTAAATGAGCGGAAGCTCGACGTTGTGCAGCGCATTGGAGCGGGGCAGGAGGTTAAAGGTCTGGAAGACGAAACCAATCTCACGATTGCGGATTTCGGCGAGCTCGTCGTCGACCATTGTCGCGACATTTTTTTGGCCAAACTCGTAGCGCCCTTCCGTGGGTGTATCGAGGCAGCCGAGCATGTTCATGAGCGTGGATTTACCGCTACCCGACGGGCCCATGATCGCGAGGTATTCGTTGCGATGGATCTTTAGATTCACCCCACGGAGCGCGTGAATGATCTCCGTCCCCATCTTGTAGAGTTTGGTGACGGCTTCGATCTCGATGACGAGCGTGCCGGGGGGGCGGATCGAACGAGTGCGGGGTAGGGCGGCGGAGGGGCTGGCGTTCATCACAGGGTGGTGGGCATGCAGAAACGGCGCGAGCCGATGCGGGGTTATTTTTTGTCCGGACTCTTCTTGGTCTTGTCCACGCCGACCTTGGTGCCGTCCTTCAAGGTGCGGGTAATGACCCCGAAACTTCCGCTGACCACCTCATCACCGGCCTTGAGGCCAGATTTGATTTCAATGTGGGTGGTGTCCTGCACGCCGGTTTCGACTTTCGCGAGCTTCACGGTGTCGCCGTTCTTGACGAAAACGACGCGTTGCAGGTTCTCCCGGTCATTTTTTTCGGCCTGCTTCTGTTGCTTGTCGTTGATCGCGGCCGCCGAGCCTTCGCCCTTGTTCTCGTTGGCGGATTGCTCTCGGCCCTTGGAAACTTCTTCGATCGTTTTATTCGAGTCCTTGGCGCGAACCGTGACGCTTTGGATGGGAACCGCGACGACGTTCTCGACTGTCTTGGTTTCGACCTCGGCATTGGCGCTCATGCCCGGGCGCAGGGGCACCTCCTTGTCGAGGATGCGGATCTTAACCAGAAAGTTGGTCACTTCGTCCTGCGTATTCATCCCGGTCACTTTGGCGGCAGAGCCGATTTCCTTGACGATCGCGTCGAACTTGCGGGCCGGGAAAGCGTCGATCGCTACCTTGGCCTTGTCCCCGACCTTAACGTTAATGATGTCGTTTTCGTTAATGTTTACGCGCACCTCCATGTTGGTCAGGTCGGCCACGCGCATGACTTCGGCGCCGCCGTAGGAACCGGTGCCGGCGACGCGTTCGCCCAGTTCGGTGCTCAGGGAGCTGACCTTGCCGTCGATCGGTGCGTAGACGGTGGTTTTGGTGAGTTGGTCGCGGACTTGGTTGAGGGCGCCTTCGGTGCGGAGCACGGTGGCTTGGGCATTTTCGTAGTTGGCTTGGGCCACTTCGAGGGTGGTCCGCGAGCTGAGGATATCCGAATCCGAAATGAGTTTCTTGCTATAAAGATCCTCGGCACGCTTGAGGTCGTCTTTGGACTTGAGGAGTTGCGCTTTGCTGAGGACCACACCGGTGCGGGCGGCGACGAGGCTGGCCTGCTGTTGTTCCACTTGGGCCTTGTAGACGTCCGGTTTGATACTGAGCAGCAGGTCACCCTTTTTGACGACTGCACCCTCGCGGAAAGGTAATTTGACGACTTCGCCGGAAACTTCTGGGGCGATTTTGACCTCGACCTCAGGTTGCACCTTACCGGTGGCCGAGACGATCTGCATGATGGTCTTCGTGATGGCTTTCTCTGTGGTGACGATCACGGTTTGGCCATCGGTCTTTTTCTTTAAGTAGGCTCTGACGCCGAGGCCGATCAACAGGACGATTCCGGCGAGCAAGAACCACCTTAAATTCGATTTTTTGGGCGGGGGCGACCCAGCGGCAGCGAGTTTAGATACAGGGAGAGCAGGGTTCATAGGTAGCAGGACAGAGAAAGAGAGCAGGGAACGGAAAGCATCGCGGTGGCTTAAGCAAGCAGGTCGTTTCCCATTCGCGGGAAAAGAGTGCGCCCGACCCCGCAACGAGTTTACCACCCAACCCAACCAATCGCTCTAAACGGGAGGGAGAAAACGCGGGTGGTAAGCCACATGAACGCGTTCGCGATGAACCGCATTTGCTTTGCGGTGGAGCGTGCGGTGACGGCGCTGGCTGGGCCCAGGGGAGCGCCTGCGTGCAGGCGGCCGACAATGAATGGTCAAAATCTCACGTAACGTTGGTAGAAGGTAGGGTGCGCAAGGCGGGTAAACTGGCGGCGGCAGTCGCCTGACCGTGGCGTTTGTTGTGCTCATCCAGAGTACGTAACTGGATCGATTCCGCCAGTGCCGGAAATTCCGCACGCAAGACGGCCATCGCGCGTTCGAGGATGATTTCGCCACCCTCGCCCGACGTTACGCGTCCGAGCACGAGCAGATTCCTCACCGCGTAGAAATCCGCGTAGTGCGCGATGGCATAGCCGAAGCAAACCCCGATCGATTCGTAGATCGCCCGCGCGCGTGCGTCGCCGGCCTGCATGGCGCGCTGCACCTCGAGCAACTGTTCGGGCAGCGGCAGCGTCGGGGGAAAGGCGAAGCCCGCAAGTTTGGCGAGGCGACCCACGCCCTGTTGCGAAAAATACTGCGCGCCGCACCCGTTGTCGCCTGACCACTCGTCGCGCGGCGCGTCGTGTCGGTAGTCGATAGGGGCAAAGGCGAGCTCATTCAACCACGACGTGATGTTACCCGCGGGTGTCACATAGCCCGCGGCTAGGCTCGTACCCATCGCGACGCCGAGCACGGCATTATCGTTCATCGACATTGCGCCGGCGAGGGCGGTGACTTCGCCGTCGTTCACGACCTCAAACGGCACGCCGCCCCAGCGCGCTTGCAGGGTGAAAAACATCCGGCGGATGTGTGTTTCGAAGGCGTCCGCCGGCACGCCGCGAAACAACGACGCCGCGCGCACCTCGTTGTTCACGTAAACTCCCGCGGCGCTGCCGCCGATCGCATCGACGCGCGGCAAATGCGCCGCTGCCCGCAACAAGGAATCGTGCACCCCCTCGATGTGATAATGGGGATCCGCCTGAAAATACGGGTCCCAGGCGATCTCCTCGGAGTACATGATTTGGCCATCGATGAGCGCCGCCGCCTTCCGATCGCTGCCGCCCAAGTCGAAGCCGATGCGGCATCCCGCGAGATGCCGGCCCATCGGCACACTGGTCTCGACCGTCGCCGGCAGCGCTGCGAAGGAGGAGGCCTCGACCGAAAACCTGCGGCCAAAGATTTTCGTGCCCATGAACGCCTCATCGAAGGCCCGCGCGCCCGTCGGGCTGTAGATTTTCGCAAGCGCTGCGACCATTTCGTCGGCACCGGCCACGAGCACCTGTGGACCGCCCTTCATCCAAAGGAGAAATTTCAATAACCGCTCCGCATAGATCAGCGTGAGTGCCGCCGCCGGATGCCCTGCGGACAACACGCGGCTGTCATGGCGAAACACCGCGCCATCCGTTCGCACGAGCACGAGTGCGAAGGGGCGGGCGCCGGCATCCTGCGTCACGAGCGCCGCGTAGGCGCGACGCCACAGCGCGGCGGGCATAAACACAGGATCGAGCGGTGGGCGCATTTTTGGGCAGACAGTCAGCGCAGGATAACTGCCGGGCGCAGCGTGATCTGGGGGCAGAGGTGAATTCATAGAAGCGTCAACACCTAGTAAGCCCTAGAAATTCAGTCGAGAGCCAAGAGCAGAGCGCAGAGCGCTGCGAATCGCCGCGCGCCTCCGCGCCGCCGCGCAAGGTCAATGCTCGAGCTTTTAGGATAGGATGAATTCGCGGCCGGGCTGGCGACCGTCGTTGCGCGGCGTGCCGTCGGGATACACGCGGCTCACGAGCAGGCGCTTGGCGGCGAGAGCGTCATGCCACGGCTTATGGTTATCGCCCAAAAGATTCAGACTTTGATTTGCCGGGTAGCCGCGAGCGCCAGCGAG
>SYGN01000058.1 GCA_005799525.1 Opitutaceae bacterium | reverse complement strand
TTTCGCGCTTGTGGTGGTCTGGCTAACCGTGTTGCCTTGATGGGTCGCAGCGTTCGCTGCAGCGGGGCGCTGTGGTTTTTAGCAAAGATACCCCAACACAACTATGAATACTCCCTCTTGGGGAGCGGGCCGCGTCTTGCGTGCGTTCGTTTCCCCGTCGGTTTTGGTTTCGAGTTTAGTACGTGGCGTCACTCCAGTGGTGCTCACTTTGGCGATCCTTACGGGTACCGCCGCAATTGTAAACGCTCAGACGAATGCCGACGGCGCGATCGTCGGGAAAATCTCCGGCGATACCAAGGGGTCCATCGCGATCGAGAGCCGCTCAACGGGCCTCCAGCGTACCGCCACGGTCGCGGCGGATGGGGCCTATCGGATGGGGTCGCTTCCGCCCGGTCGCTACCAAGTGACCTACACGCCAGCCTCCGGCGCGCCCGCAGTGCAAGAGGTGGACGTCAATGTGGGTTCGACCAGCGCGGCAGATTTTAGCGGAGGCGTGACCAAACTGGAAAAGTTCGTCGTCACCGGCGGTGTGATCAGCCCGATCGATTTCGGTAAGACGGAATCGGCGACGGTGTTCAGCGCCGCGCTGATCAAGGAACTCCCGGTCGGGCGCAGCACGACTGCGGTGGCGCTACTCACGCCGGGCACGACTCAGGGCGACGGCTCGTTTGGGCTGGTCTCATTCAGTGGTTCCTCGGTGGCTGAAAACGCCTACTACGTGAACGGTTTTAACATCAGTAATTTTCGCAACGGCCTTTCGCCGAGCTCGGTGCCCTTCGATTTTTACGAGCAGCTGGAGATCAAGAATGAGGCCTACGCGGCCGACACCGGGCGCTCCACCGGCGGCGTCATCAACGGCACCACCAAGAGCGGCACCAACCAGTTCAAAGCCGGCGCCAGCGTTTTCTTCAACCCGGACAGCCTCTCATGGAAGAATGCGAACGTGGACTACAAGGACTCCGTCGGCGCCACGCAGATCTATCGCTACACCGACCACAGTTGGGCGCAGTCGGCCGATGCCAATTTTTACGCCAGCGGTCCCATCGTGAAGAACAAGCTGTTCTATTATGGCCTGTACCAAGTCCGCGACTCGCGCAGCAAGGGTGCCGGAGCCACCACGTACAGCGAAAGCCGCAACGACTCGCCGTTCTGGGGCGGCAAGATCGATTTCTACCCGTTCAAGGGCCACCACCTCGAGTTCACCGGTTTCTCCGATACGCAGAAGAGCATTGGGAACACTTACGGCTTCGCCTTCGCGACCAAGACCAAGGGTGCGCTCCAAAACACCATCACGTCGAACAGTGGCGGCACCAATCGAGTGTATCGTTACACTGGTAATTTCGTCGAGGGCCTCACCCTCACCGCTCTTTTTGGTCAAAATAAATTCAACCGCTCTTCGTTTAGCAGCGTCGATGACAAGCCTTTCATCATCGATGCACGGGCCGGTGCCCCGACTGTCACCCGGTCAGGCAACACCTCATTCATTACCACGGGTGAAGATTCGCGGGAGGCGTTTCGCGCGGATCTTGAGTATGCGTTCAGCTTCAAGGGATCGCACCGTCTGCGCGGCGGTTTCGATCGGGAGTTGAACACCGAGAGAAATCTCCAAGCCTACTCGGGCGGCATCTATTGGCGTTATGTCAGCACCATCCCGGGTTACACGCTGCCGGCCGGAGGTTTTGGCGTGCGCGAACGCTTCTACCGCAACGGCGGCGCCTTTGATGTAAAAAACAACGCTTACTACCTCGAGGACAACTGGGCGCTCCCCGGCGAGCGGCTGCGCCTTCGCCTCGGCTTGCGCGACGAAGGCTTCGAGAATTTCAACGGCCGCAAAGAGTCGATCATCAAGATCGCCCACCAATGGGCACCGCGCTTGGGTGCCTCCTACGATCTCAATGGCGACCGCCGCACCAAACTCTTCGCCAACTACGGCCGCTACATGTTGCCGATTGCCGCCAACACCAACTACCGCCTCGCCGGCGGTGAACTCTACACCCAGGACTTTTATTTAGTGAACTCCATCGGCACCGATTTTGCGCCCAGCAAGGGCGCCAAGGTCGGCACCAGCACGGTGTACTCCGACGGCTCCGTGCCCGATCCCGCCACCGTGGTCGATCAGAACATCAAGTCGATGTATCAGGACGAGTTTGTCATCGGCATGCAGCGCGCCCTCAACAAATCGTGGAACGTCGGCGTTAAGGGCATCTATCGCAATCTCGCCACCTCCATAGACGACGCGATCATGGACTACGGCCTCGCGGCCTGGGCGAAGAAAAATAATCTGGCGCTCAGCCCCGGCGCGCACGCTTACGTACTCGGTAATCCCGGACGACCCTTCAAGTTCAAGTTCGACGTGAACGGCGACGGCAAGATGGAGGACATCTCGCTGAGCGCCGCCGACGTCGGCCTGCCTGCCGCCGTCCGCAAATACTACGCCGTCGAGCTCAACGCCGAGCGCGTGTGGGACAAGAAGTGGCTCGCCCAGCTTTCCTACACGTGGTCGCACAGCTACGGCAACTCCGAGGGTCTCGTGCGGTCCGACAACGGCCAGGCGGACGCTGGCCTGACCTCCACCTTCGACTCCGTCGGCCTCATGGAAGGTTCCTACGGCAATTTGCCCAACGACCGCCGCCACCAGTTCAAGGCCTTCGGTGCCTACGCCGTGCTGCCCACGCTCTCGCTCGGCCTCAACCTCCGCTACAGTTCGGGTCGGCCGAAGAACATTTTTAGCTACCATCCCACCGAAACGATTGCGCAGGGCTACGGAGCGGAGTCGTTCTTCACGCCCACCGGCCAGTTGGTCCCGCGCGGTAGCCTTGGCTTCACGAAGTGGGTTTTCTACAATGATCTCAGTGCGACGTGGCGGCCGAAGTGGGGCCGCGACAAGGTCAGCTTCAGTGCGAGCATCACCAATGTGATGAACTACCATTCCGTCACCGAGATCAATGAGCAGGCCACCGGCAGCGGCCAGACGCCCACGGGCGCCTACGGCCTGCCCGCTGCGCTGCAATCGCCGCGGACCGTGCGCCTGAGCATGTCCTACGACTACTGAGTCGCGCGGCTTCTGCGCACGATGGGCTGAGCAACGGCCGGGGCTTTATTCCGTGGTGGGCACCGGTACGGGCAACGCGACGGAAGTGGCGATCGTGGAAGTTTGCGAGGTACCGTGAGGCGGTGGGTCAGCCCCGGGTTGGGGCTTTTTTACCGGTGACGTCGGAGCGCAGTGTGCGGCTGTATCCGGTCTGGACGGCGGCAGTCCGGGGTGGACCATTCTACGGCCCGTCGTAAAACGGGCTGGACTATTTTACGACGGGCACGATCTGGCCCGCATGGAGCAGACCCCAGACTGTAGGATCGTAGGCTGGCGGAGCACCTCGCGTCGCATCGGCAGATGGTATGGGTCAGCGGGCCACGCCAAGTCGGCAAGACGACGGTGTGCCGGGCGTTGGGGACACACTTCCGAATGGGGACAATGCCGACGACCGGAAGATTATCGTGCGCGGTCCGGCGGCGGTGGCGGCGGCGGCGGGCCTCGCGACGTTGCGGGCGGAGCGGCCGACGGTCGTGTTCGACGAGCAGCACAAATCTGGCAAGTGGCGAAATTTGCGCAATGGTTCGGTGACGAGGAGAGTTGCTTGGTTTACTTGGCTGCGCTGCGGTGGCAGGAGGGCTTTTCCTGCCCGAAGTGCGAAGGGAAAGAGGCCTGGATCGCCGGAGCTGGACTTCGACGGTGTAAGTCCTGTCGGCGTTGGGTGTCTGTCACTGCCGGGACTCTGTTGCACCGCAGCC
>SYGN01000057.1 GCA_005799525.1 Opitutaceae bacterium | reverse complement strand
TCTTCCTTCAAAGCGGATTGTGGTTCGGAGCCGGAGGCGAAGACCAGTCCGTGCCTAGTCGTTCTCGGCGTCCGCCTCGCGCTGCTCCCTACATCACGATTTACCCGCCCAATCCACCCACAGATTCAGCTACAGAGCCGAAAAACCAAGTGTCACGATATCCGTGACACTTTTTTCTGTGGCGCCGTCGCCGCATTTTCTCCTTTGCGCCCACCGCGTCCTCTGCGTGAGCCTCGGCACCATGTTTGCCGACCCCACCGCGCTCGACGCCGCCGATCCTCTCGCTCGCTTTCGCGCGGAATTTTTCCTCCCACCCGGAAAAATCTATCTCGACGGCAACTCTCTCGGCCTCCTCTCGCGCCGAGCTGAAGCTCACCTCGCCCGCGTCATCGCCGAGTGGCGCACGCTCGGCATCGACGGCTGGACGGCGGCCGCCTGCCCTGAGCCGGTCGAAGGGTGGCTCACGCTCGCCGAAACCATCTCCGGGAAAATCGCCCCGCTTCTCGGTGCCGCGCCCGACGAGATCTGTCTCACCGGCCAGACCACCGCCAATCTCCACCAACTTCTCGCGACGCTTTATGTTCCCCGTGGCGCAGATTTTCCAGCCCGTGGCCCGTGTGACCACGAGCACGGACCGGACACTCCGTGCCACGCTCCCCGCTCCGTGATTCCCCGCTCCGTGATTCTCGGCGACGCCCTCAACTTCGCCTCCGATTCCTACGCGCTCCAATCCCATTTGCGCCTCCGCGGTCTGGATCCCGCCCAACACCTTCGCCTCGTCCCCTCGCGCGACGGTCGCGTACTCCGGCTCGACGATATCCTCGAGGCCTTCGCCGCCCCCGACATCCAACTCGCCGTGCTCCCCGCCGTCGTGTTTACGAGCGGCCAACTCCTCGACGTCACCACGCTCACGCGCAAAGCCCGTCAACGTGGAATAATCATCGGCTGGGATCTCTCGCACAGCATCGGTGCCGTCTCGCACTCCCTCGGCGGCGAATCCGGCCCCGATTTCGCTTTTTGGTGCAATTACAAATGGCTCAACGCCGGCCCCGGTGCCGTCGGTGGACTTTTTCTCCACCGCCGTCACCACGCGCTGGCACCCGGCCTCGCCGGCTGGTGGGGCGTCCGCGCCGACCGTCGCTTCGCCATGTCGCCGCACCACGAGCCCGCCGCCGGTGCCGCCGCGTTGCACATCGGCACTCCCCATATCCTTTCGCTCGCCCCCCTTCTCGGTTCGCTCGAACTCATCGCCGAAGCCGGCGGCCTCTGCGCGCTGCGCGCCAAATCCCTCGCCCTCACCGATTTTCTCCTCGCGCTCATTGACCGCGATCTCGCCCCGCTCGGTTTCACGGTCGTCACGCCACGCGGCGCACCGGCCCGCGGCGGGCACCTCGCCCTCGCGCATCCCGACGCGTGGCGGCTGTGCCAAGCCCTCAAAGCCGCGCACGTCGTCGCCGATTTCCGCGCCCCCGACCTCATCCGCCTTGCCGCTTCGCCGCTTTACACGAGCTTCACCGACTGCGCCGAAGCCATCGCCCGCCTGCAACACATCGCCCTCACCCGCGCCCACGAATCTTTCCCTGAAAGCCGAGCCCTCGTGACCTGAAACGTTTGTCACGTATAACGTGACAAACCTCCGCCGCCCTTTTCCGACTTCACCATGCCCCTCATCGATATCACCCACCCGCTCTCCAACGCCACCGCCCCTTGGCCCGGTGACACCCCCTTCCATTTCGAATTCGCCCAACGCATGCGCGACGGCGCCGCGTGCAACGTCGGTCGTTTCACCAGCGGTATCCACAGCGGCACGCACATGGACGCGCCGCTCCACTACAATGACGAAGGTCTTTCCATCGACCAGCTCGACCTCGACATTCTCCTCGGCCCCGCACGTGTTTTCCTCGCCCACGACACGATGGTCCTCACCCGCGAAAACTTCGCCGGTCTCGATGCCCGCGCCACGCCGCGCGTGCTCGTGCGCACCAATCACTGCGACGATAAAACCACCTTCCCCGCGCGCATCCCCACGCTCGCGCCGGACGTCCCCGCGTGGCTCGGCGCACAAGGCGTCCGCCTGATCGGCCTCGACCTCCCCTCCGTCGATCAAACCGACGACCCCTCGATGCAGATCCACCACCGGCTCGACGCCGCGAATATCATTATCCTCGAAAACCTCGACCTTCGCGCCGCCCTCCCCGGCACTTACGAACTCATCTGTCTCCCGCTCAAAATCTCCGGCGCCGAAGGCTCCCCCATCCGCGCCGTCCTGCGCACGCCATAGACGCGCGAGTCGTGTTGCGTCGGCCCATGACAATCCTGTCCCCCACTCCCGCAATCCGCACCGTGCAGGCCGACTTGGACCGACCGGATCACCAAGCGGCGGTGCTGGCGATGGTAGATGCCTATTCACGCGACCCGATGGGTGACGGAACTCCCCTCTCCTCCGCCGCGCGCAAACGCCTCATCCCGGGGTTACGAACCCATCCCACGACGCTCGTTTTTCTCGCCTATGACGGCGACAACCCCGTGGGCGTGGCCGTGTGTTTTCTGGGCTTTTCCACCTTCGCCGCCAAACCGCTCGTGAATCTGCACGACGTATCCATTCTTCCGACGCACCGCGGCCGCGGCGCTGGACGCGCCCTGCTTGCCGCCGTCGAAGCCAAGGCGCGCGAGCTCGGCTGCTGCAAACTCACGCTGGAGGTCCTCGACCAAAATCACCGGGCCCTGCGGACTTACACCGCCGCCGGTTTTCAGCGCTACACCCTCCAACCCGGCGCCGGCGAAGCGATCTTTCTGACGAAACCGCTGAAGTGAACACGGTGGAGCCGGGTAAAAAAATTCAAACCCTGAGCGCACCACGAAACCCCGGCCGCCATAATCATACCCACGTCATTTGCGTTTTTGACTGTTGGTAGCTGCGAGCGCGAGCGAGTGGTGTTTCGACCATCGTCCAAATATCACGAGACGCTGGTCTAAGACTTTTATTCAGTTGCTCCACGAAATCCACGGCGTGGCTCCTGACCCTGCTTGGCTCCATCGGAGCGCAGGGAGCAAGCAGCCAGCGTGTCAGACCAGAGGCTCGGCGGCGGGCTGGCGCGACGTCTGCCGCTCGGATCAACCAGAACCTTGCAACCCCAAAGCCCGACTCCGTTCGGCTATCCTGCCTCCTATCTCCACACCGCGCTCCGGTCTGCTTTATGGGACTGAACTGCGGGCCGGGCGGAAGCCGAAGAGGTTGAACCGGTAGTCCGGGTCGCCGAAGTTCCGGAACGCCGAGCGGGCGTAGGAGGCCTCGTTGCCCCAGCTGCCGCCCCGGGAAACCCGAAGCGAACCCGAAGCAGCCCCCCGTGGATCCGTCACCACCCCACTCCCGTAGCTTCCGTACCAGTCCCATGTCCACTCCCACACATTACCCACCATGTCCGACAACCCATACCCGTTCGCCGCAAATACCCCCACCGGTGATGTGTAGGGGGAGGCGCCCGTCGCGTACGTCGGATGAATACCCCGCTTCGCACTCTCGTCATAGGCGTTGCTCGTACTACTATAATAGTTCGCATGCACGTGCGTAATCTTATCTCCCCGCGGGAAACGCTGACCACTCATCGCTCCTCGCGCCGCGTACTCCCACTCCGCTTCCGTCGGTAGACGGTACCCGTTCGCTCCCCACTTCACTTGCGCAGCCGTCACGTTCACATCCCCCGTCCGATACACCAGCGTCTGCGCGTCGTTCGTGTAGTACACCGGCGTCAATCCCTCCCGCTCACTCTTCGCATTACACCACTTCACCACGTCATACCACGAAACGGAAACCACCGGGTGCGTGTCCCCTTTGCCCTCTCCTACCGTCGCCCCAAAATCATACACCCCTAAACCACGGGCCGGATCAATCGCCCATGTCCGCACGGCGATCCAGTCCGCGTACGTCGTCTCCGTCTTCGCTAAATAAAACTTACTCAACGCCACCGCGTGCGTCGCATCCCCGATCCCATCACTCTTGTCCGTCCCCGCGATCGATGCCACCACGCTCCCCATCGTAAATGTACCCGCCGGGATCAAGGCCATGCCGG
>SYGN01000056.1 GCA_005799525.1 Opitutaceae bacterium | reverse complement strand
GGGCCGGCGAAGGCTGGGCCAAGAGCATTCTCTTTAATCCCCGCGCCCGTGCGGAATTCGCCGACTTCTTCGCCCGCGAAGACACCTTCGCACTCGGCGTCTGCAACGGCTGCCAAATGATGAGCAACCTCCACAGCATCATCCCCGGCTCCGACCACTGGCCGCGCTTCGTGCAAAACCAAAGCGAGCGCTACGAAGGCCGCTACGTTTCCGTCCGCATCGAACCCTCGCCCAGCATCCTCTTCGCCGGCATGGAGGGCAGCGTGATCCCGATCGCCGTCGCCCACGGCGAAGGCTACGCCGAATTCGCCGACCCCGCCGCGATGCAGCGTTGCAGCACCTCCGGCCTCGTCGCCGGCCGCTTCGTGGACAACCACCACCACGTCACCGAGCAGTATCCACTTAACCCGAACGGCTCACCCCAAGGCATGACCGCCCTCACGACGACCAACGGCCGCGTGACAATCATGATGCCCCACCCTGAACGCGTCTTCCGCAGCGCCTGCATGAGCTGGAGCCCCGCCGGCTGGCCCGAAGACTCCCCCTGGATGAAACTCTTCCGCAACGCGCGCGCGTGGGTGGGGTGAGTCCCAGCGAGCCCTGAGATGAGCAAGGTTGCTGATGTTCGTTGGGAAATTGTTTCGCACCTTGCGCCGGCACGGGCGCACGAGCTCCGGCGCTGCCCTCGCTCAACTTCGCTGCCTTTCGCCATGTCCTCCCTTCCCCTCGCTCGCGCTGCCATTTTTTACGTTCTCCTCTTGTTAATCGTCACCACTCGCGCCCACGCCGCGACACCCGCCACCGTCTTCGACGACATCAAGACACGTGCCACCCCGACGAACTCTACCGCCTGCTCTTCGCCCTCCCCAAGGGCGGCGATTTGCACCATCACAGCGGCGGCGTCCCGATGGACTACGTCGTCGAGTATTACACCAACCCCGCTCGCCACCGTGGCCAAAGATTCTACCTCCGCACGACCATCGCCCACGTGCCCCGCGCCCCCACCCCGGCCATGCCCGCGGTCCTCTTCCACCTCGTCCGCGAGTCTACGTGGAAAACCTCTTCCCCCACCCTCCGCGACCAGTGGAAGCTCGTGACCGCTCTCACCGCCGAAGAGAAAGCCGCGTGGCTCTCCGGCCTCAAACTCGATCTGCCCGGCGAAGGTCGCGACGAGTTTTTTGAAAAAACGTAGTTCCGTCTCGGCCCCATCTTCAGCGACATCACCCTCGGCCCCGATCTGCTCGTCGAAAACATGAAGGCCTTCGGCCGCGAGGGCGTCCGCTACCTCGAAATGCAAGTCAGCCCTTGGGGCGCCACCGACGCCGAGGGCCGCCCATTCTTCGCCGAAGACTACTCTCTCGCCTACCAGGCTCGCCTCGCCCAACCCGACGCCCTCGCCACCGGCGTCACGGCGCGTCTCCAAATCGTCGTAATCCGTTTCCTCCCCGACGCCGAAGACAAAATCCGCGACGCCTACGCCTTTTTCGACGCCCATCGCGATCTGTTTGTCGGTATCAACCTCGACGGTCGCGAGGACAACGGTAAAGGCCAGGCCGCCCGCTTCACGGATGTCTTTCGTGCGATGCAGCGCAAATACCCGCGCATCCCTCTCGCCATCCACGCTGGCGAATCCGTCGAGGCCGACTCCAACATACGCGACACCCTCCTCCTCGGCGCCGATCGTATCGGCCACGGCGTGAATATCCTCAGCGAACCCGCGACCTACCTCCTCCTCCGCAATAACCGCTACCTCGTCGAAATTAATTTGGTCAGCAACCGCCTCCTCGACTACGTCACCGATCCGATGCAACGTCCCTTCCCCGTGCTCCTGCGCACCGGCGTCCCCGTTGGCCTCAACACCGACGATCGCGGCATGTGGGACTCCACCTTCACCGACGAATATTTAACCGCCGTGGAAAACTATAACCTGGGCAGGGCCGAGACCGTCTCCCTCGCCCGCAATAGCCTCGTCCACGCCTTTCTCGACGAACCCACCAAGGCGCCCCTCCTCGCCAACTACGAAAAGGCACTCGCCGTTTACGAGGCCCGCTACCTCACGGCCGATTGGCGCGCGGCCTCCACGGGCATCACGCCCATCGTCTCGAATTACGGCAACAAAGCCTTCCGCCTCACCGCGCCCGCCAACCTTGGCGAACTACGCTGACCGCCACGGTTGCGTTCACGCCCGCCGGCTTCATAGATGAACATCTGAAAACGTCGTCGTCTCCTTTCCGTTCCACTCCGCTGCGCCCCACGATCCTCACGGTTGACGACGCCAAGGCCGTCCGCCTCCTCACCCAGCGGGCACTCGCCGCCTTCGACTGCGACATATCTGAAGCCCCCAATGGCTACAACGCCCTCTTCGCCATGGAGCGCGCGCTGCCTGACCTGATTTTATTGGACGTTAATATGCCGACCATGGGCGGCGTCGAAATGCTCACGTTGCTGCGCTCCAATCCCGCGCTCGCCGCGATCCCGGTGATCATGCTCACCTCGCCTGCGGACTATGGTGTGATGGCCCATCTCACCGCGCTCGGCACCAACGGCCACCTCATGAAGCCGTTCACTGCGGCCACGCTCATCGAAAAAATCCGCGCCGTCATCAATTTAGCCCCGGCCCCCGCCAAGCCGGCCTAAACGCGCGCAGTCGCGACCGACGCAGCGGCGGCGGTTTCCCAACCGCCGTCAGCCCCGCCGCCCCCAGGCGCTTGGGAAAGCACCCTTCCCCCGGCAGTCACCTCGCCCGCGCCGAACCTTCACGCCGAACCTTCCTGTTGCACTCGGCCCCAGCGCACCGCAAGGTTTCCAATCTGGCCGCTCCGCGCACCGGAATTCCATGCCTTTCCACACTCTGCGACGCCTTGGCGTCCGCATCTCCTCCGCAGTCCGCTGCCTCTTCGCCCGGGTCGAGTCGCCGGAGGCTCGTTATCGCGACTTCAACGGCCGCTACTTTTCTGGGTTCTACGAACAGGAACGCATGCTCGCGGACAAACCGCGCATGGAATTTTACCGGGCCGCGATCCAGCGCCACATCCAGCCCGGCGACCGCGTCGTCGACCTCGGCACCGGCACCGGCATCCTCGCCGCCCTCGCCTCCCGCCGCGGTGCCGCGAAAGTCTACGCGATCGACCATTCCTCCATCCTCGAAACTGCCCGCACCCTCGCGACGGCCAACGGAATCGAGCGCGTCGAATTCGTCTCCACCCACAGCACGGAATTTCGCCTCTCCGAGCGCGTCGATGTCATCCTTCACGAACAGATGGGCGACTGCCTCTTCGACGAAGCGATGGTCGCCAACGTGAGCGATCTCCGCGACCGCTTGTTAAAGCCCGGCGGCCTCATCCTCCCGAGCCTTTTTGAATTTTTCTGCGAGCCGATCAAAATCCGCAACGAGCGGCACGTCCCGTTCATCTGGGAACTCGCGGTGCACGGCTACGACTACTCCGTGCTCGAGCGTCAACGTCCGCAAGACCCGGACTACTATCAGGTCCGGAGCAGCGACCTCGCCCTCATCGAGCACTTCCTCGGCGAACCCGCGCCCGTGCTCACGCTCGACCTCCACACCGTCAATGAAGCCGCCCTCCCGCACGCACTCACCTTCACGCGCACCGTCGTGAATGCCGGACGACTCGACGGCTACGCCGTCTATTTTCGCACCCACGTGGACACCGATCTCAGTCTCGGCTCCGGTCCGCTCGATCCTGGACGCGCACCGCACTGGGGCTTCCGCGTATTGCGGACGGACCGCGACGACTTCGCGGCGGGCGATGTGATCAAGGTTCAACTCACCGTCGGACGCTGGTCAGAGTTGGATACGTGGCGCTGGAAACATGTGAAACACGCGCGCGCAGACGATCCAGCACTCAGTGCGACGGCGTGATGGCGGTCGTTGCGTAGGGTGGTGGCTCCTCGGTTTCCAAAGGGTAACTGCCAGTAATAGGCATCACCGAAGGAGCAAAAAATTGAACCGCGCGCGCAACGCTCTATTATTACTCTGTTATGTAAAATTATTAATTTTGGCTCAAAATTCTCACCGCAACAGGGACAGCATCCGATCCACCGAACCAACCACGGCTGGATCGCGTGCAACACCTGCTCCCACGTAACACCAGAAGTTTTTTTTAGAGCGAAGGTAGATGACCAAGACGAAGAGGTAGGCG
>SYGN01000055.1 GCA_005799525.1 Opitutaceae bacterium | reverse complement strand
GGTCTACGACCGCCTCGTCGCCGACGGTAAAGCCAAGAAACTCGCCCTCATCGCCCTTATGCGTAAACTCATCGTCCTCCTCAATCACCTCCTAAAAAACCCAAACTTTAAGCTCGCCTGAAAGACCGTTGCTGACCCCATCCGGCCGGGTTGCTCATCTGCGCGTCGGAAGGAAGAGCGGCGCGCCCGGACCCAAGGGCCAGCCGGCCCAGATCCACACGACCAAAAGCAGGGTCCAGCCCACGAGAAACGCGAGCGAGTAGGGTAGCATGGTGGCGACCAGCGTGCCGAGACCGGCCTTGGGGTCGTAGCGCTGGACGAAAGTCAGGATCAGGGGAAAATAGCTCATCAACGGGGTCACGATGTTCACGACGCTGTCACCAATGCGGTAAGCGGCCTGCGCCATCTCGGGGGAGTAACCCAGCAGCATGAACATGGGCACGAAGATCGGCGCCATCACCGCCCACTTGGCTGAGGCGCTACCCAAGACTAGATCGATCACCGCGGCCAGCAGAACGAAAGCGATCATCAGCGGGATCGGACCTAGATCGAGCCACCTCAGGAATGCCGCCCCTTCGACGGCGGTGATCATGCCGAGGTTTGTCCAGTTGAAGAACGCCACGAATTGCGCGATGAAAAACGCGAGGACGATGTAGCTGGCGAGCGACTGCATCGTGCGGGACATGCCGTTGATCACGTCGGCGTCATTCCGCACCGTTCCGGCAGCTATCCCGTAGGCTAGCCCCGGCAGCAGGCCGCCAAGGAAAATGAACACGGGCAGCTGCCGAAGAAACAGCGAGCTCATGAAGTCGGGTCGCTTCGGATCCAGCAGGAATCCCCCGGTTGGCAACACACCCGCCAGCACAAACCCAACCAACACCACCAAGGCCACCAGCGCGGCAAGGAGACCTCGTTTTTCCGGCGGAGTGAGTGCGGTGAGCGCTTGCGCGGGCGCGTCCCCCGTGTAGCGGCCTACGCGCGGCTCGACGATCCGCTCCGTCACCCAGGTACCGACGGCTGTGATCACAAGAGCGGAGACCGCCATGAAATAATAGTTGGCCACGGGGGTGACCACGTAGGCCTTGTCGAGGATCCGCGCGGCCTCCTGGGTCAGCCCCGACAAAAGCACGTCTGTCGTACCAAGCAGGAGGTTTGCGCTGAAGCCGCCCGAGACCCCGGCGAAGGCGGCCGCGAGCCCGACGATCGGGTTGCGTCCGACCGCATGAAAGAGGGCTCCGCCCATCGGAATCAGCAGCACATAACCGATGTCTCCGCCGGAATGGGACATCACTCCCGCGAAGACCACGACGGCACTTAGGATGCGGGGATGCGCCGACACCGCCATCAATCGCAGGACCGCACTCATGAGCCCGCTCGTCTCCACGAGCGCCAGCCCGATCATGCAGAGGAGGACGGTGCCTAGCGGGGCGAAATTGATGAAGTTCGGCAGGACACCGCTCAGCATTCGCTGGAAACCCTCGTGGCTTAACAGGCTCACGACGCGCACCTCCGCGCCCGTGACCGGGTGCGGGACCGCGAGCCCGATCCCCGCCAGCAGGCCGGAGAGCAACACGATGCCCGCCGCAAGGATCACGAACAACGTCGCCGGATGCGGGAGCGCGTTGCCGGCGCGCTCGAGTCCGTTTAGAAACCGCTGGAAGGCCGATCCGGGGGAGGGGGGTACAACTCGGTGCTCGCTCATGCCTAGGAACACCTGTCGCGGACCGCACCGGCGTCAACACCAGCCCGACGGATTCGTCGCGCCCTACGGGGTCAGGACGTTCAGCGTTAAGGAGGCGTCGGATTAGACGTTCTACGCCGTGACCCCTTGGATATGCGCCGGGGGCTCAGAATCGCGTGAGGACCGAGGCGATCATGCTTCGTCGTTCGCCCAGGGCGCTGAAGCTGGCGTAGTAGTCGGCGTTGGTGAGGTTCTGCAGCGCGAGGCTGAACGTCGTGCTGCGGCCGAAAATCCTCCGCGCGTACGTGAAGTTTGCGTCGGCCTTGGTGTACGCGGGCGAACGGAACTGCGGGAGATTCGGCAGGTTGTTGTTGCCGCGACGCTCGCCGACGTAGATCACGCCGACCCCTGCGCCGAGACCCCGCAGCGGACCGGAGGAAAAAGCATAACGGTTCCAGAGGTTGGCTTGGTGGCGGGCGACATTCGGCGGTGATAGCCCCGCATTGGCGGGCCGGGTCGGATCCTTGATCGTTTTCACATCGAGGTTCGCGTAACTCAGCACCACCTGCCAGGCCCGCACCGGCCGCGCGTTGAGCGTGAACTCGATTCCCCGCGAACGGTCGAGACCCGAGGCCGTGTTGAAACCGGGGTGTTCCGGGTCGGGCTGGAGCACGTTGGATCGCTCGATGGAGAAGGCGACGATGGTTCCCGCCAGGCGGCCCTCGATGAGGTCGAACTTCGGCCCGAAATCCCATCCCTTGCCGGTGACCGGCGCAAACAACCGGCCGGCGAAATCCGTGGCCGTCTGGGGTGAGAACGACTCCGCGTAGCTGGCGAAGAAGGTCATGCGCGGGGCGGCCCGAAACGATGCGCCGTAGCTGCCCACATCCGCGCTCTGGCTGGAGCTGGAGGTGGTGCGGGCGAGCCGGTTCTCGCTGTTCTGGAAAAACTGGCCGTAGCGATAGCCCTGCATGAGCAGCAGGCGGTTCCGGAAGAGTTGCACGAGGTTGCTGACCGTGTAACCGCGCTGACCGGAATCGAGCATCGTGTCCGCGAAGCGCGTGGTGTAGGCGGACCACGGACCGAGAGCGTGATCGGCGCGGGTGGCGGCGTCGAAGTTGAGGTTGGGCGGATTGGTCGGCCGGCGGAACTGCTGGCTACGGGAGTCGACCACGCCGGCGTACTCGAACCCGACAAACACCTTGTGCGAGATCCCGGCATAGGCGAGGTCACCCAGCAGGCTGGCCTGCGCGATGTAGTTGTCGTTGCCGGTGAACTGCACGGTGGGGATGCGCGCGACGGAACGGACGCGGGTGACGGCGTTGACGACGAGCGCCTGCGAGCCGGCCATGGTATTGCGCCCCTGCCGTTGCCCGCGGACGTAGCCGCCGGCGCGAACGGCCCACCGCGGCGTCAGCTGGTGCGTCAATTCCAGCGCGGCCTGCGCTTGGATAATCGAGGAGGTGGACTCCGGACCGGCGCGGTTGAAGCTTCGCGGGACATCCCGCACATAGTAACCGGTCGTCGAGGTGAAGTAGATCGGTGGGATGGCCTGGGTGCCGCGCGTGGATTGCCACTGGACATCGAACGCGAGCCGAGTGCGGGGCGTGAACGCGTACTGGATGTTTCCGCCATAGACCTTCCGCTCGCGCCCGGCGTAGTCGTAATGACTGCCGTAGTCCTCGTAGGCCGCGCCGAACAGGACGCGCAGTTTCTTCCCCGCGTCGACCGGTGTGCTGTAGAGCAGTTCGGCACGCCGGCTCGAGTAGGAGCCGTAGCGCACGCGCACATGTCCGGCGGGGTTCACTCCCGGACGGCGGCTGATCATGTTGATTGTCCCCCCCGGCTCGATGGTGCCGGAAAAGGTGGACGAAGGCCCCTTGATGATCTCGACGCGGTCGATGAAAAGGGTGTCGGCCACTCCGAAGGAGCGGTAGCCGTTGCGATAGCTGGTGAACGACTGGAAGCCGCGGTTGTAGAAATTGTTGCCGGTCACGTCCTCGGGCGTCGCGTTGCCGTTGTCGGACATGCTTCCGCTGTATTTGAGCGCCTCGCCGATCTCCTTGGCGCCGATATCCTCGATGAACTCGGCCGTGATCACCTCGACGGGACGGGGCAGGTCGAGGAGCGCGGTGTTGAAGCTCGTGCCCGAAATCGCGTTGGCGGCTTTGTAGCCGTCGTCGCCCTCCGCGCTCACCTCGAATGGGGCGAGCACCATCGGCGCCTCCGGCCGTTCCGGCGGCGTCGGCGGGCGCACTTGGGCGGGCAGAGCGGGAAGCGCCAGCCAGAGATGTCCGGAACAGAGGATCCGCCGGAGCACGGCGAAGGAGGGCGTGGTCATGGGAGGGACGTTTCCGGCGCGAACACCCGGATCATTGCGGAATCGCCATCACTTGGCCGGCCCGGCTCAAGCGGTCGTGCAGAGTCGGATACGGGATGTCCTGCACCGCCAAGTCGGCTTCGAGGGCGAGGGCCGCGGCGGCTCCCGCCGCTTGCCCGAGGGCCATGTAGACGGGTTCCATGCGGATCGACGTGTAGGCGACATGGGTCGCCGAGAGGCACACGGGAACCAGCAGGTTCCGGCATTCCTCCCGCCGCGGCACGAGCGAGTAAAAGCTGATGCCGTACGGCCGGATGAGGCGGGACTCCAGGTGCGAGCCCTCGTTGCGCAACCGTCCGTCGGCAGCCACCACCCTCGAAACCACGTGGGAATCGAGCATGTAGGAGCCGATCGCCACCGGGTGGCCGGCATCCACGCGACGTTCGCGACGCAGATTTTCCTCCTTCATGACGAATGTGCCGCGCATGCGTCGCGCCTCGCGGATGTAGAGTTGATGGGGGAAATTGTCGTTGTCCGTGAACTCATCCTTGGGCCAACCCCACGGCTTCATCTCGACCCGGATCGGAGCCGGGATGCGCTCATCGTTCGCCAGCACCCAGAGCATGCCGACCGCGAAGTCGCGATGCATCCGGTCCAGCCGCTCGCGCTCACGGTGACTGGCGGTCTGGTAATCCCGGTTGCCACCGATGAGGTTCACCTGGTTGGTGTCGGTCTTCCGGTTGGGCATGGGTGTAAGGCTGATGATCTTTTGCAATGGGGTGTCTGGCGCGAGCTGCAGCGTGCGCACCAACACCTCGTGCCAGAGGGGGTTGAAGCCGGCGGGTTTCTCGATCGGCCGACGGTTAGCGGGATCGTTCGTGAGCGTCATGCGGTAGCAGTACGCTTGGGTGCGGGAATCCTCGTCGCCCGGCTGGCCCCAGAGCTTGGCGTCGATGAAAGGCAGAACCCCCGACGCCCGATCGCCGGGACGCAGGTAAGGGTCGATCGACTGCTCGCCGGCGCCGATCACGCCGGCGAGCCGGATGCCATTCAGCGTCTCGCCGAAGTCCCGGTTGGCCTCGCGGCCGACGATATGGCTGACGCCCGCGCGCGCCATCAGGTCGCCTTCATAGGACGCGTCGACAAACATCCGGCCGGCATGGCGCTCGCCGTCCTCCGTGCGCAGCGCTATAATCCGCCCGTTCAGCGTCTCGACGGCATCGGGGGTCTCGGCGATTCGCTTCCGGCGCGCAACCGCAACACCCGCCTTGCGCAGCATCGACTCGAGGATCCTTTCGGCAACGTGGGACTCGTAGACCCACTGCATGCGCAGCGCGTCGTTTTTCCCGGTGTAGGTCCGTTTCTTGGACAACTCGAAGAACTCCTCCCGGGTCTGGACGCGCCAGGCCGAAGGCTGGAGGTAGTACGCGTAGATCTCCTGATAGAACTCCCGTGCGATTCCGCCGATCGACGTGCTGCGGTTCATATCGGTCGCGGTGAGTCCGGACGTCGCGACACCCCCGATATGGGGCGTGGGGGAAAGCAGCACCACGGTCTTGTGCTGGCGCGCCGCCTCCATCGCCGCGCTGATGCCGGCGAGCGTGTCGCCGTAGACCACGACATCGTGCTTCGCCAGCGCGCGGGTGAGACCGAAAATGAGGAGAAGGGAGGTGGGCAGCAGCTTCAGCATAGGAAGGGAACGGTGCGGGTCGGTTAGAAGTAGCCAGGGCGAGTAGAACGAGGGGTGCCTCGCCGCGCCGTGGAGCGATGGAGTTGTGTCGGTCAAGTTCTGCAAAAGTGGATCGGTGGTCTGATGGTTTGGTGAAATCAAATAAAAATGGGGAGAGGCTAAGGAAGAACCCTGGTCGGTGTTAAAGATTTTCGGCGCGCCGTGCCGCGCGAGCGCCCGCTGGACGGCGCGCACGCAGAAGCTGGCATCGAGCGTGTTGGACAGTTCCCACGCGAGCACGTAGCGGCTGTGCCAGTCGAGGACCGCACAGAGATACACGTGCCCGCCCTGCACCGGCACGTGGGTGATGTCCGTCGCCCAAATCTGATCGGGCTGCGTCACCGCCAGGTTGCGCAGCAGATACGGATAGATCCGCTGGCCGGCCAGCGCGCGCGACAGATTCGGCTTCTGGTAAATCGCCTCCAAGCCCATCAGCCGCATCAGCCGCTGCACGCGCTTGCGATTCAAGTCGTGGCCCTGCCGTCGCAGCCAGCGCGTCATCTGGCGGGAACCGAAAAACGGATACTTCAGATACACTTCATCGATTTTGCGCATCAAACGCCGATTCTCCTCCGGCTCGGGCGCGGCCGCGTGATAGTAACTTGAGCGCTGCAGGCCCAGCAGTTCGCACTGCTGGGTGACGGACAAACCAGGATGAGCGGGTTCGATCATGTGACGGCGCTCTTCAATACTCGAGTTCGCTAGCTTTTTTTAAGCCAATCGAGCTGCATCTCCAACTGGCCGATCTTGCGATACAACTCGTCTTCGCGCGCTTTGACCTCGGCGATCTCGGCGTCGGGCTTGCGCGCAAACACTTCGGGCAACCGCGCGAGCAGTTCTTTTTTCCACTGGCTCACTTGCACGGGGTGGATCGCGTGCCTTAGGGCAATCGCATACACTGGCTCGATGCCTCTCATGGCTTCCAGCGCGACTTTGGCTTTCAACTCGGGATTATGCTGACGGCGTTTCTTGGACATGTGGATCGTTTTCTTTTAGATTTGGACTTAACGATCCCTCCTGTCCAATTTTCGGGGTCCACCTCAAGCTGCGCTTCCCTGCACCCCTTACTCGCTTTCACGCTTGTCCTCCATCCTTAACTCATAACTAACTGTCACGTCCCAACTGTCCAGTCGAAGGGGTCAACTTCACAAAAGGTAACCATAAGATTTTTTTTAAAGAAATTTACATCCGAAACGTATGCCTAAACGTTCCGGAGAGATATTCTGAGCCCACAAATGAAAAACACAATAACCACGCTAATCAATCGGACCCCAATCCTGGCACTCGTTGCCCTCCTCGTCCCCTCGAACGCTTACGCGTCTTCAGGGGTTGTTTTGAAATCCAATGACTTCGTTGGCGTATCGTTCTGGATGATCTCAATGGCGCTCGTCGCAGCGACCGCCTTTTTCTTTGTTGAGACCCAGCGGGTGACGGCAAAGTGGAAGACTTCGCTGACCGTTTCCGGCCTCGTGACGTTGGTTGCTGCGTGGCACTATTTTTACATGCGAGACGTGTGGGTTGCCACCGGCACCACTCCCACCGTTTATCGGTACATCGATTGGATCATCACGGTGCCGCTGTTAATGGTGGAGTTTTATTTGATTCTATCCGCAATCACCAAGGTCCCAGCCGGCGTGTTTTGGCGTTTGATGATCGGAACTTTAGTCATGCTCGTCGCCGGTTTCATGGGAGAAGCGGGTTACATGGCCGTTTGGCCGGCATTCATCGTCAGTTTGTCTGGCTGGGCGTTTATCATTTGGGAAATCTACGCCGGCCAAGCTGGAAAAATTAACGCTGAATCAGCCCCGCTCGGCGTTCAGAGCGCTTTCAAGCTGATGCGCACCATCGTGGTGTTCGGTTGGGCGATTTATCCGATCGGCTATTTCCTCGGTTACTTGACGGGTTCCGGCCCGGAGAGCAGCATGAAGATGCTGAATATAGTCTACAATCTCGCCGACGTTTTGAACAAAATCGCTTTCGGAGTGATTATCTGGACGGTCGCCGTCTCCGAATCCGAGAAATCTGTTGCTAAGTAATCCGCTCGCATCCTTCCGGCAGAACGTCATTTCTTTTGGTCGTTCTGCCGGTTTTTTTAGTTTCCCGACATGAGCGACTCCACGCACCTCGATGGATCGGTCGGTATTTTTTCTTTTGCGGAGAGCATTTCGGAAATCGAGCGCCTGATGGAGGAGTTGGTATCTGACTCGATTCCTTCCGCCCATTCTATCGATGCCGTTCAAGCCGCTCTGAAGCACCTAGCCTCCGGCGGCCATCGGGTGCGAGCAGGACTTGGGCTCGATGCCGGAATACGACTGGGCTTGTCGCACTGTGATTCTGTCGTCGTCGGAGCAGCGGCGGAGCTCCTCCACAATGCTTCTTTGGTCCACGATGATTTGCACGATGGCGCGGTGCTTCGCCGGGGAACGCCCACGGTCTTCGCCGCTTGCGGCGCGGATGTGGCCGTTCTTACCGGAGATTTGCTGCTCTCGTCGGCCTATGCGGCCATAGCCAGCTTCTCCAGACCCGCGATAGTCCCAAAAATGATCC
Source organism: Opitutaceae bacterium (assembly GCA_005799525.1). GTDB lineage: Bacteria > Verrucomicrobiota > Verrucomicrobiia > Opitutales > Opitutaceae > GAS368. The sequence continues at coordinate 20,406 of SYGN01000055.1, read as the reverse complement.
GCCTCATTCATCGGCGGACCGCCCAAGTAATCCAAGGTCAATGTGGCGATCTGTCGGCTCGCAAGCGGCCCGTGACCGAACTAGCCCGCTACGAAGCGATCGTCGCCCGTAAATCCGGAGCTCTGCTCAGTCTGCCCTTGGAGTTGGCGCTTTTGGGCGCGGGCGTTCGGGATTCTTTTGGTTTGGCCCAAGAAGCGGCCGAGTCATTTGGCATCGGTTATCAAATCATCGACGATCTCGAGGATGCGGGGAGCGATGGCCCGCTTTCCCTGAACATTCTCAATGTTCTCAAAACCGGGAATACATCGGCAGAGGCCGTGCGTCTCGCGCGCGAAATTGGATCACGGCACCTCCACTCCGCGGTTGCGGCGGCCAGCGGGCTCCCGAACGGCTCCGGGGAATTGCTGGGCAAACTGGCTCGAGTGATGAATGAGCGCCTCTAGCTCGCGGGAATATAGGTGATGCAGGCAATCGTCATCGGGGCCGGATTCGGGGGGATGGCCTCGGCTTTACGTTTGTGCGCGAAAGGCTACGAAGTCCGCCTGATCGACCGCTGTGCGATGTTGGGCGGGCGGGCTCAAGTGTATGTGCGGGAGGGCTTCCGCCACGATGCCGGTCCGACCGTCATCACCGCGCCGTTTCTCTTGGAAGAACTCTTCGAATTATTTGGCGAGCGGATGGAGGATTCCCTCAAGTTAGTTCCGCTCAAACCTTGGTATCGCTTCGAGTTTTCCGACGGCGACCACTTTGACTACGGCGGCACTCTGGAAGATACGCTCGCCGAAATCAGCCGCATCGAACCACGCGATCGCGAGGGTTATCTCGCCCTTTTAGCCCACTCCCGCCGCATTTTCGACGTCGGCTTCACTGAACTTTCCGCCCAACCGTTTCACCGGTTCTCGACAATGCTGAAGCAAATCCCGCGCTTGGTCGGTTTGCGCAATTACGAGACCGTGTGGGGCATGGTGAAACGCCACCTGCGCAGTGAAAAATTGCGGCAAGCTTTCTCGATTCAACCATTATTGGTTGGAGGCAATCCGTTTGATACGACGAGCATCTACGGGCTTATCCATTTTCTTGAGAGCGCTTACGGCGTGCACTTTGCGATGGGCGGAACCAGTGCGGTCACGGCCGCACTCGGCGGTCTGCTGGAGCGACACGGCGTCAAAATCCAGCTCGATACAACGGTGGACTCGATCGTCATCGAAAACGGTCGGGCCGCGGGTGCCCGCCTAGAAACGGGAGCGAAACTGGCGGCCGACGTGGTGGTCTCCAATGCCGATGCCGCCCATCTTTACCGCGCGATGATTCCCCCCGCGCAGCAGAGTGCCACGACGCGGTTGAAGCTTGCGGCGGCGCATTATTCCATGGGGCTCTTTGTGCTCTATTTTGGAACGACCCGGACTTATCCGGAGGTGGCTCATCACACTATTTGGATGGGTTCGCGCTACCGCGAACTCCTTGACGACATCTTCCACCGTAAAATTCTGGCGGACGATTTTTCCCTTTATCTGCACCGTCCGACTGCGACGGACCCAGATTTTGCGCCACCGGGATGCGATAGCTTTTACGTGCTTTGCCCAGTGCCGAACCAGCAAGCGAACATCGACTGGTCGGTCGAGGGACCCCGCTTGCGCAATCGGATTGTGGCGGCGCTCGATCGCACCATTCTGCCCGGATTGAGTGGAAGCATTACGGCGGACTTTTACAAAACGCCGGACGACTTTGCCCATGACTACCTGAGCGTGCACGGAGCGGGTTTCTCCGTTGCACCGCTCTTCCGTCAGTCGGCTTGGTTCCGGTTCCACAATCAAGCCGAGGGCATCAAAAACCTCTACCTCACGGGGGCCGGAACCCACCCCGGAGCCGGACTGCCAGGCGTTTTGTGCTCCGCGAAGGTCGTCGATGCACTTGTCCCGGCGGCTCGGCGGGAGGCCGTGACCGCATGACCGCGACGCTGGATTCCGCACTTGTCACGGCGAATCGGGCACTCGCTCGGCAGGGACGCAGTTTTCATTGGGCCCGCACCTTTTTGTCGCCGCAACATGCATCGCGAGCGACGCGGCTTTATGGTTTTTGTCGTCGGCTCGACGATTTGGCCGACGACGGCGCCGCGAATCCCCAAACTCAAAAAGCCTTTAGTAAAATTCGCATCGCGCTCGCAACCGGACAATCGAACGATGTCGGGATCTGCGATGGGATCCGCTTGTTTCGGGAATGTTCCATAGCGCCTGAAATTCCCAATGCGCTGCTCGACGGGCTGATCTCCGATCTCGACCCGGTGCGAATGCAAACCCGCGAGGATCTCTTGCGATATGCTTACCGCGTCGCCGGCACGGTCGGAATCATGATGTCCGCAGCGCTCGATGTGAGCCGGCCTGCTGCTCGGCCACACGCCATCGATCTTGGGGTCGCCATGCAATTGACCAATATTTGTCGTGATGTCGCCGAGGATGCGCACGCCGGGCGCCGTTATCTTCCCGCCAGCATGATTGGTGACGTTGAACCCGCGCGGTTGATTTTACCCGCCGAGACGCTGCACGAGCAGATCCGTGGCACGATCCGAGAACTGCTGGAACTGGCCGACCGCTATTATGCCAGCGGCGAGGCTGGGCTTTCCTTCCTGCCGCTGCGGGCGCGCTTCGGCATTCTGATCGCGGCGCGGGTTTACCGGGCGATCGGTGTTCGCCTGCAACGGAATAATTTTTCGACGTGGCAAGGCAGAGCGGTTGTTTCGAAAACAGACAAAATCCGGATCACGCTGCAGGCGTTTTTCACGCTTCCCTTTAACCGCGGCTTTTGGCGCCCCGTGCCTCATCAACCCGTGCTGCACGCCGCACTCAGCGGTCTGCCGGGCGCAAATCCCCCGCGATGAGCCGCGAGATCGATCTGATGATTTTGGGCGGCGGCTGTGCGGGTCTCAGTCTGGCCATGCGACTCGCCAAACTCGGCCCTCGCTGCCCGCAAACCCTGATTGTCGAATCTCGGGAGCGCTACGTGAACGATCGCACGTGGTGTTTCTGGGGCACACCCTCCGCCCAACTCACCTCGCTTGTTCGTCACCGCTGGAGCCGAGTGCGGGTAAGTGCCGAGGGTCGTCAGCGCGAGGTGGAGTGCGCGTCATCACCCTATGAAATGATTCCGGCGTCCGTCTTTTATGAGGCTGCGTTAAGGGAGGTCGCCGCAAATCCCCGCATCCGATTAACCACCGGAACGGCCGTCTCCGATCAGCCCGTCCGCACCGGCAATCGTTGGGCCATCGCCACGCCGTTCGGAACCCACTCGCCCCGATGGGTGGTCGATACCCGTCCGGTCCGGTCGCCCCGGCGCGGAGACGCCGTGCTGTGGCAGTCGTTCTACGGCCGGGAAATTCTTTGCGAAACCGATCGCTTCGATGCGGGCTGCGCGACGCTGATGGATTTTCTGCCGACGAAAGACGGACGGATTGTCTTCGTTTACATGCTGCCGGTCACTGCTCGCCAGGCCTTGATCGAGATAACCGCATTTGCGCCCGACCCGCTCGGACCCGAATTGTTGGGCGAGCTGCTCGACGGTGTGCTGACCAAGTCGCAGGCCATTTCAAAAAGTGAAACGGTTCGAGTCGAATCAGGATCGCTTCCGATGGGACTTTCTACAATTGCGGAGCAAACCCACCGAAACTGGTGCCGCGCCGGCTTGGCGGGTGGCGGAGCACGGCCGGCTTCAGGCTTCGCGTTTCAACGCATTCAGCGGTGGGCCGATCAATGCGCCGAGCAACTCGCCTGCGGCCATGGCCCTTGCTCGCAATCCACCGATCCGTGGCGGCTGCGGGCGATGGACGATTTGTTTCTGCGGGTGTTGCGGGCGCGCCCGGAGGCCGGCCCTAGTTTGTTTATGAAGCTTTTCGCGATGCCCGACAGCGGCCCGATGATTCGTTTCCTCAACGATTGTCCGCGCTGGTCGGATTGTTGGCGGATCATTCTCGCGCTGCCGCCGGGACTGTTTTTGCGGGAACTGTTGAAAGGTTTGTCGTCGAGAAAAGACCTTCGGGCGCAACCGGCATGAATGCGCTGCGTGTTCAGGGTATTGTCTTTAGTGCAGGCGCTTTGCTGGTCGCCCTCGGCACGCTCGCCTTGGGGCGCCTGTCGCCGCAGCTGGAATTGATCGTGGTTGCCGTGCTCATTTTGGTGCTGGGCGTGCCGCACGGGGCACTCGATACGATTTTTGCGAAGGAACGCTACGGCATTCGCACCCTGAGCGGCTGGTTGCAATTTAGCCTGCTCTATTTCCTGCTGGCCGCGCTGGTGGTCGGTTTGTGGCTCTGGCAGCCCGGTCTGTTTTTGCTCGGTTTCCTGGCTATCTCCGCCGCGCACTTTTCCGGCGATCCTTTGCAAGGTGCGCCATGGCCGGCGCGCCTGTTTTACGGGGGTAGTGTGATTCTCCTGCCCACCATCGGGCACGCGCAGGAAATTGGCCGACTCTTTGGTTTGTTGGTGGGGGACTCCACGGCGACGCCGTTGGTGCCTTGGCTCCGGTGGCTGGCGTGGCCTTGGCTGGTCGGTCTCGCCCTCGCCTCGCTGTGGCAAACCCGCCACGATTTCTGGACCGCGCTGGAAATGGCGGCGGCCGGTATTCTCGCGATCGTGGCGCCGCCGTTAGTGTCGTTTGTCGTGTTTTTTTGCGGTATGCACAGCGCCCGGCATATTTTACGGACGATGAATTTTTCCGGCCGCTCCTCGTGGCGATACGTCGCCGGTGCCGCCTTGCTGCCGATGGCTGGCGTGCTGGCCGGCTCAGCCCTAGCGTGGGTTTTTCTTCGCGACACCGCGCTTGATGCGCGCATGGTCCAAGTGGTCTTTGTCGGACTGGCAGCGCTGACCGTGCCCCACATGGTGTTGGTCGAGCGGGTCCGTCTCTCGGGTTGGATCCGTGAAAAAACACCCTGATTTGTAAGGCCTATCCGGACTTTCGCGATTCGAGCGATTTTCGCCTATTTTCTTCATTTTCCCCACTGAAACGCGCGCGCAACTTACGAGAGCGCGGCGAAAGGTCCGGACTCAGACCGTCGATCGCAATTTCTCCCTCTTGTCGAATCTCGCGAAGGCCCGGTCGGCTGCAGCCTCTGGTCGCCGAGCTGCCGGGCTTTGAATCCGGCGGCTCTATGCGTGCCGGATGCCAGGGCGACACCTACACGCAATCGCCGGGTGTTTGTTCACGGCGTTGCGCTCGCAGGAAATGGAGTGCTGAGCCGCGCCCTCTGGTGCTAGGCTTGGCCCACAATTTTACGCCCACGAATCCGTTTTTCCAGAAGGGTTCCGCGCGAGGGTGTAGCTCCCCTACTCCATCGGTGTTACTTCTTTCACCGGCCACTTCGAAACCGTCACACCCTTCGCGCTGCGGGTGCTCACGGGGATGGCGCCGAGGTCGAAATCAATCTCACGCACGCGGGCGCCGCTGCGGCCGTCGATGAACACCTTCACTTGCTTCGGCATTTCCTTCTCCGTCTTCGCGACGTGCAGCCAGACGATCTTCGATCCCTCGCTCTTCACGAGCGGGTAAAGCTTGTCGCGCGAGAGGCCACCAATTTGAAAACGTTTCGCGAACGCTTTCCCGCTCTCCTTGTCTTGGTAGACCATCGAGTAGAACGCCGTGTCGCCGTCCTTCGGGAAGATCGTGACGTAAATTATGTCGCGGCCCATAAAAACTTTGTCGGCCACCTTCGCGACCTTGAGCGAACCGTCGCGCATAATGCAGAGCACCGCGTCGAGAATCGTGCAGTCTTGGATATAGTCGTGCTGGCGCCAGTTGAGGCCGATGAAGCCGTCGTCTTTGTTGACGTAGAGGCGCTGGTTGGCCGACACGACGGCCGAGGCGTCGATCTGCTCAATCTCGTCGTAGCTCGTGCGGCGCTTATGGCCCTTGCCATATTTTTCCTGAAGCAGCTCGAACCACGCGATCGTGTAGCCAGTAAGATTCTTGAGGTGGGCCTTCGTTTCCTTCATGCCGTCTTCGATTTTCTTGAGCGCTTCGTCAGCCTGGAAACGGTTGTAGGCGGAGATGCGTTTGATGCGGATTTCGGTGAGGCGCGTGATATCCTCGTCGGTCACATCGCGACGCAGCTGCTTGAGAAACGGTTTCAGGCCCGTGCGGATTTCGTGCAACACGCTCTCCCACGTCTTCGATTTCTCAATGTTCCGATAGATGCGCTCCTCGATGAAAATGCGCTCGAGGGAATCCCAGTGCCACTGCTGCTCCAGTTCGCCGAGCTTGATCTCGAGCTCGCGCTTGAGGAGCTCGCGCGTGCGCTCGACGCTGCGGCGCAAAATTTCCTTCACGCCAAGGAACTGCGGTTTGTCCTTTTCGATCACGCACGCCGCCGGCGAGAGCTGCATCTGGCAGTTCGTAAAAACATAGAGCTGCTGGATGACCTTCTCCGGCTCGGCACCCTGCGGAAGGTGGACGAGAATCTCGACGGAGTCCGCCGTGTTGTCGTCGACGTGTTTGACCTTGATCTTGCCCTTCGCGTTGGCGGTCAAAATCGACTCGATGAGCGTCTCCGTGGTCGAGCCGAACGGCAGCTCGGTGATCGCGAGGAGATATTTCGAGCGCTGTTCGATCTTGGCACGGACTTTTACTTTTCCGCCGCGCTCGCCGTCGTTGTAGTCCGCAAAGTCCGCGATGCCACCCGTCGGAAAATCCGGGAAGATGCGGAACGTTTTTCCCTGGAGATGATTGATCGCCGCGCGGCAAAGATCGTTGAAATTATGCGGAAGAATCTTCGTCGCGAGGCCGACCGCGATACCCTCGGCGCCCTCGAGCAGCACAATGGGAAACTTCGCGGGCAACGTGACGGGCTCCTTCGCGCGACCGTCGTAGCTGAGCTGCCACTCGGTCGTCTTCGGGTTGAAGAGCACGTCCTTCGCGAAATTCGTGAGGCGCGCCTCGATGTAACGCGGCGCCGCCGCCTCGTCGCCCGTGAGGAGATTGCCGTAATTGCCTTGCGGCTCGATGAGGAACGCGCGTTGCCCGATCGCCACGAGCGCGGCGCCGATGGACGCGTCGCCGTGCGGGTGGAGCGACATCGAGCGACCGACGACATTGGCGACCTTGTGAAAACGCCCGTCGTCCATGTCCCACAGCGTGTGCAGAATCCGGCGCTGCACCGGCTTCAGACCGTCGTCGATATGCGGGACAGCGCGGTCGAGGATGACGTAGCTAGCATATTCAAGAAACCATCCCCGGTAACTCTTCGCCAGCGGGGAATCCTCCTCCTGCACGGTCGCACCGCCGCGGCGCGGACCGGGCGTGAAGACCGCCGGACCTTCGAGCGCGGCGATGGGCGCAGCGGCTGCCACCGGCTCTGCGGGCACCGCCAACTCTCCGGATTTAGTCTCCGGCGGTGGCGTCGACACAGACGTCGGCACCGTCGCAGACGCGGCTGCGCTGTCGAGCGGCAACTCGGATTGGTCGGAGTTTTTCGAAGTCGGTTTCTTGGGCATTGCGCGCGAAAGAGATTGTTAAAACGCGCAGGCTGCCACGCACCCTCGCCGCGCGTCAAGCGGCGCGGATTCACCCCCGATTAATCAGCACCCTACGCCAGCACACCTTGTCGCGTTCACGCCGCGGTCTCGACACGCTTCGTAGCCGCTGTCGCCGCAGTTCTGCGGCCGTGAGACCCGCCCGATCGGGGGGGGGGGGATACCTACTTCGCCAAAACCCGCAGCGCTGCCTCCAAATCGAGATCCCTTCCCGCGCGCACGTCGGCGACCGTGCGCACGACCTTCACGTCCGGCTCGACGCCCTCTTTCTCCAGCCGCCGCCCTTGCGGCGTCACGTAGTCTTGGCGACTCAGCTGCAGTTCCCCTCCGTCGGGTAATCCATGATACCAGCTCGCGAGCACCGCCCCCGCCGTCTTGCGCCCGACGATGGCCGCCCGCCCATGCTCTTGCAGCACCGCCGCAAAAATCTCCGCCGCGCTCCCCGTCGCTCCATCCACCAGCACGACCACGCTCCCGCCATAACGCGCCGATCCGATCTGCCATGAGCTTTTCCCACCGCGATACCCGCCACGCGTGATAAACGTCCCGCAGTCCACCGCCCGGTCAAAAAATTCTCCGATGGTGATACCCAGCGAAATCGTCCCGCCACCCGGATTACGTCGCAGATCGATCACTACACCCGGCGCCGCGCGATTCGTTTTCAACTGATCGCTCAGCCAGCGACGGTCCGCCGTGTCGAACGCATCGAAGCGCAGATAAACGACGCCACCGGCCAGCACCCGCACCTCCTGCCGCGGCTTCGTCGAGAGGCTTTGCGCAGCGATCGCCAACGCCACCGGCTGATCGCGATCGTCCAAGAATTCCCACTGCGCCACTTCGCCCTCCCTCGGCCGCGCCTCGCTGCGTTCCCCGAACGCGGTGCCATTCCGCGCGACGACGACCCAGCCCATTTTCACGCCGGCCAACTCCGCTGGACTGCCTGCCACGAGTTCGCTCACGATCCAACGCCCCTCGACACGCGTCATATAAAACCCCGTACGAGCGCGCGTTTGCGTGCGCCGCTCCTTCGTCTGCGTCGGTGACAACGCGTGTGTGTGACTGTCCTTGAGCAAACCCACCATCGCGCCGAGCGAGGCGTAGAGTGCCTTGTCGTCCGCCGCCGCCGCCGCCTCCGCACCATATTTCAAACCGGCCGCCGCCCAATCGACGCCCTGCAACTTCGGATCGTAGTGCCAGTCCGCCACGAGTCCCCACACGCGATCAAACACGCGCACGTTTCCCTCCGCCCGCGCGCGTTGCTCGACTGGCACCGCCGCCAATGAAACCCGCGGCGCCGGCGTAGTCGTGCAGCCGGAGAGCGCGAGCGCCACCACGGCGAGCGCGATTCCGTGCCACCGTGCCGCCCTCATGCAAACAGCCCTCGCATCCGTTCCACCTGCGTCGCCGCCCGTCGCGCCTGCGCCGCAAACTCCGCCGACACCGCCGCATCCTCCACGACCCGCCGCCAAAACTCCACCGCCCATCCCGCCGCCTCGGCCCAGATCGCGCGCTCGCCCGGAAGCGGCGAAAGGGGAGCAAACTGCGGCGAGGGCGCAGCCTGGCCCGGAGTCGGAGCCCACTGCATCGGCAGCATGTCGAAGACCGGCGCAAGCCGCAGCGGCATGGTGTCGCCGAGGTAAAACGCGAGGTTGCCGAAATGCATGTCGGTGTTGCCGATTACGCCGCCAAACGCCTGCCGCAATCGGATGGATCGCTCTGCCGAGGAATCGATTACTTCTGCGGTCGTGAGTTGCTGTGCAGCCTGCAACCACGTCGTCGCGCCGGTCGCCTCGGGCAGCGCATCATAGAGCGAGCGCAGCGACACCACGCCGATCCGCCCATGCGCCCCAGCGCGGTCAAAGCGCTCGATTTCGAAGAACCTCCGTCCGCCTGCGTCGAGCACCCTCACCCTCGAGGCGGATTCCCCGCTGGCTCGCAGGACGGCGTGCGCGTGCGCCTCCGCCGACACCAGGTCGGCCCAGCGGCGCCCCGTCGGAGTAGTCAACAGATCAGCGAACTTCACGATCACATGCATCGGCGCGGCCCCGGCCTCGCCGGCCATCACCGCGGTAAACTTGGGCTGTTCTCCTCCGACCGACGAGCCCGCGACCTCACCCGCAGCCGCCCGTGCGGCCAACTCGACAAAACGTTCCGCGCGCACCGCCTCCGTCACAACTTCTGACTCCGCCAGCAAGCGCTCCGCCACGCGTCGCATCAGTGTCTCGCCCGCCACCACGTTTCCAGGCAAGTCGTCCCCCTCTGCTTGCAGATAAACCAAGGTGTCGTCGTCGCTCCAGTTTCGCGAATCAGACGGCAACCAGAGTGCCGGAGAAAGCCCGCGAGCCAGTGTGCGGCCTGGATATCCTTGCGGACGAACGTCACCGAGAAAAGATGGAAAACCTTCGCACACCCCAGCATGATCAGTCTGGCCCACGCCGAAAACTGCGAGGCGTCGGCCCAGCTGAGCCGCCAGACCCGCGGCTGGAGCGCCGTCAGCTCAGCCCATTCGTGAGCCCTGCCGGCCGCATCGACGCGATAGAGCGGAAAGCGGTTTCCCGCCGAGCGCACCTCCCGCCGCAGCGCGTAACGCGTGCCACGCGTCACACCGAGACGAAGGATCTGGTCCCCGAGGGTCGCCAAGGCGCGGCTGACGTTCGACCGATCCACGCCAAGCGCTGCCGCGAGCGCCTGCGCCGAAAGCGGACCTTCGATTTGCAACCGAAGGGTAAGCGCAGCTGGATCGACTTGGCGAGGCCTTGGCACGGGACCTCAAACGCACAGATAAAAATAATAATAGTAAATTACCATCACACTATTAGACTGCTATTTGCGTTATTTAATCAATTAAATAACGCGCAGATAAAAATGAAAATTACACCTCCACCAAATCCTTCGCCACCCGCAGATTCTCGATAATAAAATCCTGCCGCTCCGTGACGCTAAAGCTCCCGCCAAAATCGCCCTTGCGCGAGTTGAAATCGAGCGCACGCTATCGGTCGTTTAGCTCGAATGGGATGCCGCCAAGGCCGCTGTCAACCTCGCCAAACACGGCGTGGATTTTGTGCGGGCCACCTTCGTCTTCGCCGATCCCGCCCGGCTCACCGCGGTCGATCCCCGCCATCCCGTCGAGCGAAGGGAGAACACCATCGGTCGCGTGGCCGATGCCCTGCTCCTCACCGGCACCCCTACCGACCGCGCCGGCGTCACCCGGCTTATCTCGGCCCGCCCCGCGAGCCGCCACGAAAGAGAACTCTTTTATGCCCCTCGTTACAATGACCCTCGCTGAGGCTCTGGCCCGGCCGCTCACCGTCACCGAACGCGCCCATTTCGCCGCTCTCGCCACCAAGCCCGACGCCCAAATTGACTTCTCCGACCGGTCCGAAATCACCGCGGCCGCCATCGCTGTCGGCCACGTCCTCGTCACGGGACGCGGCGGCGTGCGCACAGCTGCGGGCCGCAAGTCGCTGGGCAAGCTCCGCAAAACGGTGAAGTTCTCCCCCGCCGCCATCCGCCGCTTTCAAACCTGTGCCAAACGGAAGCGCCTGCCCGATTTTTCCGCCGCCCTCGAAGCCGCCAGCCGCACGCTCTGAACGCAGCCCGCCAATCTCCGAACACACCTCCCTTTACACCTCCACCAGATCCTTCTCGATCCGCAGGTTTCCGATAATAAAATCCTGCCGCTCCGGGGTGTTTTTCCCCATAAAGAACGTCAACAACTCGTCGCTATTGTGCAGGTGGTTCAACGTCAGCGGATCGAGGCGGATGTTCTCGCCAATGAAATCCTTGAACTCGCCCGCTGAGATTTCCCCCAGGCCCTTGAAGCGCGTGATCTCGTGGGTCGCGCCGAGCTCCTTGATCGCCGTCTGCTTCTCCTGTTCCGAGTAGCAGTAGATTGTTTTCTTCTTATTGCGCACGCGGAAAAGCGGCGTATCCAAAATAAACAGATGCCCGTTGCGGATCAAGTCAGGAAAGAATTGCAGGAAAAACGAAATCAGGAGCAGCCGGATGTGCATGCCGTCCACGTCCGCATCCGTCGCGATCACGACTTTGTTGTAACGCAGGCCGTCGAGGCCTTCCTCGATGTTCAACGCGGATTGGAGTAGATGAAACTCCTCGTTCTCGTAGATCACTTTCTTCGAGAGCCCAAAGGTGTTCAGCGGTTTGCCCTTCAACGCGAAGACCGCCTGCGTCTGCACATCGCGCGTCGCCGTCAGTGAACCCGCCGCCGAGTCGCCCTCCACAATGAAGAGCGTGCTCTCTTCCGCACGCGGGTTTTTGTCGCCAAGGTGGAGGCGACAATCGCGGAGTTTTTTATTGTGCAGCGAAGCCTTCTTCGCGCGGTCGCGGGCGAGGCCGCGGATGCCGGCGAGCTCTTTGCGCTCGAGCTCACTTTCCTCAATTTTCCGTTTCAATACCTCGGCGGTCTCCTTGTTTTTGTGGAGATAAACGTCAAGCGACTGCTGCATGAACTTGCCGATAAATTCCTTCAGGCTGGGACCACTCGGCCCTACCGCCGCCGAGCCGAGCTTCGTCTTCGTCTGCGACTCGAAGACCGGCTCCATCACGCGCACCGCGACCGCGGCGTCGATCGACTGCCGGATGTCCGCCGCGTCATACTCCTTTTTGAAAAAATTCCGGATCGTATCGACGAGTGCTTCGCGAAACGCCGCGAGGTGGGTGCCGCCCATTGTCGTGTGCTGGCCGTTGACGAAGGAGTAATATTCCTCGCCATAGTGCGCGCCGTGAGTGAACGCGACCTCGATGTCTTCACCCTCCAGATGTACGATCGGGTAGAGCGGCTCGCCGCTGAGATTTTTCCGGAGCAGGTCCTTGAGGCCGTTCTCCGAGCGGAACGATTTCCCGTTCAACGTGAGCGTGAGCCCACGATTGAGGAAAGCATAGTTCCAGAGCATGTCCTCGATGAATTCGAGGCGGAACTTGAAATCCTTCCCGAACAAAGCCTCGTCCGGCGTGAACTCCACGAGCGTGCCGGTGCGTTCCTCGCTCTTCACCGTCTTGTGGTCCTTCTTCAGTTTCCCTTGGGAAAATTCTACGAGTTTTGTCTGCCCATCGCGAAACGCCTGCGCCCGATATTCAAAGGCCAACGCATTGACGGCTTTCTGGCCAACGCCGTTCAGGCCGACCGATTTCTGAAACGTCTCGCTGTCATATTTAGCGCCCGTGTTGATGATGGAGACGCAGTCGATGAGTTTCCCCAGCGGGATGCCGCGGCCGTAATCGCGGATCCGCACCGTGCGCTCGTTGAGCTCGACCTCGATCTTCTTGCCCGCGCCCATCGTAAATTCGTCGATGCAATTATCGATCGTCTCCTTGATGAGGACGTAAATGCCATCCTCGGCGTGCGTGCCATTGCCGAGTCGCCCGATATACATACCCGGACGCAGGCGGATGTGCTCGAGGGAGGAGAGCGTTTTGATCGATGCTTCGGTGTAAGCTTGGGCCATGAGTGGAAGCGGCAAGCAGAGGCAGGCCACGCGCGTTGACAAGCGCGTTTGCTCGGTGATGCTGTCGGTGTTGACAGTGAAATCACCAGCGGCAGCAAAAACGGTCGCCGTGCGCCAATCGGTGGAGCTCGGCGTGAAGTCGATGCCCGGCGTATTAGCATTTTGCATGATTGCTCAGGTGCCGTAGCGTTTCCAAGTGGCCTTGTGCGTATCGAGGTAGACGCGGTATTCGGGCGCGATGTTGGTGCGCATGGTCTGGTTCTTGCAATAGTTCACCGACACCGAGCAGCGGTCGACGATGCAGCCGACGACCTCGAGTTCGAGGCCGCAACTCTCGGAGTCCTGCGTGTAACCCTGCACCTGATTTCTTGAGTGGTCGCGACTTCGAAGGGCGTGAGCATAACCGTTTCCTCGCCCGCCACCCCTGCGCGGGGAGTGGCCGGTCTCGGGGCGGATTGTCCGTTTAAGGAAAGACTCAGCCACGAGCCGGTCTCGGCGAGCGCGGTCCTTACGAACATGGCGGGGAGAGTTTGGGGTGAAATTAACATGATAAATTCAGGGCGATTCGGGGTTGCCAGGGGCCGGAGAGGTTGCGAACCCGTCGCACGTTTGGCGATCACCGATCACTCGCGAACGGCTCTTTAGTTTAACTCAACCGATGAGAGGCATGCGGCCCCAATCCTAAGAATTTTCCGGCCTCGGGCGGGCACCACGCCCACCGTGCCGATCCTCCGTGCGGCTAAGGAAAATGAAGAGGAGTTTCACGCGCCGCTTTGGACGCGCCACTCCGACGTAAGCGTCGTCCACCACCGCGACGCCTCCTTGGCGGAAAACGTCAGTGACAGCCGCAGCCTTCGCCGCAGCTACCGCCACCGCCACCAGCGCCACCATGAGCGTGGCCGTGACTCAACTCTTCCGCCGTGGCCTCGCGCGCGCCGACGATCTCCACATCAAACGTCAGCTCCACGCCCGCGAGCGGATGATTGCCGTCGAGCAACACCTCGTCACCCTCGATCCCCACCACCGTCACGACCGGCGCCTGGCGGTCTTCGCCCGTGCGAAACGTTTCGCCAATCTGCAACTCGCCCTCGACCGGGAGCAGCGTGCGTTTCACCCGCTGCACCTGCTCCGGATCGCGTTCGCCGTAAGCGCGCGCCGCAGGAACCTGCACCCGGGTTTTCACGCCGACCGCCACGGTGCGGAGCTGCTCGTCGAGTCCGTCGATGATTTGTCCGGCACCCTCCAAGTACGCAACCGGTGGGTCGCCCGCCGAGGAATCAAGCACGCGACCCTCAGGATCGCGCAGCGTATAGTGAAAGGAGACGATGCGCCGGTTCATGTTTCGTTGCGAAGGACTTCGAGAGGCGGATGGTCAGCGATACCTCGGTTGGCAAGCAAGCCCGTGAGCACCGTGACCGCCACCACCGCCGCCATCGAGGCGAGCAGCGCGGGCACGGGCAGCACGACGTCAGTCTTGAAAACATATTTTGCGAGCAGCGCATTGCCCATGATCGCGAGTGCTCCGCCCGTGACGGTCGCGAGCACACCGAGCACGGTGTATTCCACCCACTGAATTTGCGTCAACTGGCGGCGCGTCGCCCCCAACGTGCGCAGCAGTACGGTTTCACGAATACGTTGAAACCGTCCCGTAAGAATCGCCCCCACGAGCACCACAATACCCGTCACCACCGTGAAGCCCGCCATGAACGTGATCACAAACGCCACCTTGGTGAAGATGCCGTCAAAGGTTTGGAGGATCAGCGCGAGGTCGATCGCGGAAATCCCCGGGAGCTCCCGCGCCACCGCCACCTGCGCGCGCGCGGCATCCGCTGGCGTGGCCGCACGGAGGGCGGCCGCATAGGTCTTCGGCGCGGGCTCGAGCACGCCTTCCGGAAACAGCACGAAAAAACTCGGCTGCATGCGTTGCCACTCCACCGTCCGAAAACTCGCGACATAGGTCCGCATCGGCACACCTTGGACGTCGAAGACGATCTCGTCGCCGAGCGCGAGTTGCAGGTCCTTCGAGAGTCCCTCTTCCACGGATACCGGCACGCGCGGCTCGCCGGCCTTCGCACGACCGATCCATGCACCCGAGGAAATTTTTTCCGACTCGTCGATTTTGGCGCGATAGCTCGAACGATATTCACGCGTCAGCGTCCACGCCGGGATGCGCCCACTGTCGCGCACCAACGGCTCGCTCTTTGCCGCCGCGCCGAAGCGCATTTGGAAGCCGCCGCCCTTCCCTGCTTTGCTGCCATCCCGTCCACCGTCAGGCCCGCGATTGGTGACCATCGTTTCTTCCTTCAACAGCTCCGCCACCGGACGACCTTTGAGCGACTCGATCTTCATCGTCACAATCGGCGCCGAAACCGTGATCGGCGTGCCGTTGTCCTTAAGGATTTTTTCGAGCTTGGGGAACTGGTCTTCCTGCACGTCGAAGAACATCAGATTCGGCCGTGCGCCCGCCCCCGCGCCCATGATTTTTTCGAGGATCGTCGCGCGCACGAGCACAAGGTTGATCATCAAAAAAGTCCCGAGCCCCAGCGAGAGCAGCAACAGCACGGTGCGGTTGTTCGGACGATGGAGATTGGCGAGCCCTTGCCGCACCACGTAGGTGAGCGGTTTGCGCGGCACGAATTTCTTCGCGGCCCACGAAACCAGTTTCGCCACGCCGCCGAGGAGACCGAAGCCCAGCGCCATCATTCCGGTGAAGCCCAGGCCCGTCTTCCAATTCCCCGTTTGCAAAACCGCGAAGCCCAGCACGGCCGCCGTGATCGCGACGTAAACGACCGGCGTGAGCGGGTCCATCCGCGCCGTCTCACCCAGCGCCGAGCGCAACGCCACCAGCGGCGACACCCGCCGCACCGTGAGCAACGGCAGCAGCGTGAACAGTACGCAAATCACGAGCCCCGCCGCCGCGCCCTTCGCGAGCGAACTCCACGAAATGAATAGCTCCACTTCGAACGGCAAAAAACCCTTCATCACCATCGGCAACACAAACTGCACCGCCACGCCCAGCGCCGCCCCGACTACCGAGCCGACCACGCCGAGTCCGATGCCTTGCACAAGATAGATGGCGAATCCGGTCCGCCCGCTCGCACCGAGGCAACGCAGCACCGCCACCGTCGCGACCTTCTGCTTAATGTAAACATGCACGGCGCTCGCGACACCCACAGCGCCGAGAAACAGCGCGACGAAACCGACGAGACTCAGAAACGAGTAAATATCCTTCAGGGTCGTCCCGAGCTGACGCTTGCGCTCCTCGACCGTGTCGAACTGAAAGCGCGAGCCCCGAAACGTCTCCTTCATGGTCTTCGCGAGCGCGTCGCCGTCGACCCCGGGCAGCAGTTTGAAATGCACGCGATGCCGTGTGAACCCACCTTTCTTCAACAGTCCCGTCGCCTCCATGCCCGCCGGCGAGATGAACACACGCGGTGAAAATAACGCGATCACCGCCGCGTCGCCCGGGATTTTTTTCAGCGCCCCGACCACCTTGAACGAGGCTGCGCCCAGCCGCACTTCGTCACCCACCTGCACCCCGAATTGTACCAGCAGCGTTTCCTCGAGCAGCGCGGATTTTCCGTCGGCCAACTGCGCCAACGCCCCCGCGGGCGTCGTAACCAAGTCGCCATAAAAGGGGAATCCACCAGCCATCGCGACCAACTGGACCAGCTTCCGTTCGCCGGTACCTTTCGTGAAATTAAGCTGCGTGGGAAACGCCACCTCGGTCGCCACCTCGCCGCCGACCCCGCGAAAATACTTCATCGCCTCCTCGTCAAATGCCTTGCGCGCCGTCACCGCGAGGTCCGACCCCAGCAGCGATTTCGTCTGCAACTCAACCGTGCGGCGCAGGTTTTCACCCAACGATCCGATCCCGGTGAGCGCGGCGATCCCGAGGACGATCGACAGCGAAAACAGCGCCAACCGCCGCCGCGAAGCCCGCGAATCCCGCCACGCCATTTTGAGGATGAAATTCATTTCGAGGAAGGTCCTAGCTCACCTCATCGCTCACCACCGCCCCGCTCTTGAGCCGGATGATCCGCTGACATTTCCTCGCCAATTCCAAGTCATGCGTCACGAGCACGAGCGTCGTGCCTTTCTCCCAGTTGAGCCCAAAAATCAATTCCACCATCGCCGCCGCCGTGTCACCATCGAGATTCCCGGTCGGTTCGTCACAAAACAAAATCTTCGGCCGGTTCATAAACGCCCGCGCCAAGGCGACGCGTTGTTGCTCACCGCCGGAAAGTTGCACCGGATAGTGCTCATAGCGCTCTCCGAGCCCCACCCGCCCCAACAACTCCCGCGCCTCGGGTTCGCGCGTGGAGTCACCGGCCAGCTCCACCGGCACGAGCACATTTTCCAGGGCCGTCAACGTCGGGATCAGTTGGAAATTTTGAAACACAAAGCCCACGTGGGCATTTCGCACCAGCGCCCGCGCATCCTCGCTCATCTCGCCAATACTCTCGCCCGCGATGCCCACCGTGCCGCCGCTGGGCCGGTCGAGCCCGGCACACAGCCCGAGGAGCGTCGTCTTCCCGCTGCCGCTCGGCCCGACGATCGCCGCGCTCGCGCCAGCGAGAATGTCGAAACTCACCTCGCGCAGCACCGTCAGTTCGCCGCCCGCAGCGGTGCGATACGTTTTAGTCAGTCGCTCGACTTTCAGCATGGATTGAACACTTTCCATCAGAACTGCCCACGAAAGACACGAACGACACAAAAGCCAGCATGACTCCGCGCCCCCGTCCCTTTCGTCTCCTCGCTCTCACGCTAATCACCTGCTCCTTTGCGTTCACCCGCGGTGACTCCGCCGTGCCATCCCCGGCCCAACCCGCCGAGCCCCGCACGATCCTTTTCTTCGGCGACAGCCTCACTGCGGGCTACGGTCTGGGCGACCCCGCTGCTGAATCCTACCCCGCCCTCATCCGCCAAAAAATCGAGGCCACCCCATCCCCGTGGCGCGTCGTCAATGCCGGACTGAGCGGCGAAACGACCTCCGGTGGCGCACGCCGCATCGATTGGATTCTCCGCCAGCCCATCGCTATCTTCGTGCTCGCTCTCGGCGGCAACGACGGCCTCCGCGGCATCGAACCCAGCGTCTCCCGCGCCAGTCTCCAACGGATCTTTGATCGCGTGCGCGAAAAAAACCCCTCCGCTAAACTCATCCTCGCCGGCATGATGATGCCGCCCTCACTCGGTGCCGACTACGTGCGGGAATTCGCCGCCATGTATCCCGCGCTCGCCAAAGAAAATTCCGCCCGCCTCATCCCGTTCCTCCTCGAAGGCGTCGGCGGCGATCCCGCACTGAACCAGGCCGATCAAATCCACCCCACCGCCCGCGGCCACGCCGTGGTTGCGGAAACTGTTTGGCGGGCCCTCCAGCCCTTACTGACCCTGTGAGGCGGCACCGTTTCCCGGCTCCCTCCTTTTTCTGATTCCGCGGTTTTTCGCGCCCGCCCGCTGGCGGTCATGATCCGAAATGGCGTGAACAGCCTTTGCTCGATGCGTTGCCTCACTCGCGCAAACCGCACCGTCTGCGGCGCGCCGGGCTCGAAAGATTCGGGCTTCATTTTCCGCCAAACTTCCGCAGCAGGGGAATGAGCGCGGACGGGAGGAGCGTTGATTGTGATCAGCGCCTCGCTACCAACGGAAGCGGGTTCTTTCAGTGCATCCTTCAGTCACGCGTTGGTTGCAGTGGTAAATTTTCCAGGCTAAAAATGGTCAAAATTATTTCATCCCTCCGAAGCGCCCGTCTGCGCTCATCCGTGTCCATCCGTGGTTAAATCGCTCTGTCGGCCGCCCGATTTCTTTCCGTGTCGTCCGTGTCTGCCGCGCCTGCCCTGGGCACCACCGGTCTTCCCTCAAGCTGCGCGCCGCCGCGCCGATCACTCACTCCACCACGAGCGAATTCAAATAGTTCTCCAAATTCGTATATCCCTTGCCGTCCGGCGCGACCTTCATCCCGTCCGCCGGATTCTTCGGATCCAACCCGCGCGCCAACTCCCACGCATCCGGTATTCCATCACGATCCGTGTCCACGGGCACCGGCTTCGACCGCAACGCCGGCCAACCGCCAACCTCCCGCAGCGAATCGATCACCTTCCCGCGTCGATTCCGCACATCGTCCACCACCCGCCCGTCCACCGCGTCGCGCACCAGTGACGCCCCCGCCCGTGCCAACACGACGTCCATCGCGTCCTTGGCCGACTGGGTTTGCGGCAACGCCGCCCCTAACTCGGCCGCCTCCTCCGTCCGCCAATCCGCCACGCTACCGGCATATTTGTAACCACTCGACGGATTTGCCGAGACCAGCCAGCGCTTGAAATCCAGCGCCGCATAATTGTCCCGTGTGAAATCATCCCGCCCCTCAAACACATTTCCGCTCACGTGCCCTTTCGCCATTTCCGGCAAACAGCCCTTCATGGCGATCGGTTGCTTCGCGACGTCCGACATCGGGCCCGGCCGCCAGACGTTGTTGATGCTGTTGAAAAAGTGATCCGCAAAATTCGCCGTGCCCGACGCGCTCCAGTTGTAGAAGACGTTGTTGCGAAAATCGACGATGCGGCGCGGCGGTTCCTTCGCACTGCCGAGCGTCGGATGACGATCCCGGCACGTGGAAATCAAATTGTGATGCAACGTGACGTCGCCGCTCAAATCCCGTAGGACGCCGCCATCGCATGCGACCCCTGGCTATGGAGACTGCGGTTCAACGCCTCGCTAATGACGCACCATTGCAGCGTGAAATTCCCGCCGCGCCGCAAGTCAGGCGTTCCGTCGATCGCCCAACTCAGCGAGCAATGGTCAAAAATCACCCGATCAATATCGTCAGTCACCACGGTGTCGTCCGCGCCCTTCGCGTCCACCGCCTTGTTCTCATCGCCCAAGCGAAAACGCACGTAACGCACCACCACGTCGTGTGCCTTTTTCATCTGAAACGAATAGTCGCGCAGCGTGATCCCATCGCCCCGCGCCGTCTGCCCCGCAATCGTCACAAACGACTTGTCGAGCAGCAGTGCGCTCTTCAGCAAAATCGTCCCCGCCACCTCGAACACGATCGTCCGCGGTCCCTTCGCCGACCCGATCCCTTCGCGCAAGGACCCTGCCCCCGCATCCTCCAGCGTCGTGACGTGGTAAACATCTCCGCCCCGCCCACCCTGCGCGACACGCCCAAAGCCCTCCGCCCTCGGAAACGCCGGCAACTCCGCCGCGCGAGCCCACCACGCAAACCCTCCGCACAGCATCAAGGCATATCGAAAAAGGCGGGAAATTCTCATAGTCAGATCAACTGCCCGCCATCACATCGCTCACCCGTTCCAGCGCGAGCCGAGAATAACATTTCCGCCCCAGCCACCTCACGCCCCACCAACCACCGCACACTCGCCATTAGCCCTTAGCCCTTAGTCCCTAGACATTAGTCATTAGCCCTT
>SYGN01000054.1 GCA_005799525.1 Opitutaceae bacterium | reverse complement strand
GATCTCGAGCCCGGTCAGGGTGAGCAGTGAAATCCAAACCTGCGGATCGGTGAGCCATTCCATAGTGCTGAACATTGAGTATGCCCCGCTCTCGCGGTCAATCCGACCGTGCGTAAAGTTTCTGGGCCCGACTCACACGCCGATCCACGCGAGTCCCGCCCGCAACCACAGTGGAATCACCAACACCCCGAGAGCCGTCGTCCCGAGCACGATCTGCGCCGCCGTGCGCGGATGCCCACCATAGACCCGCGCAATGATGATCGAAACCAAGGCCACCGGCATCGCCGCCTGCACAAGCATCACCCGCTTCAACTCGATCGAGCACGGCAGATATTTTGCCACAACCAGCATCACCACCGGGAGCACACCCAACCGCAAAGCTATCGCCGCACCCGTCACCTTCGCGTCGAAGAGCCCACCGGGCGTGTTGAGATAGTTCGCCAAGTTCACGCCCGTCATGATGAGGCCGAGCGGGATCGCGCACACCGCGAGGGCGTGGATCGTGTCCATCAGCAGCGGCGGCAACAGGGGCGTCACGCCCCCGAGATTGCAGGCCACCGCCAAGGCGAGCGCGATCAGCATCGGGCTCACCAATTTACGCCACCCCTCGCGAAACGAGAGTCCGCTCAACACCAACACGCCCACCGTCCAGATCGCGATTTCGACCCCCACATTGTGCACGAGCAGCACTCCGCGGCTCTCCGGCCCCCAGAGCTCCGCCATAATCGGCAGCGGCAGGTATCCGTAATTAGTTACCCCCACCGCCAGTGCAAACGTCCGCATCCCCGTGCCCACCTGCAGACCGATCAACTTCGCCACCAGCAGCCCCGCACGAATCCCGACCACCGTCATCACAAACCCCACGAACGGGGGCAGCAGCAGATTTTCCGGCACCCGCAACGCCGCGTTACTTGCCACCGATTCGAACCCAAAACACGGGGAACACACATTGACGACGAGTCGCATGAGACTCGTCTCCGCCTCCCCCTCGACCCAATGCACCCGCCGCACGAACACCCCGATCCCGATCACCGCGAACACCGGAAGCACCAGCAGCAGCAATTGCCAGTAAGACATCATGCGGTGCCGCCCCCCATCCCTTGCCCCGCCAGCCATCCCGTCGTCCACGCACTCTGAAAATTAAATCCGCCCGTCACCCCGTCGATGTCGAGCACCTCACCCGCAAAGTGCAGCCCCGCGCACACCCGGCTCTCCATCGTCCTGAAATCCACTTCCGCCAACTTCACGCCGCCACACGTCACAAACTCGTCCTTAAACAAGCTCTTCCCGACCACCTTCAACTCCGCTGCCGTGAGCTGCGTCGCGAGCGTGCCGAGCGCGGTGTTGCCGACCTGGGCCCACACCGTCGTCGCCGCGATTCCGGATGAAACGACCAGTCGTTCCCACAGCCGCTGCGGCATCGCCAGCGGACTCCACGTCGCGATCTGCTTCTTGGGATTCTTGTCTCGCACCGCCAACAGTTCCTTCACCAGCGACTCGCGGGTGGGAGTGCCCGTCCAATTCACAGTCAACAAAAATTCGTAGTTCACCTCCGCCAACTCGCGCGCGCCCCAGGCCGAGAGTTTCAGAATTGCCGGCCCGCTTGCCCCCCAGTGAGTGATCAACAAGGGCCCGTCCGTCTTCAGCTTCGTGCCCGCCACCGTCACGACCGCATTCTCCACCGACACCCCGGACAGCCCGATCAGTCGCGCATCGTCGATATGAAACGTAAACAGCGAGGGCACCGGCGGCTCGATCGTATGGCCAAACGACCCCACGATCGTGAGCCCCGCCGACGACTTGTTCCCCCCCGTCGCGAGCAGCAGCCGCTCGCAGCGCACCCCGGTATTATCCGTCAGCGTCACCCAAAAATCACCCGCCCCGCTCGCGCCCACCCGCTCCACCTTCCGCACGCCCATGCTCGTGATGACCTTCACGCCCGCCGTCTCCGCCGCGCGCGTCAGGCAATCCACGATCGTCGCCGAATCATCCGTCACCGGAAACATCCGCCCGTCGTCCTCGGTTTTCGTTTCCACGCCGCGCTCAGCGAGCCAAGCGACCATATCGCGCGGCTGAAACTTATGAAACGCCCCCATCAGTTCCCGTCCGCCGCGCGGATATTTTTTCACGAGTTCCCGCGGCTCGAAACACGCATGGGTGACATTGCAACGACCACCACCCGACACGCGCACTTTCGCGAGCGGATGCGCCGTCGCCTCGTAAATCGTCACGTCACCCGCCGCGCCCAGTTTCTCTGCGCAGGCGATGGCCGCGAAATATCCCGCTGCCCCACCGCCGACAATCACCACGCGCCGTTTGTCCATCATTCCCGCACGCTGCGCACTGCCCGCGGCCAGAGCCAAACCTTTTTTATCACCGCTACCACAGCGACCCACCACCGCACCACGCCCGGCCGCCATCCGCCCACAAAAAAGCCGTTGCGGGCTGCAATCCGCAACGGCGATACTAAGCCCTAAAATTCCGGGAGCAGCTGCTCCTTAGTTCTTCCTCTTGCCGCCGCCTCTGCCGCCCTGTGGCATCGCGTCGAACTTAGTTTGCTGGTCGCCGGTGAGGACCGCGCGGATTTCCTTGTTCGAAGCGTTCCGAAGTTCCATGCCCTTGGTTTGACGATCTTCCGCGGCGACGGCAGCCATGTCTTTGGCCAACTTTTCGAGGATCGCGGTGATCTTGGTCTTCTGGTCGGCGGTGAGCTTGCCGACGGCCTCTTCGATGGACGTGATGCGCGCCTCGGGGGTCATTTGACCGCGGCCTTTGCCTTTTTCTTGGGCGGATGCAGTGGAAACGAACGCCAACACGCCAAGCGTGAGGACGGAGATCAGGATTTTGAATTTTTTCATGGGTGAATCGGAAAAAACGTTCCGGAGTGGGTTATTGTTTCTTGAACTGAAAACCCTGCTGCGGAAGCAGCGGCGTTATGCCACAAGACGGCCCGACCCGTGCGGAGTTACACGACTTTTGCGTGGGCTTGCCGCCGGGTGTTCCGCCCGCCAGCGTCCCGGCCCATGATTGAGGTCTCCGGTCTCACTAAACGCTACGGCGGCTTCACTGCCGTCCGTGACCTGTCTCTGGCTGTCCAGCCCGGTGAGGTTCTCGGTCTCGTCGGGCCCAACGGCGCGGGTAAAACCAGCACCCTCCGCTGCCTCGCCGGGATCATCCCCGCCACCGCCGGCAACGTGCGCATTGCCGGTCGTGATATCTGCACCGATCCCGTCGCCGCCAAACGCGCCCTCGCCTTCTTCCCCGACGAACCGCGCCTCTTCGACTACCTCACCATCCGCCAACACTTGAACTTCGTCGCCCGCATCTACGGTGTCGCCGACCACGAGGCCATCGCCGGTCCGCTCCTCGAGGAACTCGAAATCGCCGACAAAGCCGATCAACTCCCCGGGGAACTCTCCCGCGGCATGAAACAGAAACTCGCCATTGCCTGCGGCCTGCTGCACCGCCCGAGCGTGATGTTCTTTGACGAACCGCTCACCGGACTCGATCCGCTCGGCATCCGCCGCATGAAGGACTCGATCTTAAAACGCGCCCGGGAGGGCGCCGCCGTCATCCTCAGTTCCCATTTGCTCCACTTGCTCCAAGAAGTCTGCTCGCACGTACTCATTCTGAAAAAAGGCGAGAAAATCGCCCACGGGACCCTCTCTGAAATCTCCGCCCAATTTGCCAACGGCGAATCCGGCGTGAGCCTGGAGGAAATCTTCATCCGCGCCACCGGCGGCTCGGAACACTGAGCTGTCGACGAACTCCGTCCTCCGCCTTCCGATGCTCGGTGCCCTCCTTTACCTGCGGCTTACGTCGCTCAAGAACCAGCTCATCTCGCGCGCCAAGCGCCTGCGTCAGCTCAAATACCTCCTCGGCGCCCTCGTTGGCGGTGCCTATGTCTACTTCCTGTTTTTCCGCAATTTCGGAGGTGCGCCCGGATCCCGAGGTGCCGCCCGCACCGCCACCACCCAGGCCCTTGCCGCGCTGCCCTCGTCCGAGGCCCTCGCCCAAACCCTCCCACTCATCGCAGCCGTCAGCGCCCTGCTGCTCTTGGGTATCGTGATTCTCGCCTGGGTGATCCCCTCGACTACCCCCGGATTGCGTTTCACCGAGGCAGAAACCGCCTTCCTTTTCCCCGCACCCATCTCGCGCCGCGCCCTCATCAATTGCAAACTTCTCAGCTCCCAATTTTCTATCCTGTTCACGTCACTTTTTTTCACGCTCATTTCCAACCGCTGGACCTTTCTCGGCGGCAATGCCCTGACGCACGCCCTCGGCTGGTGGTTCGTGCTCTCCACGCTCAATCTTCACTTCACCGGCGCGGCGCTCACCCTGTCGCGCCTCGTCGAGGGCGGCGTGAGCCCTCTGCGTCGCCGCCTCTCGGTACTCGGCGGGTTGGCCGTCGTCGTGGGCCTCACCGTGGCTTGGGTGTGGCGTGATCTCCGCGCACCTGACGTCGAAGATTTCGCGGGTGTCGCACCCTTTACCTCCTACCTCCTCGGCCTGCTCGACCACAGCGTGCTCGGCGCACTGCTCGTGCCTTTCAAGTTCGTCGTCGGCCCGTTCCTCGCTCCGGACGCCCGGACCTTTCTGTTATCTCTGGCGCCCGCCCTGCTCGTAATGGTCGCCCACTACAGTTGGATCCTGCGAATGGAAACCTCGTTTGAGGAGGCGTCGCTCGCCGCCGCCGAAAAACGCTCGGCCAGGCTCGTCTCGGTGCGCGAGGGCAAAAGCGTGTTCGCCTCCGCCCGCACCCACGCCCGCCCCAGTCCGTTTTACCTCAGCTCCAGCGGCCGCCCCGAGCTCGCGTTCCTCTGGAAAAACCTCCTGTCGACCGCGACCTACTTCAATCTCCGCGTGCTCGCCACCGCCGCCGCAATCATTCTCGTGGGCAGCAAGTGGTTTCTGAGCGGGACCACGCCCGACATCCGCGCGGCACGGGTCGTGGTGGGCATGATCTCCCTCACAGCCGGCGCCTACGTCCTCCTTTTGGGCCCCCACCTCGCCCGCCAAGACCTGCGCGGGGACATGCCGCACGCCGACATCCTCAAGACCTATCCGCTGCGCGGCTGGGAACTCCTGCTCGGCCAAATCCTCACACCC
The DNA here is from genome assembly GCA_005799525.1 of Opitutaceae bacterium. Taxonomy (GTDB): domain Bacteria; phylum Verrucomicrobiota; class Verrucomicrobiia; order Opitutales; family Opitutaceae; genus GAS368. The sequence goes on along the minus strand of SYGN01000054.1, from coordinate 4,536 downwards.
GTCGCCATCCTCACCGGCCTGACTTGGCTCTGCCTCCTCGCCGCCGCCTTGACGCTCCAGCCGACCGGGCGCATGGCGTTCCCCCTCACTCCTTCCGTGCGGTGGCTCATCGCGCTGGGGATCGCCGCCCTCACGCCGTTCGTAGGTGCCCTGCAACTCCTGATTCTCAACGGCGCTACGATCATTTTCCCCGCGTGGTTTCAATCCCTACGCGCCGTCGGCCCCGGCGGCGGCATCGAACTCATGGGGCAACGGCTCATCTTTGTTTTCGGCCAATTCATCGTGATTCTCATCGCTCTGCTGCCCGCCTCCCTGGCCGCGTTCGCCCTGATCTTCGCCACGCAGTGGCTCATCGGGGCCACCGCCGCCATCGCTCTCGCTACCCTCGTTGTGCTCGTCGTGCTCGCGGGCGAAGTCTGGTGCGCCCTCTGGTGGCTCGGCGAACGCTTCGACCGCCTCGACGTCTCCTCCGAACTCCGCCCGTGACCCACGCCGAACTCACCGCTACCGCCGCCGCTGTCGTCGGGGCCGCCCAGCGCCAACTCCCGCCCACAATCCGTCCGCTCGCCCGCGCTGTGCCCGTCCACTACGAACACACGCCCGCCGCCGACGTCCTCGCCGAAGGATTCCCCGCAGACATCCTCGGCCTCTTCACTGGCAGCGCCCACGGCCAGGAACTCGCTCACGACAACCCCGCGCCCGCCCACATTCTCCTCTACGTCGACAATCTCTGGGACTACGCCGACGACGACGTCGCTATTTTCCGCGACGAAACCCGCCTGACCTACCTCCACGAACTCGGCCACTACTTCGGCTGGGACGAAGACGAGCTCACCGCCCGGGGCCTCGAGTAAGGCGGCACCCGTTTTTCTGCCCGCGTTACCGCTGAGAGGCAGGTTTTCGACCCGCCCTCCCATCCGACCCGTCCTGATTGTGAATAACCGGTCAAGAACCTCCCCCACTCCGCGCTTTCCAAGTCCCTCGCGCCGTGCATAGATCACGGCTCAGTTTACCCATTTCGCCTCGTCATGAAAAAATTCCTGCTGCTCTTTCTCGTCGCCCTTTGCGGTGCCTCCGTCATGCGCGCCGAGGTGTCGCGCGCCGACCTCGTCGATCGCATTGAAACCTGCGAAGCCATCCTTGAGGAATTCCAAAGCCGTCGCGACACCGCCATTCCCGCCGCCGTCCTTCGTCAGGCCAAGGCCATCGTCATCGTCAATCAGTTCAAAGCCGGCCTTCTCCTCGGCGTGAAAGACGGCTACGGCGTTATTATGGTCAAAAACGACCAAGGCCGTTGGAGTCTTCCCGTCCTCATCAACGCCGGCGAAGCCAGCCTCGGCCTCCAACTCGGTGCCAGCGCCATCGAAAGCGTTTACGTCATCACCGACGTCAACACGCCCCGCCTCCTTTTCAAACAGCGCTTCAATATCGGCGTCGACGCCAAGGCCATCATCGGCCCCAAGGCCGCCGAAACCGAGCGCTACAGCGCCGAGATCCTGCGCACCCCGATGCTGCTCTACACGAAGTCAGCCGGACTTTATGCCGGCGCCACCGTCAAAGCCGGCCACCTCTCGCGCAACGACAAGGGCAATTTCCTCCTCTACAATACGAAATACACGATGCCCGAGCTGCTCTACAGCGACTGGGTTCAGCCTCCCGCCGAAGTGCAGCCGCTGATGGCCCTCGTGCAACGCCTCGCGCCCTGAGCGCGCCGCGGCACAGTCGCCGCGTGCGAGTCGAAGTTTAAGTCGGAAAGATAAAGCCGGCCGCGCGCCCGCCGCGAACAGCCTGATTGTGCTTCCAACTTAAACTTCCCCGCTTCAACTAGCGCACATGTGCGCGCTCATCTCCGGCTTCCACCACGTCTGCGTCAAAACCCGTGACTGGGACCGCACGATGTCTTTTTACAAGGATACGCTCGGCTTCATGGAAAAAATCACCTGGCGCGCCGCGCCCCAACGCGCCGTCATGCTCAACGCCGGTGACGGCAACTACCTCGAAGTGTTCGAAGACCTCGCCTTCACGCCCTCCCCCGGCGGCGCGGTGCTCCACTTCGCCCTCCGCACCGCGCACCTCGACGAAGTCGCCGCCCGCATCCGCGCCACCGGCGCGATCATTTCGATGGAGCCCAAGGGCGTCACCCTCGCCGCCACGAACGCCCACCCGCCCGTCCCCATCCGCATTTTTTTCTGCGAAGGCCCCAGCGGTGAAATCATTGAGTTTTTCCAAAACGCACTCACGTAACGTGCAGCCTGTGGACCGCACCGCGCTCGCCGCGCCCCCTTCATGACGCCAGAGCCCCAACGCCGCGCCAGCACCGCCGCCTACCTCGGCATCGCCGCCCTCGTCCTACTCGGCACCGGGCTCTTCGCGACGGCCGCGATCGCGCAGATTCGCCAACCAGAAAACGCGCCGCCCGCCCACGTCCTCGGCATCCCCGCGTGGCAACTCGCCAGCGCCGGCTTCATCAGCACCCTCGCCGGCGGCCTCTGGCTCCGCCGTCTGGTCTGAGGGACTCCGCATTTCCGGATTTTATCGCCGCCAAAAAAACCTCTTTTTCAGAGGGAGTGTCACGTCATCCGAAACACTTTTTTTCAGGAGTTTTTTCGGGCAAAATGACCGCTTGCGCCCACTCCTTCCCGCTCAGCCCCCACTCGCGCGTAGCTCGCGCAACCACGCGACGAGTTCCGCCAGCGCCGCGTCTGCCACGATGGCTTGCGCCACCACGCGCGACGCCCCGGGACACTCCACCCGGCCGTGCCGCACCGAAAATTTTCCACGCACGCCGCGCCAACCCACCACCCACCAAGCCATCGGCACAGCCACCCCCTCAGCGAGCGAGGGCTCTGCGTAACCCGTCGTCGCCACACCCACGTCGGCACCAAACAACGCGCACACACCGAGCGCCATCTCTTCCGCCACCTGCGCCGACACGCAGTTCACCTTTTTCGCCGCCGCGCGATTCACGCCAAGCAATTTCACTTTTTGCTCCAAAGTATACGCCGTCACCCCGCCAAGAAAAAACCCGGACGCCCCCGACACCGCCGCCACCCGCGCCTGCACGTGACCGGCCGTCACACTTTCCGCCACCGCCAGCGTCAGCCGTGGCTCACGCAGCAAGAGTTCTGGCAACTCCCTCGCCACCGCCACGCTTCCGCCCCTCCGCCCTCCGCTCATTTTTTCCCCGCCTCTTTTTTCGACCGCGGCAGCACGGGGAGTGGATTCCCGGGCACGAGCAGCGGACCAGCTAGAAAGACCGCCTTCGACGTCGGATCGACCGTCACCTGCACAGCATGGATGTCGCTCGCCCCAAAGACCCCGAGCCGCGTCACATTGTCGTGTTTCTCGCCACTCGGAAACCGCACCTTAGGCTCCAGCCGGTAGCGGTGGTCGTCCGCATGCACCAGCAGCACCGGCTTCTCAAAGTGTTTCGCCTCCTGCTCCACCGCGCCGAGAAACTCCGTAAACCCCGACTCCCGGCCGTCCTTCTCCGCCGCATCAAACGGCTCCGCTTGAAAAAACAGCGCCACACCCGGCGCCCGCGTTGCGCGCGCCTCCGCAAACGTCCCGCGCACCCACGCCACATTTGCCGCGTCGCGCTCGCGAAATTCCGCCGATGCACTCTCCCGCGCCAGCCCGCTTCGTTCGCGATCGTCGGTTTTGATACGGTTGTTGTTGCTGCCGACCGCATGCACCGTCGCAAACACCACGCCGCCCCGCACCCAGCGCACATTCTCCATAAATTTCTCAAACCCCTTTTCCCGCCGTTGCGTGACCAACGGGATCGGTGCGCGGCCCATGCTGCGCTCCGTCGAAAAATACTCCGTGCGCACCTTGGCGAGCCAGACCAGCGGATCCTGGCTGCCGTTGTTCTTCCGATGCACATCCGTCCACTCGTTGTCGCCCGGCGTATAGATCAGCGCACCGTCCAACGAATCGAACCACCGATGCACCTGTTTCATAAACGCGTCCGTGGGCGGCTCGCTCCCGCTCTTCGTATCGCCGCAGTGCACGGTAAACGAGGGGCCGTGCCGGTTGATCTCTTTCAACAAGCGCTCATAGGCCGGGTAATTTTCTTTCCCATAAGGCATGCAGCCAAACGCCACGAACGAGAATCGCTCTCCCGGTTTCGCGGCCACCCCGTCCGCACCGCTCGCCGAGAGCAGGCCACTCAGTCCCATCGCAACTCCCACCAAGATACGTCGGATCATAGCGGTCGACGCTAAGCGCCACCCCACGAAACGAAAGCTCGTTTCCGCCCCGGACTGAAGAAGTGCCGGAAAATTGTGCAACGAGGACCGGATGACGGGACGACGAAAAGGGTCCTTCCGCAAACGGGGTATGCAGTTGACTGACACTTTCAGGGGATCAGAGCCGGGCTCTTGGGATCGGCTCATTCTTGAGGACTTGGACCAGCAGCCGGTGGAACAAAAGACCGCGACTCGACGCGGCTCCTCGGTTGAACCGAAACACGAACTCGTCGAGGTAAACCTGAAGTCGCTGATGGCTGACGGCGCCCCGATGCGTGCCGAGCAG
>SYGN01000053.1 GCA_005799525.1 Opitutaceae bacterium | reverse complement strand
CTGGGTGCTCGATGCCACCCTGAAGCCCGGCACATCGCACCTCTACGCCCGTCGCACGTTCTATATCGATGAAGACAGCTGGCAAATTCTGGCAGCCGACCACTACGACGCGCGCGGTCAACTCTGGCGCGTCTCCGAGGCCCACTGTATCAACTACTATGATGCGCAGACTTTTTGGAGCACCCTCGAAGTTCACGTCGATCTCCAAAACGGCCGATACCTTGCGATCGGCATGGATAACGAGAATACGATGTATAACTTCGCTCTAAAGCGCACCCCCGCCGACTTCACCCCCGACTCCCTCCGTCGCGACGGTGTGCGTTGATTAAAATCGGGCCGGGCACAGCCCGGCCTTTTTTGTGTCCGATGCGTTCTTGGCCTCTTTTACTCGTCGCCGCCCTCGCCGTCGGCCAGCTCAGTGCCGCCGTCGCCAACCCGCGTGTGCTCCTGCTGGACGGCACGGTCGTCGGGTCCGACATCGTCGCCGTGGGCGAACGCGGCGCCATTTTCCGCTCCGCCGACAACGCCCTGACGTGGCGCGCCGCCGCGTCGTTGGCTACCGCGACACTCACCGGTGTCGCGTTCGCGACCGATGGTACTCGCGGCTGGGCCGTCGGCCACGATGCCCTCATTTTGACCACGACCGATGCCGGCCGGACGTGGCAGCATCAATGGCAGGGCGAAAACCTCGCCGACTCTTTCCTCGATATCCTCGCCCTCGACGCGCACCGCGCCATCGCGGTGGGTGCCTACGGTCTTAGCGTTACCACCACCGACGCAGGCAAAACATGGACGCGCCGGAAAATCAGCGACGACGATTATCATTTCAACCGCCTCAGTCGTGGCCCCACCGGCACGCTCTACCTCGCCGGCGAACACGGCACGTTGCTGCGCTCCACTGACGACGGTGCGTCCTGGAAACGCATCCCCGCCGCCTACGAGGGCTCGTTCTACGGCATTCTCCCCCTCGATAAACGCACCCTCATCGCCCACGGACTGCGCGGTCGTTCCTTTCGCTCGATTGATGATGGCGATACTTGGGTGCCCCTCGTGACCCCCGAACCCGTCCTGCTCGCCGCCTCACTCCATCTCAGGAGTAACGTCTTCGTTCTCGCCGGACACGCCAGCGTGCTTTTGGTCAGCCGCGACTATGGCAAGTCCCTGCAGACATGGGAGGCCCCGCTCACTACCGCCGTCGCCGAGCTCATCGCAGCCCCCGACGGCAGTATCGTGGCCTTCGGGGAAGCCGGGGCCACTCGGCTCGAGGCACCGCGATGAATGCCGCTGCCAGCCGAGGTTCGTGCTCCTCGATCCGGATTGATTAACCTCGCCGGCACCTGCCATCCACCATGCTCGATAAATTTGCCGCTTGGATTTTCCGCCACCGCACAGCGCTCGTGATCGGATTTGCTGCGCTGACTGCCATGATGGCGGTATTCGCGAGCCAGTTGCGCGTCGATGCGAGTTTCAATAAGTCGCTCCCCCTTGAGCATCCCTACATCCGGACGTTCACAAAATACCAAAGTGAATTTGGCGGCGCGAATCGCGTGCTCGTCGCGCTCATGGTTCGCGAGGGCGATATTTTCACCGCCCCGTTTTTTACCCAGCTCAAGCGCGCCACGGACGAAGTCACCTTTTTGCCCGCCGTCGACCGCACCCAAGTTCAGTCACTCTTCACCCCCAACGTCCGCTACATCGAAGTCGTCGAGGACGGTTTCTCGGGAGGAAACGTCATCCCGGCCGACTTCACCCCGAGCCCGCCCAATTTCGCCCGGGTGCGTGAAAACATCTTGAAGTCCGGCAAGCTCGGCCAACTCGTCGCAAACGATTTTACCGGTGCGATCATCAGCGCGCAGCTCCTTGAAATCGATCCACGCACCGACGAAAAAATCGACTACCTGCGCGTCGCCGCCGGCCTCGAGGCGCTTCGTCAACGCATCGAAAAAGAGACCGGCGGCGCGATTGAAGTTCGCATCATCGGGTTCGCAAAAATCATCGGCGATATCAGCGATGGCGCTCACGGCGTCCTCCTGTTGTTTGGCGTCTCCATTCTGGTCACCGGACTGCTCGTTTGGAAATACGCCGGGCGCTGGAAACTTGCCGCCGCCCCCGTCGTTTGCTCCCTCGTCGCCGTCGTCTGGCAACTGGGCGGCCTGACCGCGCTCGGCTATGGCATCGACCCGTTTTCGATTCTGGTGCCGTTCCTCGTGTTCGCGATCGGCGTGAGCCACGGCGTCCAAAAAATCTGCACCTTCCGCAACGAGGTTTTTGCCGGTCACGATGGCCCGACGGCCGCACTGTTCGCCTTCAAGCGCCTCATCATACCCGGCGTCGTCGCGCTAATGACGGACGTCGTCGGTTTCATCACGATGATGGTGATAAAAATCCCGACGATTCACGAGCTCGCCATCACCGCCAGTTTGGGCGTAGCGGTGATCATCATCACAAATTTCTTCCTGCTGCCCATCCTACTCTCGTATCTGCGTCTGCCGGCCTCCTACGCCCAGTGGGTCGTCGACCGCCGCGCGAAGACCGACGCGTTTTGGGCACGGCTGGCCAAGGGCCTGAAACCGGTGCCGTCCATGCTCATCATCGTTCTTTTTGTCGCACTCGGTTTTTGGGGCGAGAGGAAGGCTCGGGAAATCCGGATCGGCGACACCCACGCCGGAGTGCCCGAGCTGCGGCAAAATTCCCGCTACAATGTCGATTCGCGCGTGATCACGGAAAAATTTAGTATCGGCGTGGACGTGTTCTCCGTGATCGTCGAAACCGTCCCGAACGGCTGTGTCGATTACGACGTCGTCTCGTTGATGGACCGGTTCGAAGGCCAGATCCGCCAAGTGCCAGGTGTGCAGTCGGTGATCTCGTTACCGTCGATGGCCAAAATCATCAATGCCGGTTTCAGCGAAGCTTCGCTCAAATGGCGCGTGCTGCCGCGCAACCCCCAGGCGCTCGCCCAAGCCGTCTCGCCGATCGAGACCGCCACCGGTCTGCTCAATCGCGACGCCAGCGTGATGCCCGTCATGATTTTCCTCAGCGATCACAAAGCCCAGACCCTCCGCGCGGTCACCACTGCGGTCACGACCTTCTCCGCCGCCCACCCTTCGGATAAAGCCAAGTTCCTCCTCGCGAGTGGTAACGCCGGCGTCATGGCGGCGACGAACGAAGTCGTGCAAGCCGCCGAGCGCCCCATTTTGCACTGGGTCTTCGGTGCCGTGATCGCGCTGTGCTTGATCACCTTTCGCAGCTTCCGCGCCACCCTGTGCATCGTCGTCCCGCTCGCGATCGTCAGCTATCTGGCGTACGCGCTCATGGTGTCTCTGAGCATCGGACTGAAAACGTCGACCCTTCCCGTGGTTGCGCTCGGCATCGGGATCGGCGTGGATTACGGTATTTATCTCTTTGCCCGACTGCTCTCCGGACTGAAAGGCGGCGAGCAGTTTGAAGACGCGATGTTCGAGGCGTTCAAGGACACCGGCACCGCGATTGTCTTTACGGGCCTCACCTTGGCGATCGGGGTCAGCATGTGGATTTTCTCCGATCTCAAGTTCCAAGCCGACATGGGCCTTCTGCTCACCTTCATGTTTTTGGTTAACATGTTCGCCGCGATTATTCTTCTGCCCGCCATGGCGCGCTGGTTCTGGCGCGATCACAGCGACCGGACGGAAACCGCGCGCCCCACCCCTGCGCCGTAACGAAACGGTTAACGAACCTTTGCCGGTCGCGCAGCCACGCGGACGACAATCGTTTTTCCCCTTGCCGCTCCTCCGCTCGGCGCAACCATCGCCCAACCGTGGTTCCCGACTCCGACTATCGCATCAAACTTCAGGTCTTCGAAGGCCCGCTCGATCTGCTGCTTTTTCTCATCCGGAAGAACGAGCTGGATATCTACGACATCCCCATCGAGTCCGTCACCCGCCAATACATCGACGCGCTCAAGGGCATGCAGCAACTCGACCTCGATGTCGCCGGTGAGTTTTTTGTCATGGCAGCGACGATGATGGAAATTAAGAGCCGTCTGCTTCTGCCTAAAGGCCAGCACGCCATCGACCCCAATCTTGTCGAAGATGAAATGGATCCACGCTGGGAATTGGTCCACCAGCTCCTCCAATACAAAAAATTCAAGGAAGCCGCCGCCCAGCTCAACGATCTCGCCGTCACCCGCCAGAATCTCATGGAGCGTTTCCTCTCCGATCTTTCGCTGGCCGACAGTGAGCGCCCCTTGAAGGGCGTGGACCGCATCGAGCTGTGGAACACCTTCAATATGGTAATCCGCCGCCTCGCGGAAAAACTCGTCGTCGGAGAAATCCACGACGAACAAACGACCGTCACCGACCAGATGGAATGGCTGCTCAACCGCACCCGCACCGAAACGAATTTTGTCTTCTCCCACCTCTTCCCCGAGGGCGTCACGCTGCGCCGGCTCGTGGCCACGTTCCTCGCCATGCTCGAGCTCACCCGCCTGAAAAAACTCCGCATCCGCCAACACGAACCCTTCGCCGACATCATGGTTGCAGCCGTCGAGGAAAACCCGCTTGAAACCGTGGTGAGTGACCACACCGTGACCGCGTGAGTAAAAAGAAAAAGAAGCCCGCTCTCCGTGCGGCCCTGCTCGGCGTCGGTCTCGACAACGAGGACGGCCATAACCGCATCACCACCGGTGAACAATTCGCCATTTTGGGTGGCTCCGATGAAACCCACGGGCGCATGACGGAGACCGCCATGAAGACGTTTGAGGAACTGAAGTCCCGAAAGAAACAACTCCACCAAGTGGAGCCGGATGAGCTCGCCGAAATCTTGCATAAGTCCACGCCGCGTTAGTACTGATGCCCGCCTCGACCGCCCACTCCCACCGTCCAGAGGCCGACATGACGTGCGCCACCAACTCCGACGTCCCGTCGTGGATCGTCGGTCTGGCCGGAGTCGCCGCAGTTGCATCTTTGCTCTTTACCGCTCTCCTCTTCCTCAATCTCTAATTTCTATGTCTGAAAAAATCGCCAACCTGACCACCGATACATTCAAGCCGACGATTACGTCCGCGACGACGCCTGTGCTCGTTGATTTCTGGGCGCCGTGGTGCGGTCCGTGCAAGGCGATCGCCCCGATCCTCGAGGAGCTAGCCATCGAGCTCGACGGCAAGTTGACCATCGCGAAGGTCAATATCGACGAGAACGAAGCGGTCGCCGTCGACTATGGGGTCCGGGCCATCCCGACGATGATCCTCTTCAAAGGTGGCCAAGCCGCCGAGACCCTCGTGGGCATGATGCCGAAAGCGGCCATCAAGGCGAAAGTCGCCGCCCACCTCTAATCGGCGCGGCCCAACCCGAGGCCGATCGCCAAGAGCAGCGCGTAAAGCGACAGCAGTTTTCCAGTATCACCTAGCAGAGCGATAAGCTCGCTGGGTGATTTTTTTTCACTCAGTCGTCCGAAGTGCGACCAAGCCATCGGCACCACGCCGAGCGGGAGCAGTGACCACATACTGCGGTCGTGTGCGAAAAAACACAGCGGCACCAGCAACGCGATCACCAGCGACAGGCCAAATTGAGTGCGCGCAAATCCACGGCCAAAGCGCACGACCAAGGTCCGCTTCCCGGCGACGGCATCGGTGTCGACATCACGATAATTGTTTACAACCAGAATATTGGCCGTGAGTAGTCCGATCGGCACCGCCGCCAACCAAGCCGCCGGCGTCACTTTCCCTGCCTGCACGAAGCAGGTTGTGCCCACGGCCACGAGGCCGAAAAAGACAAAGACGAACCCATCGCCGAGGCCGTGGTAGCCCAGCGGGAAGGGGCCGCCCGTGTAGGCGAAACCACAGAGAATACTCGCCACTCCGACCACCAGTAGCCAAGGCCCGCCCCACGCGATGAGTCCGAGCCCGCTCAGAAACGCCGCGGCAAACACCACCCACAGCGCTCCCTTCATCGTCGCCGGCGCAATCAGTCCCGATGCTACCGCCCGCTTGGGACCAACCCGTGTCGCGGTGTCCGCGCCCTTGATAAAATCGTAATAGTCATTGGCGAAATTCGTGCCGATTTGCACCAGCACCGCAAAAACCAGACACAGACCTGCCGCTGCGCCGTCACATTTCCCCTCCCGCCACGCGGCCGCGGTTCCCACGAGCACCGGAGCCACCGCCGCCGGTAGCGTCCGCGGGCGAGTCGCCGCGAGCCAAATTTTAACGCGCGTCGCCGTCACAGCTACCTCGCAGGAAAGCTTCCCTTACGACTCAACACGACCAAAGGCCGGTTAGCCAGCATGCTCAGCAGACTCGGCAGAAAGCAAAGAAACCCCGCCAGCGCGGACGAGATACTCACGCCCCCATTAAACACGTATCCAAAGCCCACGACGAGCGCGGCGTAGATCGTCAGCAAGCCGAGAGCCCCGCCGAAAACGGGGCTCATCGTCCAGATCAGCACAAACGCGAACCCTGCGGCACGGTAGCCGCTCAATGCCACCGTCAGGCCAGCCAAATAAAAGATCGGCGGATAAAACGTCAGGCGGTGATTTTCGAATCGCACCGTCTGCACCAGCAAACCGATCAGCAGAATCAGCGCACGCAGTCCGATCACCGCATACTCCATGTTGCGCGGAGCGCCCTCGGCGACACCCAAGCATGAAGTTATTCCCAAACCGCCAAAAAGCGCCAAACTGCTCGCCCCCGCCCGCAGGAGATCAACGTAATTTCTGAATTTAGAAAATTCGGAGGCGAAGCTCACCCGGGGATCACCCTGCTCCCGGTTGTTCCATGGTTCCTTCGCGGCGCGCACGGCGTTCGCGCTCCGACGACGCTTGAACACCGAGCCTAGCCTCAGCCAATGACGCGGAAACCACAGCAGGGCTACTGCCACCAGCAGGAAGGGGAGGTCGACCGTCACCGAAGTCATCAAAGTCATGGGGAAGCCAGAGAACAGGGCGGGGCCAGCGCGTCCTGTCAAAACTTCATCTACTTCCGTGACTCCCTCGCGGACCTTCCCGGCGGAACCGACGCCGCCGGGCGGTAAGTCTGCATAACCGGTATCGCGAGCTCGCGCTCCAGATCACGAATACGACTGAGGACGAGCTCGGTGCCCTCCTCCTCGAGCGGCAATTGAGGATGCAGCCTCGTCAGCCAAACGAGCGCCTCAGCCTTCCGCCCGAGCCGTCGGAGCAATTCAGCATGCAAGCGCGCCGCGTAGGCAGGTGCGCCGGGTTGTTCCCACGCCTTGCGGTAGCTCTCGGCAGCCGCTGCGGTGTCGCGCAAACGGTTGAGCTCGATATTCGCGCGCTCGATCCAGAGCGCGGCGTTGCCCGGATGAAACGTCATCGCCTCCTCCAGCAACCGAATCGCCAGCCGCGCCTGCTCCGCGCCAAGGCGATCCCGCTGTACGGCCGGCACCACGTCGTGGCCACCGGCTTCCGCGATGCGCCACGCCGTCATATCGAAAGCGATGATCCGCGCGCCATTCACCCAAAAATAGAGCGGCCGCGGGTCAATCGTCGTAACCAACCGCAGCATCGTATCCGTCGCTGCGAGGTCGCGCTGCTCCCAGATCACGTGAAGTCGCAACCATGTGAAATCCGCCACGATCGCGCGAAAACCGCCGAGTAGACCCAACGTCACACCTTGCCCCGCCGCCGCGGCTGCCGAATCAAGTCGCAGCGCCGGCTGCTCCGCGCGCAACGCGGCCCACAATGGTGCCTCCATCCACCGCAGAGCGGCGCCCGTCAGCGCGAGGCCACCCACGGTGACGAGAATCGCGAGCAACCTAGATTTCACGTTTGCGAAAACTGAAGATAGCGAGCCCGCACCCTGCCGCCACATAGCCCAGTGCGTAAACGCTGACCCGCGCAACGCGGTCCCAAGCCACCGGGATGCCCATACCGACGTTGTCGGCAAAATTGAACAACTGAAAATTGGGGAACATCAGCCCGACGAGGCCGGCGGCCACCTGCGCACACGTCGAGTCGCCCTGCGCATAAGCGTCCCGCGCGAGATATTGCAAATGGCAGATCACCAGCACGAAAAATCCCGTCACGACCGTGAAGAGCTGGGTCCGCGAAAAACTCGCGACCAGCAAAGTGAAGGCGGCCAAGACCGTCAGCTTGAGCCACTGCAGGTAGCCCGCCAACCCGAGGTCCACTATTCGCAGCGTCCGGCCTTGGGCAAACGAGTCCGGAATATCCCGCAGCAACGTGCTCTCTCGCGACCACAACACCGCGACAAGTAAACCCGTAATGAGCGCGCAAAAAACCGCCGTCACCGCAACCACACCGAGGTATTTTCCGAGAATAAACTCCGCGCGCCAGACCGGTTTCGCGAGCAAGGTGAGCGCGGTCCGGTGGTCGGTCTCGCTAAAGAATAATTGCGCCGTAGCGGCGATCGTTAACGCGGCCCCAAAAAACGCCATCGCCCCGTAGCCGAGGTCCGCGAGAAATTTCAGCTCGGAAGCGCCAAAATTGAATTCCCGAAAAGACTGCGCACCGCCCACGAGTCCGAGCGCCAGCACCAGCAGGAAGCTGAACAGTTTTTGCCGCGAGGCTTCGAGCAACGTGTTGCGCGCGATCAGCAGCACGCGCATCAGGGAGAAAGGCACCCCGCTCATAACCCACCCTCCGGGTTCTTCGCTTCACCCCGCCCCACCCGCTCCAGAAAAATTTGATCGAGCCGTGCACGCGGCGCGGCCACCGCCTCCAAGGTGCGCCCGCGCAGCCCGAGCCACCCGCGCAACTCCTGCACTTCCGCCGGTGAAAGTTTTTCGACGATCCAAGCCGGCCGCTCCGCTCCGCCCACCAAGTCGCACACCGCACCCTCAAGGATCAGACGACCGCGATCGAGGATCGCGACTCGGTCACAGATGTCCTCGATCTGGGTCAGGAGATGCGAGGTGATGAGCACGGTCTTGCCTTGGGCCTTGAGCTGGAGAATCAACTCGCTGATCGCGGCCGCACCCACCGGGTCCACCCCGGATGTGGGCTCG
>SYGN01000052.1 GCA_005799525.1 Opitutaceae bacterium | reverse complement strand
ACGGGTTGCTCATCTGAGCCACCACTCCTGCTCCCCATCGAAAACGTACCGCCCGCGATCGGCACCAAGGTCACTCCGACACCCTCCACCGCCCATGCTTCCCCCGCTTTGCGGCGGCGGCGCTCCTCTTCGTCAGTTTCCGGCTGAAGTTTTGCCGCTGCCACACGCTCCGCTTCCGCTTTGGCCTCGGCAATAACCTTGGCCTCGGCAATAAGCTTGGCCTCGGCAGCGGCTTTTTCTTTAGCCGCCTTCGCAACGAGGCCAGCACTGGCCTGACTAGTTTTCGCCCATTGAACGATTTCGAGGTTCGGGGTTATCTGAGGCAGCGGCAAAGGCTGTTTGGTTTCGGTTGAGTTATCCGCCAGAAAATCAAGGAAGCCCTGCAGGCCGCGCTCCACCAAGCTGTCGTTGGAGAGCAGCAGTGGGTTCGTGTCACGGCCATTCTTCACCGCGTGCGCCCAGAAATAGCGCTCGGTGTCTTTGCCTGTGATTCGTTCAGCCTGCGCCAGCAACCAGACTTTCGGGCTAGACTTGAGGTTGAGGTTGAACCGGCCGTCGGCATCCGTCTTGCCCGCAGCGGCGGGGAGTCGGGCGAACAGAATGGTAATGAGCCCTTCCAATGCGGCGGCCGAATCGGTGCTCCCGGTGACGCGCGCCGCGACGGAACTCCGGCGCTGGGCGCTTTCCTCCCGCCAAGTACGGAACTCCGGCAGGTTCAGGCCCGCAGGCTGCAACGCACCCAACTCGGTCTCAAACTGGCGCAATGCGGCAAGGTCGGCCACCTGCTGGGCGAGAGCTTGACGCTCGTTCAAGTCGGCTTGCTTGTAGATCTTCAGCAGCTCTGCCGCAATGGGCGCGAGTTGCTCGGCCGTCACGGCGTGGATGTGCACCAGTCCCATCTTCACATTCTCGCGGCCCTTGGTGACGACGAAGACTTGGCCGGAGACCTGGCGGTCCGGGGAACAACCCATGGTGCAGAAGATGAACCCCAAAGTCAGGGCGAGGAGCGAGCGTGGTTTCATGGGCGGTTGCAGTTCCTGGTCTGGGCGTGCAGTTGTTTGAGATTCCGCTGGCGTTGTGACGCGGCAAGAAAGCCCAACATCACATCATTGGTGGCCTGATGTTCCCGGAGTCCGTCCTCAACAAAGTCACTCATAGGTAGCGGTAGATAATGATGCTGTCTGGGGTGACCCATAGCAGCCGCAAGGCGTGGATGCGAGGGCGAACTTGCCGCAAAAGGCTCGTCAAAAAGGGTCGGGTAACATGTTTAATGTCAGCCGTCGGAATATTGTGGGTTGGAATCTATGCGCACCGCGCAGTTTGCCCGACCGAGCTGGGTTGCTCGCGTCATCATTGCAATGCGCGGAGAAGCTGCCGCTACAAACGACAAGGCAACGTCAAGGTGAAACTTCGGGATATTGTCACCCTCAAGTCGTGATTTCGCTGATACGTTCTCCCGGGCCAGCTCTTGCTGGGCCGGCCGTCTTCTCCGAAAAATCTTCCTAGCCCAAATCCGAACCCCTCAACGCGCATACTCCACAAACCACTTGTCCGTATACAACGCATGCTCCGCGACGGGCTTGAAGCCGATCGCCGCGAACCACGCCGCCGCCTGCGCCTTCGTCACCTGCAGGGTCGGGTCACTCTTGTGCGGCCCGAGCTCGGGATGAAAATCGATCACCACGATGCGTCCCGCCTTTTTCAGATACGGCACCAAATTCTTCAAATACTCCGTGCGGTTCTCGATGTGGTGCAACACGTCGAAAATCAGCGCGAGATCCACGTCCTTCGCCGGCAGATTCGGATCCGTAAATTTTCCCAGCACGCCCGCCACATTCGTCAGCTTCGCCTCGCCGGCCTTGTTCGTGATGTGATCGACTAGACCCTGCTCAATATCGACCGCGTATACTTTTCCTCCAGATACAATCTTCGCCAACGGCACCGTAAACACCCCCGACCCCGCTCCGATGTCGGCGACCACGCTGTGCGGCTGCAGCTTCAACGCCGCCACCACGTCGTCGATTTTCAATTTCGCGACGCGGTTTGCCGCATCGAGGGTCTGCAACCACTCTTCCGTCGACCGCGCCGCCAGCTGCGCCGACGCGGTCGCCACCACCACCAACCACAAAACCGAAATCAAGAAACGTAAGCCGCGCATAGGAGAAGAAAATTTCCCCCATCACGCCGGATCGTCCCACCAAGCGCAAGTCCCCCCTCTGCAACGGGCGGGCGCTTTCCCAAACTCACTGCCCCCCGCGCTTCGCCGATCAGGCGGCGCCGGTCCACGCCACCCCGCCCTCACGCCAAAATGAGCGCAACTGAGCGCTGAAAACTCCGGCACCGTCCTTGCGCCCTTTTCGTATTGCCCCGGCCACGTCGTCCGTGGCCCACCCCTTGCCATGGTCCGCTCTCCACGCTCCGATCTCACTCTCACTTTCACTTTCCCACGCTCCGCTCTCCCACCCTCCGCATGATCCGCGCCCTTATCTTCGACTTCGACGGTCTCATCCTCGACACCGAGACACCCCTCATCGACGCCTACGGCCTCGTCCACGCCAACCATGGCGTCCCCTTCGATCGCGATCTCTTCCTGCGTAGCACCGGCCACGCCGACTACGCCTTTGATCCGTGGCACGGCTTCAGCCCCCACGCCAATCGCGCCGACCTCGAACTCGAACGCCGCGCCATCAAAGATCCGCTCATGCTCCAGCAGCCGATTCTCCCGGGCATCCTCGCGCTCTTGGACGCCGCCCGCGCGCTCTCGCTCCCGGTCGGTCTCGCGTCCAACTCGCCGCACTCGTGGTGCGACGCCCACCTCACCCGCCTCGGCCTTTTTGACCGCTTCACTTTTCTCGCCTGCCGCGAAGACGTGCCGTCGCCCAAGCCCGAACCCGATCTCTACAAACTCGTCTTAAATCGCTTCGGCCTCCGCGGTCATGAAGCCATCGCCTTCGAAGATTCCGCCACGGGCAGTATCGCCGCCAAACGCGCCCACCTTCACACGATCGTGTGCCCCGGCCCCTCCACCGCGCACCACGACTTCAGCCACGCCGACCTCCAAGTCGCATCGCTCGGCGACGTGAACCTCGACGCCCTGATCGCGCGCTTCGGCCCCTAGCCCGTATTTTTCAGACTCAAGTCGACCAAACCTTTTTCACAGGCAAGACAAAAAGAGTCACGTCGCAAGTATTGACAAGCACCCCCGGTAACGGGCATTTTTTTCGCCGCTCCGGTCAAATGAAACCGCCGGACGAACTGGCTCGCACTCCTAAGAAACTTGATTTTTAGGGGGATTGCATCCGGGAGGGGTTTAAGGGGAGGGTGGCGGGTGGAAACGGAATCGGACCCCGGTAGTCCCCCAACCCTCAAGTCCGCCTGACCGGTCTGCGCACCGAAGAGCCGGTTTACGAAGATCCCACGGCAGAAACTCCACATCGCGTCCGGTTT
>SYGN01000008.1 GCA_005799525.1 Opitutaceae bacterium | reverse complement strand
CTCAGGTTCGGTTCCGTCGTTTCCAGCGCGAGGTGAAAATGGTTTCGCATGATGACGAACGCATGCACCCGCCAGCCGAAGCGCCCGCAAGACTCGCCCAGGCAGCCCTCGAACGCCTCTGCCGCCCCTTTGTCCGCGAACAAATCCCGCCGGTAGTTCCCTCGATTGATCACGTGGTAACACGCCCCCTCGTACTCCAACCGTAGTTTCCTCGCCATAGTCCGCCCAGCCTCTCGCGGCGGAACAGTTTGTCAAGACTTGCGACGTGACCCTTTTTTACATCCATGCGGTGAGCCTTGAGTGTCACCTGAGCGGTGAGTCACTTCCGGTCCTAGCCGGGCTAGCCTTACCTCAAGCCAGCGGAAGTCCGAAAAAATAGAGCGTTGGTATTCGCGTCGCCCGGCGATTAGACTGTTCGCCGTCGGGCAGAGGTGAGGCGGCAGCCGCGGCGCGGATCAGAAGGTCAAATCCACCCCAAGGGTGGCGCGCCAGCCGGAGTTGCTGTTGTCCTCCACGTATTGGGGAAAGGATTGATAGGAGACCTGCGGGCGCGAAGTGAGGTTGATGACATTGGCCGTGACGCGGATTTTTCGCGTGAGGCGGTAGCTCGCATCGACGTCGATTTGCTCGCGGGCGGCGAAAGTGTCGTCAACGTAGCGGTTGTCGCCGATGCCAGTGAGATAGTGAGAGCGGTAGGAGTAACGGACGTTGGCGCGGAACTTGCCGATGGCATAGTCTAGGGAGGCGTTAAACATCGTATCCGAGAAACCGAACGTAGGGAGTTTCTCGCCGACCCGGAGCGCGCCATATTCGGCTGCGCTCTTGCCGAACGTCGCGCTGAGATTTGCGGTGAGGCCTCGCAGCACGGGTGGAAGGAAGTGGAGTTTCTGCTGCACGATGAGTTCGATGCCGTAGTTGGTCGCGCCTTTGGCGTTTTCCCAGCGGCGGAGCGTGCGCGTGCCGAGCGGGGTGATGATCGGATCGCCGGAGACCGGGTCGACTTCGTTGAAGCGTTGGTTGCTGTTAAAATAGAAGCCCTTCATTTTTTTCCAGAAAAAGCCGGCGGAGTAGAGACCGCCCTTAGCGGTATACTGCTCAAGTTGCACGTCGACGTTGTGGGAGTTGGTGGGATCGAGGAACGGGTTGCCGACAGCGATGTTGCCGTTGATGTCCTCGGAACGCCCGAGGGTGAGGCGGCCGAGCGAGGGGCGCGCGTAGCTGCGGTTGTAGCTCTCGCGGAGGATGAGATTTTTTTGTAGGGCGTGACGGAAATGGAGCCCGGGGAGCACTTCGGTGTAGTTCCGGCCGGCGTGGCGGAAGCGGACGCCGAGGGTGCGGGCATCGACTTCTTTCCGGGTGGAGGCCCAGGTGTTGCGCTCGACACGCACGCCGCCGACGACGGTCGTGCGGCCGTACTGGAGAGTGCCCATGCCGTAGGCGGCGGTGGTGGACTCGGAGGCATCGTAGTCTTCCTCGTTGGCGCCGCGGAGGGAATCGTAGGGCACGAAAGGGAAGAGCTGCGGGCTGGTTTGGAGGAGGGTGCGGAGCTTGGTGGGTTCGACCTCCATAAACATCTCGCGACCGTTGATCGCGCGGTTGCTCGTCTTCATAACCTGCGCGTAGGGGAAGGCTGCGGTGGTGTCGTATTCGAATTGGTTTTGGTTGAACTCCGGGGAGTTTGAGGCGTATTTTGCGCCGACCTTGAGTGCGCCGGCGGCGCGTGCGCCGATGAATTTCCGTTCCCAGTCGATCTTGGCGGTCAGCGCAGTCTCCCAACGCTCCTCGGGCTCGATGCTGAGGTCGCCGCGAGTGACGCCGCTGAGGTCGCGCGGATCGAGGCCATTCACGACCCACACTAGGGGTTTCAGGGAATTGCGGACGTCGTATTCCCATTGGAAATATCCCTTGGCGACGGGTACGTTGCGGACGATGAAATCGGAATCGAGCGTGCGCTTGTAGTGGGTGTGGCGGGCGAAGACATCGTAGTTGAGCGTGGAGGAGCGGAGTTCGTGGCGCCCGCCGGCGGAGAAGGCGAAGATGTCGGTGAAGGAGGAGTTTTCTTCGGCGCTGTAGCGGATTTCGCCGCGCGAGCCGTTGGTGCCGGCGGTGCCGCGGCCCTGGCCGGTGGAGAGGAACTCGAAGGTTTTGCGGCCCGTGAGTGCGTCTTGAAAGCGGGCATTGTCCACGTAAGGCCGGCTGAGATACCGAGAGGAGTCGACGAGACTGTGGCTGAAGAGGGGCTTGAAATAGAATGTGTGCTCTCGCCCGAGACGGAAGTCGATGGTGCCGTTGACAGCGTAGGACTCGGTGTCGCGCAGGTTATACTGCACGGTGAGATTGGGGACGTAGTAGAAGGGGAAGCTCGGGAGATTGTAGGTGGGGTTGGTGGCAGAATTGATGAGGTTGAAGTCGGTGTCGTTGTTCTCGTAGTAGCGGTTGCCGCGGTATTGGGAGAACGTGACGCTGACGCCGAGGTTCTTTACCTCGCCGAAGACGCCGAGGAGATCGCTGTAGGTGGCGCGGAGGTTGTGACCCCATTTGTCGGCGAGACCGAGGTAGTTCATGCTGGCGTTAAGCCTGATCTCGCGACCGTCGCGTTGGAAAGCGGAGCGGGAGACGACGTTGATGATGCCGCCAATGGCGTCGCCGTCGCGGTCAGGCGTGGCGGCCTTTATGACTTCAATGTTGGCGACGCCGTCGGCCACAAGATCACGGGTGCTGAAGCCGCGGGAGCCGAGGCGATTGCCGTCGAGCTGGAAGGAATTGAACTCGCTGGCGAGGCCGCGGATGTTGGCACCTTCGGGCGCGCCGTCTTCGCCTTCGTTGACGGTGATGCCAGGGAGACGTTGGAGGACGTAGCCAATATTACCGTCGTTCATGGCACCGAAGGTTTCCTCGGAGACGATGTTGACGATACCGCGGGCGGTTTTTTGCTGATTGATCGCGAGGGCTTGACCGCGGGCGGCTTCGGCGACCTCAAAGGCCTGCATTTTGAGCACGACGCTGTTCAACGCGGCGTCGACGGTGGCATTAGCGCCGGCGGCGATGGCGACAGTCTGGCGAAAGAGATCGAGGCCGACGTATTCGACTTCGACGGCAGCCGTACCGGGAGGGACGCCGGTGAGCGAGTAGCGTCCGTCGGCATCGGTGTAGTCGAGGGCGGTGGTTCCGACGACGCGGACGATGGCACCTTGGAGGGATCGTCCGGTGCCGCTGTCGGAGACGCGGCCGGAAATCGTGGCGGTGGACTGAGCCTGCGCGCGAGTGGCGGGGAGGACAGAAACTGCGAATGCGAGGCAGGCGGCGAAGTGGAAGCGCAAGAGGCGGGCGCGGTAGTGCATGGCGGAGGAGTGTAGCGAATGATGCGGGAGCGACAGGAGGCTTCGTCGGCGGGGAAGGGCAATGTTGGCGACGCGGCGGAACGGTCAACGCAGAGTTTGCTGAGGCAGCGATGCTGGCCGCGTGAGCTGCGAGGCGCGCCGGCCAGAATTCGGCTACTTGCTCAGAAATCCCTTGGGCTTTGGAGCATTCGGCGAAGGGTACGGAAGCGTGTCGGGCATCACGGCGATGTCGGTCGTGAGCTTCAGTGGGGCAGTCGCGCCGACGTCGAAGGTGACTTCGATGAAGGAGGCGGTCCAGCCGGCGGTGGGGGCGGTGACCTTCGCGGTGTAAGTGTCGCCGGTGGCTTCGAGAGGAGTGGACGTCCAGACGGGGCCGAGGGTTTCGAGGCGGAAGTCGCGGGCGGCGGGATTCGTCGCCTGCCAGAGAAGGACGGACGTGGGTTTCGTTTTTGCGGTGACCGTGAGCGTGCCGACGGGCGAGCGTTGCCACGCAAATCGCGGGAGGGGCGTGCGGTGCAAAATCGCATGATGCCAGGCGCTGAGCGTCTGGTAGGCATCGGTGTTTTTCAGGCTGTGATCGGCGTTGGGAATGTAGCGGAGGAATTTTTCGCCGGGGAGTTGGCTGAAATAAAACTGCGAGGAATCGGGGAGGAAGAACTGGTCGCCGCAGGCGTTGATTAGGAGCTTGGGCATCGTGAAGCGGTCGCGGTAGGAGAAAGGGTCTTCAATGGCGTAGAGGGCCTGGGACTCAGGCGTGCCGATCCAATCCATGATGCGGTGGCGGACGTAATCGCCGACGGCGGGGGCGAAGAAACCGTAGGCGCGGAAGTGGTGGTCCATTGATTTTTCGACGTTGAGCACGTCGATCACGAGAGGGACGATGGCGACGACACGGCGATCGACCGCGGCGGTGGCCCAAGCGGTCCAGCCACGCTTCGAGCCGCCCGCAACCACAAAGGTGTCGACTTTGGCCGCGCCGCCTTCGGCGCCGGCAAGAAACGCAGTGATAGCGTCCATGGCGCGCACGGCGGACTTGGTCATCGGCAGGCGGGCGGGCCAGCGCTCGTCACCGGTGCGAAGAAACTGATCCCACGAGTAGGCGATGAGGTCGTCTTCGGTTCGGGGTTTGCCGTCGCCGTGGAAGGTGAGGGGTTGGTTGGGCACCATGCGAATTTCGGCCACGACAGATCGGGTGGCTTTGGCGATTTCGATGAGTTCGCGCGAAGGCTTGGGAGGATTGCCGGGTTTGTTGGAGCCGCCCGAGATAAAGAGAAGAGCGGTGGGATGCGCGAGGTTTGTGGGTTTGATGATGGTCAGCCAGTGGCGCCATTCGGGTTGGTTTACCTCGGCCGGCGTGAGCCAGTTTTGCGAAACGAGATCGAGGACATAGGCGGTGCCGTCGGCGTCGCTGACCTCGGCGGCTTTTTTCCAAGCGAAGGCGGCGTCCGGCTGCGCAACGTAGCGGTCGAGCGCGGTCGCCGTCTTGCCGTGACGCGTGGTCTCGGCGGCGTAAAGCGGGAGCGCGAGCGCGGCGAGGAGGGCGACTAGATAGTAGGAAGATTTTGACGGCATGGGGGAGGGGGCAGCGAGGAGTTTATCAGCGCTGAAGTTGGTGATGGCTGGAGTGGTAACTTCGCAAATTTGTAGTGGTCCTTCTCGTCCTACACGTAAATTTGATTTGATGAAGGGTGGGGTTACACAGAGGTGGTTGGGGCGGTGTAACCAACAAGTTCTCCATTCACAGCGAACTTGTAATGACCTTTCTCGTCATAAACGTAGACTTGGTCGGGACTGGGGGTGTCCCTAACGTCGTTAAAAGTGCTGGGTGGATGGCAGCATAGGGATTGGTTTCAGGGATTGGTGGATTGGCAAGGGTGATATACCGCGGGGAGACAAAGGCGCCGGCCCGTCCGAGAAAGAATGGTGCAGAGCTCATGGCTTGGTGGCGTGTAGGGTCGCAACCACGACAGGAGTGGAAGTCTGTGACGGCTGCGCCAGAGCGGCCACGAGTTTGGGCAGGTCGGCGTAGCCCTTGAGGCGATGGAAGCCG
>SYGN01000051.1 GCA_005799525.1 Opitutaceae bacterium | reverse complement strand
GTCCCTCGCGCGCCACCGCCAGGCTGGGAATCCCCTGGAAGGCGCGGTTGGTCGTCGCGTGCAGCGCCAGTGGCGGGCCGACGTGAGCCGGCGGTGCGAGAAACGCCGGCTCCTGCGCGCCGGCCCGTTCGAGCGTCGCGAGCAGCAGCGCAATCGGGCAGACGATGGTCGCGAGCACGCGCGCGGATCGGTTCCGCCCCGGCTGGGGTGCTGTGGTGTTTTCGAGTTTCCGAAGAGGCATTGGAATGGGCGCGTGGGGTTGAAAAATTGCCGAGTCCGGGCCGCTCAGAACTTGAAGGCGCTCGTGAGCGCGAACGTGCGCGGTTCGTTCAGGCGGTAGATGACGTTGGCCTGGGTGTTCCTGCCATCGCGGGCGTCGACAGCGCGGTTCAGATAAATCTTGTAGGCGTCGAAGACGTTGCGGACGTTGAGCTGCAGCCGCCAGTCGACGCGGTTCGAAAAGAGTTTCCGTTGGTAGGTGATCCACGCGCCGAAATTCTCGAAGGCCGGCGCGTAGTAACGCAGGTCCGGATCAAAAATGTCGGTCCTGGTTTCGCCGAAACCGGCGATCGATTTGCCGCGGGCGTTCATGCTGCCGCCGAGGGAGAAACCGGCGAGGCGCGACTCGCGCGCGAACGTGTAGGTCTGGACGACGTTCACCGACCAGCTGGGCGCGTAGATGTCCTCCGGCAGATTTCGCGTCGCGACGAAATTGTTCAGCGTGGTCTGAATCGTCGCGACCCGATCGGCCACGGTCAGGGTGCTGCCGGGGGTGGTGGCCGACTGCCAGGCGGGGTTGCGCAGGATCGGCAGATATTCGTTGAGGTAGGCGATGATGTTCACGCCGCGGGCAGTCGTCGAAGCCGTGCTGCGCTTGCTGCCGTTGATCGTCAGGCGCCACTGCTTGGTGGGATTGGCCGTAGCGGAAAATTCCCAGCCCGTAGAGCGGGTCGACGTGCTGTCGGACCAGCCCCCGGCGCTCCGGCTGTCATAGGGCGAACTGCGATACTTGTTGTCCCCGGTTATTCCAGCGATGGCCTCCCACGCCACGTTCACGTTGTCGACGAAGTTGCCGGCCGTCGTGATCGCGACGGGGTCGATCTTGTCGACGGTCTCGTTCGTGTAATACATGAGATCAAAGACGAGCTTCTGCTCGAAGAGGAAGAGCTTGATGCCGTAGTCCGAGCCGCGTCCCTTCGGGTTGGGCAGGAGATCGCCATAGACGTTGCGAGTGGCGGCGTTGACCTGGAAGTTGTCGGAGGTGTTGTAGGCGAAACTCAGCCACGGCAGCGCGTGCAGCACCGCGCCGCGAGTGGAGGTGTGACCGTCCCGCTCCCGCAGGCTCGCGGGAAACGCCGTGCGAACATCGAATCCCCGGGGATCGGCGGTGATGCCGCGTTGGTCCCGGAAGGGCTCGAAATTGGCGGCCGTCCCGGACCAGGCCCTGGAGCGATCGGTGCGAAATCCGTTGGTGAGGATGAGCCGGCCCTGCCAGAACGAGCTTTGCAGGGCAAATGCCCGCGTGGTGATCTCGCTGCGGTTGGCGGAGGGACCGTTGGTGTTCACGTAGGCGATCGTGACGCCGCTGGGGTCCGCCGGGGGAAGAGGCGAATTGGCGTAGAGGATGGGAAAATTGGCGAACGGGCTGCCCGGGTTGCCCACCTTGTCGGCCGCCGGATCGTAGTAGTAGCGAAACGCGATCAGGTCGGAGGTCGGCCAGTTGTATTTCGCGTTCGGTGTGGAGAAACGCGCGGCGCTGGTGATGTCCCACGCCCGCATGTTGCTGTTGAAGGTCTTCGACTCGACCTGCTCGACAAACGCTGCCGCGCGATGGCGGCCGAAGTGGCGGAGCCAGGCCGGGCCCTGCCGCGTGAGATCGAGATCGTAGGACGCCATGGCGCGCTTCGCGAGGCTCTCGGTCGGGTTGACGATGAGGCCCATGTTGGACTCGGTGTAGAACTTGCCGGCGTTGGGATTCGGCGCGCCACTGGGCAACTGGCGGTTGACGTCGGCGTAGAGGATGTCGGCGTTGCCGATGAAGCCGTCGACCACATGGCGGTCGTCGGTGAGGCGGTTGATCGCGCCTTCGACAAAGAAGTCCCTCGTGATCTGCTGCTCGATGAACGCCGAGTAGATGCGATAGTGGTTCCGGCGGTAGGAGGTGTCGCTCAGGGAGCTGGCCAGCGTGGGATAGAGGGAGGGGTTGACGAGCGAGCGCAGGTTGGCGCCGGAAGTCACCGGGAAGCCGGTGGCGTAGGTGGGCAACGCGCTCAGGCCTTCGTTCTGGCGCTTTTGGATCGGAACGAACGTTCCACCCGGACTAAACTGCAACGAGACCGGACCGGCAGAGCCATAGTTGGCGATATTGGTGCCGGCGGGTTTGGAGGGCGTGGGCGTGGGAGTTGAGAGCATCTGCGACCCCGCCGCGAGCCAGGCAGACACACCGTCGAAAATCGGCCAGGGCCGGATCGCCGGCTGCCGGATGAAGCCGCCTTCGTAGTTGAGGCGGATGGACGTCCGCTTGAAGGGGGTGAACGTGGCCGTGAAGAATTGGCGGCGATGATTGCCCTTGCTCGGGTAGCGATACGAGCGGGTCATCTCGTAGACGCCGTTGTAGCGCACGGATAGGAGATCTTTCCTGATGACCTGATTGTGGTCGACCGCGACCCGATAGCTGTCGCGCTCGTCGCCGAAAAACTCGAGGGCGGTGGCGGTCTGGTTCTTGGCGCGCTTGGTCGAGCTGACGAACGCGCCGGCGGGATTGCCCAGGCCGAAGAGAATGGAGTTGGGGCCGCGGGTGAAGGTGATCGCCTCGGAGTTGTAGCGGTCCTGCGGGATGCTGTTGGTGAAAAAGTCCTGGCTGACGACGGTGGTGGAGCCGCCGCGCGTCACGTAGATCGTCGGGTTGTTGAGGAGGTCGTTGCCGTTGACGCGCGACTCCGAGAGGCGGTTGACGAACGGGTCCGTGTTCGGCGCGAACATCAGCACGTCGTTGATGTTGTGCGCCGCGAGGTCATCGAGCAGCTGCTCGGTGAAAATCGTGAGGGCGGAGCCGATGTCCTTCAGGTCGGTCTTGAGCCGGGTGCCGTTGAGCGTCTGCGTGGCGAGGTAGCCTTGCTCGCGGCCGGCCTCGACCTGAAAGGGCGAGAGCGTGATAGTCTCGGCGTCCGCGGACGCCGGTTTCGAGGGTGCGGAGGTTGTCGGGGCGACTTGCGCGAAACCGGCGGCGAGCCCGCCGGCGAGGAATGCGAGGGTGCAGTAGGTTTTCATGGGGCTGGGGGACCCGCCGCGCCGGAAACAAGCATCCGTGGCGGCCGGTGGCGATCAGGCGAAGGCCTAGCGCGCATGCCGCGCGCCGCGACTAAAAATCCGTGGTATGCTATCACACGAGGAAGGAGATCCCTGCTTGCCTCGGCGAAATCAGCCGCACGATATGATGCCGAGACATGGCGAAACCGAAAACAGCAACGGGTGGTTTGCAGGCGGTGGCTCGTGCGGCGGGCGTGTCGCCCATGACGGTGTCGCGGGTCTTTCACCGGCATCCCAACGTCCTGCCCGAAAATCGACGCGCGGTGGAACAGGCGGCGCGCAAGCTGGGCTACCAGCCTGATCCGCAAATTACCCGGCTGATGGCCCGGGTACGAAGTTATCGGCAGCGCCGGCTCACATCGGTCATTGCCGTGGTGCGCGACGACAATCCGGCGGACGAACTGCACGATTCGGCCTATCAATATGTGGCTCTCGATGACATTCGCCGCCGGGCCGAAAAGCACGGTTATCGGGCGGAGGAGTTCTTTGTCGGTCGGGATGGGATTACGGCCGAGCGTCTCGTGCAGATCCTTCGCTCGCGCGGGATCGAGGGGCTCATCCTGTCGCCCCAATCATCAAGGAACTTTGGCGCCCGCATCGACTATACGGACTTTGCGGCCGCCACGATCGGCTACGGGCTTCAACATCCGATGTTGCATCGCGCCAGCACAAACATGACCCGCGGGATTCTCCAGACCGTGGCGATCCTGGTGGCGCGTGGCTACCGGAGGATTGGGCTCGCGCTGACGCAATGGATGGATGTGCGCGCGGATCAGACGAACTCGGGCGCGATGCTGAATTTCCAGCGCAGCCTGCCACCCCGTGAACGGGTGCCGTTGCTGCTCTTTCCCACCAACAACGTGGCGGAGAATGCCGCCATTTTCTGCCGGTGGGTAAAGCAGCACCGGCCCGACGTCGTGATCTCGTTCGACGCCTACGTCCCCGACTGGCTCACGCGCCGGCTCGGCCTGCGGATCCCCGAGGACATCGGCCTCGTCGTGCAGGACTGGCGCGCGGAGGACGCGAAGTTCGCCGGAATCTACCACCAGCGACCTCACGTCGCGGCGGCAGTGGTCGACCTGATTGTGACGCAACTCATGCAGAACGAGCGCGGGGTGCCGGAAGTTCCGCGCCAGATCCTGATCCCTCCCGCCTGGGTCGAGGGACCCACTGTTCGATCCCCCTGAGGCGGGTCAGTCCGCCACGCGCTGCGTCGCGTCGATTTGCAGCCAGGCCATAGCACCAAAGGCGGACATTAGCGCGATCGGGATGAGCGGCGCGTTGTAGTAGCTGCCAAAGGCGGCGACCAGATAGCCAAAACACACCGTGGTGCTCATTGGGGGTGAACCCGCGGCCCCGGACAAGAAACGTGTGCATCCACGAGAGATAGAAGAAGCCGCACCACGCATTGGCGTGGTACATCGCCATCAGCCACCACAGGGTTGGTTTCCCGAACACGCTCCACTCGAATCTCGCCGCGTGGCGGCTGGCGGTGCCGGCCGCAGGCGCGATCTCGGCCAGTTTCACGCGCGTGGTGCCGCCAGCAAGTACTCCGCGACGAGGTCAACCTGTCCGGCAAACATCGCTGTGCCGACCTGGGTGCGGCACCCGCGGGCCGCGGCCACTTCCAGGAAGCGGGTTCGCACCGGCGCGGTGATCACATCTGCGGCAAAAGTCCCGGAAGCCAGTTTTTCCGCCTCAATCGGGAGTAGGTCATTCGCCTTGGCCCCGGTGGGAGTGGCATTGATCGCCAGATCAAAGCCGCTGGGATCGGGCGAGCCCACGCGGACGTTGCCCCCTCGTTCCTTGAGCCGGGTGACAAGGCGATCGCGCCGCGCCGACAAGGCATCGTGAATCGCCAGCTCGACAATTCCTCCCTCGATGAGGGACAAGGCGATCGCCGAACCGGCGCCGCCAGCCCCGACGAGGAGGGCGCGTTTCCCGGGCAGGGAAAAACCGGATGAGCGCAGGGCGTTGACCATGCCCAGGCCGTCGGTCACGTCGCCGGTCCACCCCCCTCCGGGAGCGACTCGGCGGATGACGTTCGCAGCGCCCAAAAAGCGGACCCGGTCAGTCATCTGGTCGAGGTGCTTTACGACCGACATCTTGTGCGGAATGGTCAGCACGAGCCCCTCGAGATTAAGGAGCCCCCGCATCGCTGCCATGAAGGCATCGAAGTCGCCTGGCCGGACATGCATGGGCACCAAGATGGCATTGGCGCCCCGAGCTGCAAATTGAGCCGTGATGCCCCCGGGAGACTTAACCTGGAAGATGGGATCGCCGACGATGCCGTAGAGACGGGTTTGCCCGTCGATGGTCGCTGGCATCGCGGGGCTTGAGACGGGTTGCAGGATCTGCACGGTATTGGGCCAGGGACAATCGGGTTCTTCAGAAGTGGACTTGGGGGCGGTTTCTGTGCCCCGGAAAGGAGCCGTGCAATGCGTATTCCTTGGTATGCTACCAAACACGGCCGACGGACTGCCTCCGTTCAGGGCACTTCGATTGATAGGCGCATCCCAGCGGAGCGCAGCCAGTTTCGTCGTCGGTGCAGCTTGGTTTCCATTCAAACACAGGGATCGGGCGGCTGTTCTTTCGCGTCTGCTGGTTTGCGTCTGAGTTTTCTGTGTGGGATAGGATACCTCAGAAATCGGGTTGCGGCGGCGCAGACGTGCCGGTCAGGAGGTCTGATCCTGGCTCGCTCCGTTGCCCTGGGACACGTTGCCCACGGCCGTGGTGGCCCCCTGGGTGATGGTCGGGCCACCGGTGGCGCCGGCGCCGTACGCCACGAAGAAAATGCTGCGGGTGATGTAGCTGTCCGATTCGCGGTATTGGAAACTCGCGGACAGGGTGTCCCGGGGGAAATGCGCCAGTCGACCCCCACCTGGCCCGACCAGATCTTGAGAATCTGCGCGAGGCTCTGCCAGTCGCTCGAGCACGGGCACGGGGTCAGAGCGGAACACGTAACAGCGATAGCAGAACTTGGGTATAGCGAGGGCTGGCGACCGCCCGAAAATTCGTGCGGATGGTGGGATGCAAACTCCGGGGTGTTTCTCGGCGACGGAAGGGACGAACTGATCCGTGCCATGGCACGACGACTGCGCTTGGTCTACCAAGGGGGGGTTACAACGTCATCAACCGGTGTAATTACCGGCGCGCCGTGTTTGGAACCATGCGCACCTCAGGACACATGTCGGTGCCGCCCGCGACGAACTTCGGGAATTGAACGAGGCCCGCTGGCGCGATGCGCTCGCGGTGGCGCTGGGTGGAAACGGAAAAGCTCTCTTCGATCTCATCCGTGAGCCACCTCGCGCTCCCTGGAAAATCGAAATCGCGACCCGGCTTCGCCGCGAGTCGGCGGTCCCGGATCGATGGCTTGCCCAGGCTCTGAACACCGGGCAACCAGCGACCCTGCGCGTCTAAGTCCCCCGACATTTGTTACGTGTTTCGCCTTTGCTCGCCCCGTTGGCTGGCACTATCGGGATGCGCCAGGCACCCCCGGGCGATGGCAACCGGGCGATGGCAACGAGATTGACGGGCCGGGTGTATTTCGTGATAGCACACACCTGTGTTTTTACGAGATACACTTTTCGGCATCCTGCAGGACCAGCGGCCACCCGTGGCGCCTAAACCGGAAGTCTGGCGCGAACTCGCCGCGACGCTGCCCGTGCAGACCCGGCACGCACTCGTGCTGACGGGTGTGCGGCGGTGCGGCAAGAGCATCCTGCAGGCACAGCTCATACGGGGCGGCACGCGTGCGTTCTACTTGAACATCGAGGACACGCGACTGTTCGGGTTGGGGCCGCAGGACTTCCCGACGCTGCTTGAAGTGATCGAAGAACTCGCCGTGCACAAGACGGTCTATCTGGACGAAGTTCAGGAACTGCCTGAGTGGCAGCGGCTGGTGCGTGCGCTCCTGGATCGCGGCTTCGCGGTCTGTGCCACTGGTTCAAATGCGTCCCTGCTCGGGCGGGAGTTGGGGGCGAAACTGACCGGCCGCCATCGCTCGTTCGAGGTCTTCCCGTTCAACTACCAGGAGTTTCTGGCGTACGCGGGCGGCAAGCGCGGTGCGGCCACGCTGACCGCGTTCCTCGACCAGGGGGGCTTTCCCGGCTACCTGCCCGAGCGCGACCCGCAGATCCTGCGGGAGTTGCTGCGCGACATCGTGCAGCGCGACATCGCCCAGCGTCACCACCTGCGCGAGTCGCGGCATGTGCTCAACCTTGCGCTGTTCCTATTAGCCAACACGGGCCAGCCGAGCTCGCTGCAAAGCCTAACCAAGGCGCTCGCCATACCGACGGTCAGCCAAACGTCGCGCTACGTCGAATACCTGCAGGACGCCTACCTGCTCTTTGCCGTGCCAAAGTTCAGTCCGTCGTTCAAACAGCGCGTGGTCGCGCCCGCGAAGTACTACGCCGTCGACAACGGGCTGCGCCGCGTGAACTCGCCGAACCTCACCCCCGACGTAGGCCATCGACTGGAAAACGCGGTCTTTCTTGCGCTCCGGCAGCGGGGCGCGGCGCCCTCTTACGCGGGCGAGAAGAATTCCTGGGAGTGTGATTTTGTCACTGGCAATCACGCCATCCAGGTTTGCGCGGAACTAACGCCCTTCAACCGCGACCGCGAACTCGCAGGCTTGACGCAGGCGTGCGCGCTGCCGGGCAAGCGTCGAGCTGTCGTCGTCACACTCGACCAGCGCGACAACTTGAAAGTGGACGGCCTGCCGGTGGAAGTCGTCCCCGCATGGGCCTGGCTGTAGGCAGTTGTGCAACACGGGCACGGGGTCAGTGCGAAACACGTAACAGCCATACCAGAATTCTGAACACCGGACAACCAGCGACCCTGCGCGTCTACGCCCGCCGAAATATGTTACGTGTTTCGCCCTGACCCGGTTGGCCGGCCCTCTCGTTGCCGGGCGGAAAAACGCTACGCTGCTCGTAACAGATTTTCACCGCTGCCTCGTCCCTATTCTTGATGAACCCCGCTATCTCCTCACCCCGATTTGCTGATAAACGCCATCGCGGCCGTGCGCTCGCCCTCGCCTTTTGGCTCATGCTGGCGTCACTCGCGCCGGCGGCCGAACCCGCGAAGCGCACCTTCAACGTGCCGGCCGCCGACGCCGAAAAGGCGCTCAAGGTCTTCTCCGAGCAGGCGCGTCTCGAGGTGCTGTTCCCGACCGCGCTCGTTTCCGGAGTGCGCACGAAATCTGTCTTGGGCGACCTTCCACCGAGGGAGGCCCTCAATTTCATGCTGGCCGGGAGCGGACTCGTCGCGGTCCAGGACGAGAAGACGGGCGCATTGAGCGTGCGCAAGGGAGTGTCGGAGCCGGCGACAAAAAACGTCGAGGCCGATCCGAGCCGGGCGGCTCGCCCGATCGGCCCCGCTGACGTTGCCAAATCCACGTCCACCAGCGACGGCGTGATCGAACTCTCGCCGTTCGTCGTGGGCACCTCGACCGACCGCGGTTACCAAGCGCTAAACACCCTCTCGGGTACGCGCCTCAACACCAAACTCGAAGACCTCGGTTCCTCGATTACCGTGGTGACCAAGCAGCAGATGGAGGACACGGCCGTGCTCGATCTCAACGACGTGTTTCTCTACGAGGCCAACACCGAGGGCACCGGCAATTTTACCGACTTTTCCACCAACCGTAACGGCGGCGTGGTCGACAACATCCAGAACAGCCCGGCCCAGGCCAACCGCATCCGCGGTGTCGGCCGGGCCAACATCGCGGTCGGCGGCTTCGCGGTGAACCCCCGCATCCCCCTCGACACCTACAACGTCGACGGCGTGGAAATTTCCCGCGGCCCCAACTCCAATATCTTCGGCCTTGGCGGCAGCGCCGGCACCGTGAACTACATTCCGATTCGGGCGAATGCCACGCGCTCGGTTTCGCAGGTCACTTTCCGCGCCGACAGCTACGGCGGGGTGCGCGGCACCTTCGATTTCAACCGCCCCCTCATCGCCCAAAAACTCGCCTTGCGCGTCGCCGCCGTGGAAGAGGCGAA
This sequence comes from Opitutaceae bacterium, assembly GCA_005799525.1. GTDB lineage: Bacteria > Verrucomicrobiota > Verrucomicrobiia > Opitutales > Opitutaceae > GAS368. The sequence continues at coordinate 51,099 of SYGN01000051.1, read as the reverse complement.
GGGCTTCGTGCGCAAACCGTCGTCCGAAAAGATCAGCCGCCAGCAAGGCCTCGTACTCTTCAAGCCGTTCGCCACTACGGCGCTCCGCGCCAGCGCCGAGCGCTACGACAACTTCGCGCGCCGCACGAATTCCCTCACGCCGCGCGAGACCGTCACCGGCTGGGCCGCCGCCGGCAAACCGACCTGGGATCCGACCACGCAAACGGTGACCCTCGCCAACGGCACGAAGTCCGGACCCTTCCGCGTCAACCAGGATGGCTCGCTGCCTTTCGGGCTGATTTCCCAAGGAGGGGGATTCTATAGCCGCAACAGCGTCTTCATCGACTATGCGTCGCCCGAGCAACTGATGTCGGTCAATCGCACCGGCACCTTGCCGGCCAACCGGATTCCCACGCCGACGATTTCGAACACCGACCTCCGCTTTCTCGAGGGCAGCTCCCGGCTCGAGCGGGAATTCGGCGCGCTGTTTCCGCTCTATATTCTTCCGACGACGACCGACAAGGCCCTCTACGATTGGTCGAAGGTCAATTACATGTCGCCGAACACCTACACCGACCGCGCGAAAACGTTTACGGTCGAGGCCGAGCAGATCGTGGTGAAAACGCCGCAGCACCTGCTTGCGGCGCGCGCCGCCTGGTTCGGGCAGGATTTCCAGAGCGCCCGGCGCAACAAGGTCGACAATACCGAATCCACTCTCCGGGTCGACGTGAACGAGAAAATGCTGGACGGCTCACCCAACCCCTACTTCCTGCGCCCCTATTTCGGATCGTCCGCGCCGGTCTCGACCTTTCAGCCGGAAAAGCGCGACATCCAGAGCGCCGATCTCGCTTATCACTGGACGCCCGCGAAACTCCCGCGCGGGCTGGGTTGGATCGGCCAGCAGAAACTTGGGCTCCACGGAGAGACCAGCCGCATCGATTTCGCCAGTTTTCGCCGGCGCGATCTGATTCAGAGCGATCACCCTTGGAGTGTTAAAACCAATCGGAGCGCCACCGGCGTGTGGGTTTACGACAAGTTTTATGTCGGCGACAACCAGGGTCAGAACATCGACCACGCACCCGCCACGCGGCCGACCGACGGCCAGCATACGCTCCGTTGGTTCAACGCGCTCACCAACCAGTGGGTGAGCGAGTCCGTCGACGTCGGGGAGAATTTCTTCAACGCCGGGGTTTTCACCAATTCCCGCACGGAGGTCCGCACGCTCAACGCCACCGTGCAGAATTATTTCTTCCAGGATCGCCTCGTGACGACCTTTGGCTGGCGCAATGATCGCCAGCGCGTGCGCGAGTCTCTGCCGCCCGCGATCGATCCGGCCACCGGTTGGTTTCAGAATGAGCCGCTCAAGACCAAGCTGCCGTGGATCAGCAACGAAGGAAAAACGCTGACGCAGGGCGCCGTCCTCAAGCCCACCCGCTGGCTCAATCTTTTCTACAATCAATCGGACAGCTTTACCCCGGCCGGCATCGCCTACGACGCGCTCCTCGACCTCCTGCCGAACCCGAAGGGCAAAGGTAAGGACTACGGCGTCGGCATTTCCCTTCTGAACGACCGCCTGCACCTTAAAATCAACCGCTACGAGACCAACGACGTGGGTGCCCGCGGCGGAGACTTGGATACCGTCGTCGCCCGCGCCTGGACGCTGGACGGCCGCGGCTCCAATGGCATCGCCGACACCGCGACCGATTTCCTCACTTTTTCCCAGGTTACCATCGACCAGCGTTTCGCGAAGCAGGGCATCACGCCTACCTCCGCGCAGCGGAATGCCGCGGTCGCGCAGTATATGGGCCTGACCCAGGAATTCCTCGCCGGAATCCAGACGTGGGACCGGGGAACCACCGCCGACGTGACGTCGCGCGGCTACGAGTTTGAGGCGATCTACAATCCCCTCCGCAACTGGCGGCTCAAGTTCACCGCCGCCCAGCAGGTGGCCATTGACAGCAATATCGGCGACGGCTTGCAGCGCTACGTCACGGCCCGGCTGCCGATCTGGACCACGGCCAAGGATGAAAACGGCGTCGCGTGGTGGACGCGCTCGATCGGTGGGGGAGCCACTCCCAAGCAAACTTACGAAGGCACCATCCTCGCTCCGATCAAGCTCGCCACCGCCAACAACGGGAAACCCCGTTCGCAAGTCCGCGAGTGGCGTTGGAACGCGGTCACGAACTACGACTTCACCGAGGGGCGGCTCAAGCATTTCTCGGTCGGAGGCGCGCTGCGCTGGCAGGACCAGGGCGGCATCGGCTTTCTCGCCGCGGCTCCCGACTCCGACGGCGTGGTGCGCGAGCTCGACGCCGGCAAACCCGTCTACGACAAGTCGCGCTTCGCGGTCGATCTCTCGGCCAGTTATCGGATGCGTTTATTCGGTGACCGGGTGCGCGCGAAATTTCAGCTGAACGTGCGCAACGTACAGGAGAGCGGCAGCCTCCAGGCCGTCGGCGTCAATCCCGACGGCCGGCCTTTCGCGTATCGCATCGTTGACCCGCGCCAGTTCATCCTGAGCACGACGTTTGATCTATAACTGAACACGCTCGCAGTCCCATGACGATCCTCCCTGCATCCACCGCTCGCCGGTTCTTCGCGCTGCTCAGCGCCTTGTGCCTCTACGGTGCCTGCGCCGCCGCCAACGTCGACTACTTCACCGACAACGGCTACGGCAATCCGCTCAGCACGATGCAGCATCCGGCGGCCGAGCATTTCAACGGTGTGACCTACGTCGCTTACTCCGGCCCGCACGAGGACCCCTATGTCGCCGCCTACGTGCACGCGACGGGTCAGTGGCTCGGCCCCGTGCAGGCGGGCGTCAACCCGATGGGCAAGTCACCCGACCAGATCGACCCGGGCGAACTCGACAACCACGGCCGCCCCGCGCTGGTCGTGGACCGGCAGGGCTACATTCACCTTGTTTTCGGCGGGCACGGCGGCGACCCGGGTCTGGGCCAGAACAAATTTGGGACGCCGGGGAAAGGCCGGTTCATCCACGTCGTCTCCGCAAAACCCGGCGACATCTCTGCGTGGAAGACGTTGGATAACGTCTCGCCCTTCGGCACCTACAGCCAGTGGGTGAAGCTGGCCAACGGCGACCTGTATCTGTTCTACCGGCACGGCTCGCACCGCAGTGACTGGGTTTACCAGAAGTCGACCGACCACGGCCGGACCTTCGCGCCGCAGGTATCGGTGCTGAAGCACAAGGTGAGCGCCGACAAACTCACGGTCCATGACACGTGGTATGCCTGGTTCGAGAATGGTCGGGACGACACCATCTCGGCGTCGTATGTCTATCACCCCTGCGCCAACCCGGGTCACAACGCCCATCGGAACAACACCTACTACATGCGGATGGATTGCCGCGATGGATCGTGGACGAATGTGCAGGGAGAGCGGCTTGCCCTGCCCGTGACCAAGGAGGCGGCCGACCGGCTCACGCTGATTCAGGCCACCGGCAAGGAGAAATCCAACCATGGCACCTGCCACGTCGATGCCGAGGGGCGGCCGCACATCTTCTTCCGCTTTCCGCACGGCGAAGTGCGCTACTTCCGCTGGGACGGTAAGGCCTGGCTCCCGCCGACAAAGGTCGCGGATGCTCGCGGCGGCGGGCATGACGGGGACTTTCTCATCGATTCACCGCTGCGGGTGCGAATGCTCTTGGACAAGAATGAGGCCGGGGTCGGCTCCGTCGGCTGGTGGAATACCGCCGACGGCGGGCGGACTTGGACCCGGGGTCCGGACCTGATCACGCTGCCGGATACCGGTTTCGAAACGACCGCGCTCGTGCGCAACGCCCATCCGGACGCGCGCATGTTGGTGGCCGGAAAAAACGCGAATCAGGAGCACCTCTACCATCGCATGTATCTCATCGGTGACCGCGGTCCGCTGTCTCGCCCGGCTGCGGAGGCCAGCCAGCTGGGCGACCGACTCGAGTTGATCAAAGCTTTGCCCAAAGGCTCGCCCAAGAGGGATGCCAAACGGAAGAAACGGGCAGGGCTGGCCAATGACGAACCCTGAGCGCACCCGATATCGCGTGTCGCCGGCTCAGCCGTTTTCTTCGCCGTGAAAACTAGCTTCGTTTGGACCGTCTTTTTCCTCATCGCGATCTCCGCCGCGGCGGCGGCGCAGAATCACAAGCCCAATATCGTCGTCATCCTTGCCGACGATTTCGGTTGGGGCAGTTCCACGCCCTACGGCGCCAAAAATCTCCAGACGCCGAACCTCGATCGCCTCGCCCGCGAGGGCCGCCGTTTCACCCACGCCTACGCGCCCAGTTCGGTGTGCTCGCCCTCGCGCTACGGCTTGATGACCGGTCGCTATTTTTGGCGCACGGCCATCAAAGACGGCGAAGTCCTCACTCCGACCGCTCCGCTCCACATCGAACCGAGCCGCGTCACGCTCGCCTCGCTCTGCCAATCGCAGGGCTACCGCACCGGCGCATTCGGCAAGTGGCATCTGGGTTTTCAAACCGGCGCGACTGAGGTCGATTGGAACCAACCGCTGCAACCCGGCCCGCGCGCCGTGGGATTTGATTATTTCTACGGCCTCGGCGGCAATCCCGGGAACGGCCCTCACGCGTTCATCGAGAATGAAAACGTCGTCGGCCGCACCCCCGGCGAGAAAGTCGTCGTCGCCAGCCCGGGTGCGAAGGGCACGACGACCGGCATCCGCGATCAACGTGTCGTCGACCGCATCATGGAGACCCTCACGGCGAAGGCGACTGGCTGGCTCGAAGCCAATCACGCGGCGCCCTTCTTTCTCTACTTCGCGCCCAACGCCGTGCACGGCCCGATCGCGCCGAATCCGCGGTTCACCGGCAGCCCCTACGGCGCCTACGGCGACTTCATTCACGAGCTGGACTGGAGCGTCGGCCAGATTCTCGCCACGCTCGACCGGCTGAAGCTCGCCGAAAACACGCTCATTATTTTCACCAGTGACAACGGTGGCATCGTCGACGCCGGCAACGGTAACACCGCCAAAGCCATGGAGGCCGGCCTCGCCATCAACGGTCACCTGCGCGGCGGCAAGCACACCGAATACGAAGGGGGCTTCCGCGAGCCGTTCCTCGTCCGCTGGCCTGGCCGGGTTCCCGCCAACACCGTGAGCGACCAGGTCATCGCGTTGCCCGACGTGCTCGCCACCGTTGCCGCTGTGCTGAAAGCGCCGCTGCCCAAGGGCGCTGCCGAGGACAGCTTCAACGTCCTCCGCGCATTCACCGAGCCCACCCCCGGCCCGCCCGTGCGCGACCACTTTATCACGCAAGCCGCCGACGGCACCTACGCCCTTCGCCTCGGCGATTGGAAGCTCATCGAGCGCGTCGGCGCCCCGAAGTTCGAGCACCGTCCAACCACAAAGACCGCCAAGAAGGTCCATGCCGGCCCGACGCACGACGAGCTCTTCAACCTCAAGGACGATCCCTCCGAGATGAATGACTTGTCCGCCACGCACCGGGACCAAGTTGCGAAAATGAAACGTTTCCTCGCCGCCGCGCGCGACCGCGGGTTCACGCGCCCCGACGCGGGAAAATGAGCTGCGCGCGTCCACCGGTGAAGATCGCCCCTCGCGGTAGCCGTCACTTCACCCGCGTGCTTCCGCTCTTGCTCGGACTTGGCTTCGTCTCGGCGTTGGCTCCGCTCGCCGCCGCCGAAGCACCCGTCACCGTCACGCAGATCACGCATGGCCCGAGCCACCATTATTTCGGCTACATCGGCCAGAGCCGCACCATCCCGTGGAGCGCGGACGGCCGCTACATCCTGGCGCTGCAGGTTCCCTTTCAGGATCGGATGCCGGGGCCCGACGATCCCGCCGACGTCTGCCTGATCGACACCCGGGTAAACTACGCCCTGCGCGTCGTCGATCAGTCGCGCGGCTACAATCCGCAACAGGGAACCATGTTCTACTGGAACCCGGCGCACCCCGCGACCCAGTTTTTTTTCAACGATCGCGACCCAAAGACCGGGAAGGTGTTCACCGTGCTGTTCGACCTCTCCGCCGAAGGTGGAAAAGGAAAACGCGTCCGCGAATACCGCTTCGATGCGACTCCCGTCGCCAACGGCGGCGTCGCGCAAAACGGCGGCTACTTTCTGGCGATTAACTATGCGCGCATGGCGCGGCTGCGGCCGGTGACCGGCTACATCGGCGCCACGGATTGGACCACCGAAGTCGCGGCCCCGGCGGACGACGGCATTTTTCGCGTCGACATCGCCACCGGCGAGAAGCGGCTCATCGTTTCCTTTGCCCAACTCCGCGAAGCGATGCGCGGCACCACGGCGCGCGTCGATGAGCGACACCTGTTCATCAATCACACGCTCAACAACCGGAACAACGATCTGATCTATTTTTTCTGTCGCGCCGATTTCAAGAATCGCGCCGAACAGGTGAACGTGCCCTTCACGGTGCGCCCCGACGGCAGCGGACTTACGCGTCATGAGATTCATATTGGCGGGCATCCCGATTGGGAATGGGGCAGCCGCCTCATCGGTTCGCATGACGGAAAGCAGGTCGTGTATGACACCGCGCAGAAAAAAATCGTCGAGTCGTGGGGCGGCACCGACGTGTTTCCCAATCCCGAAGGCGATGTTTCCCTCAGCCCGACGGGCCGTTGGTTCGTCAACAGTCACCGCGACGGCGAGCACCATCACTACACTTTTCTGAATCGAAAGACCGGCCGCGTGGTGAAGTCTCCGCCGATTTTCATGTCGCATTGGGCCAAGGGCGAACTCCGCCTCGATCCCGCCCCGTGCTGGAATCGCACTGGCGACGCCATCGTCGTGCCCGCAATCGCCCCCGACGGCACACGACAGATGTTCATCCTCACGCTCGGTCAGCCGTGACGTTTGTTCAGGTTCACCCTCCGCTTCCCCAAATTCCTCAAACCTCCCCACCATGACCCCATCATCACTGTTTCGTCCGTTTCGGTGTCTACTCGTGTCAGTTGACGTCGTTTTTTCCTCTGCACGGCTGGCGATCGCTGCGGCGACGCTCCTGGGGATTTCGTCGTCCCCGGGCTTCGGCCAAGCCGCGCCGGCTAAGCCATCGCCCGTTACGGAAAAACCGGCCGCCAAGACCGCCGATGAGGCGGTGGTGCTCACGCCATTCCAGGTCGTGTCCGACGACCGCGGCTACCAGGCGTTCAACACGCTCTCCGGCACACGGCTCAACTCCAAGCTCGAGGACCTCGGCTCCTCGATCACGGTCGTAACCAAGCAACAGCTCATCGACACGGCGGCGGTCGATATCAACGACGTGTTCCTTTACGAGGCCAACACCGAGGGCACGGGCAACTTCACCCAATTCAACACCAACCGCACCGGCGGCGTGCAGGACAATGTGTCGGCCGATCCGCAGACCGCCAATCGCATCCGCGGCATTGGCGGCGCCGGCGCTTCCGGCACCGGCGTGAACACCAACTCCACCTTCGGTGCGAACACCGCCATCGGCAATTTCGCGAGCAACGCCAAGGTTCCCCTCGATCTTTACAATATCGACTCCGTCGAAATCAACCGCGGTCCCAACTCGAGCCTCTTCGGCATCGGCAACAGCGCCGGCTCCGTGAACCTCGTGCCCACGCAGGCGAATCCGACCCGCACGGTGTCCGGGTTCACCTTTCGCCTCGATGGTTTTGGCGGCCACCGCGAGAGCCTCGACCTCAACCGTCCGCTCGTCGCGAACAAACTCGCCCTCCGGGTGGCCGCGGTGAACGAAAGCAAGGGCTTCACCCGCCAGCCGTCCTCGGAACGCATCCGCCGCGGCCAGATTTCATTTCTCGCCCGGCCGTTCCCCAACACCACGATCACCGGCAGCGCCGAGCGCTACACCAACTTCGCCCGCCGGCCCAACTCCCTGACGCCGCGCGACGCGATCTCCGAATGGGTCGCGTCGGGCAAGCCGTCGTGGGACCCGACCACGCAGATCGTCACGCGCAACGGTGTGCGCTCGGGCCCGTTTCCCGTCGCGCAGGACGCCAACTTGCCCGCCGGACTTATGAGCGGCGCAACCAATCTCACCGGCAAACTGTCGGCGTGGATCGAAGACAGCCAGGTGAAGTTCTACACCCAAAACGCGATCGGCAACCGCATCACCACCGGCACGCCCACGCCCTTCACCCAGAACAGCGCGGTGCGCTACCTCGAGAGCGGCTCATTCCTGATTCGCAACAAGGGCGGCCTCTTCCCGCTCTACATCGCGCCCGCGATCAAGGACCGATCGGTCTACGACTGGTCGTCGATCAATGCCACCGCCGCCAACCACAGCATCGATACCGCGAACACGTACCGCTTCGAGGTGGAACACGACGTCCTCAAAACGCCGCAACACCTCATCGCCGCCCGCGCCGGCTGGTTCCGCCAGGAGTTTTCCCGCACCCAGTTTCAGTTTCTCGATAACACCGACTCCGTCCTCTACGTCGATGTGAACGAGAAGCTCCTCGACGGCCGGCCCAACCCGTATTTCCAGCGGCCCTATATCCAGGCCGTCACGCCGCTCCGCGGCATCACGCCGGAAATCGGCGACACGCAGAACGCCGATCTCGCCTATCAGTTCACGGCGAAAAACGCACCCAAGTGGCTCGCGTGGATCGGCCAGCAGCGCCTCGGTCTCCATGGCGAGACGCGCCGCAGCGACATCACCAATTTCCGCGACGCCGAAACCGTTTTCAATCCGACCGGCTGGGCCGCCGTCACCCTGCAGGGCGTCGGTGCGACGCGCGCCTCCCTTCAGCGCTACTATGTCGGCGACACGCAGGGGACGAACTTCGACACCAGCCCCTCGCCCATCAACGACATCACCGGCCAGCACTCGCTGACGTGGTTCAACAACCTCACTGGTCAGTGGGTCAACGAGGGCGTCACCGTGGCCGACCTGCCCATTACGGGCACCAACAGCAAGCGGGTGGAGATTCGCACGCTCAGTGCGACGCTGCAGAGTTTTTTCCTCAACGACCGCCTCGTCACCACCTACGGTTTCCGCCGCGACCGCCAACGCTCCCGTGAGTCGAATGCCAATGCGTTTGACCCCGCGGCCGGCCGCATCACCAACGCCGGCCTCAGCGTCTGGAATCCCTGGACCGACCAGAGCGGCGACACCAAGACCTTCGGCGTCGTCGCGAAACCCACGCGCTGGCTGAATGTGTTCTACAACCGCTCCGACAGCTTCGCGCCGGCGCCGGCGCTGCAAACCCTCTTCGGCGATCCGCTGCCCAACCCCAGCGGCACCGGCAAGGACTACGGGGTCAGTTTCACCGCGCTCGACAACACGCTCAGCGTGAAAATCAACCGTTACGAGGCGAACGACCTCAACTCCCGCGGCAACGAGGCGGGCACGATCGGCCAGCGCACCCTGCGTCTCGAGGGGCGCGTGAACAACGGCACCAACTTCGGTTTCGCCCTCCGGCCCTGGGCGGAAAACCTCGCGCGCAGTCGCTTCGCCAAGCAGGGGAGCGCCTCACCCAGCGCCGCCCAAGTGCTCACGGCCACCGCCGCGATCATGGGCATGCCGGAGTCGTGGCTCGCCCGCCTCGGCGACAACATCACCGGCCTCAGCACCGACGGTCTGACCGACGTCACGTCGCGCGGCTATGAAATCGAAGTCACCTACAACCCCACGCGGAACTGGCGCATCAAGTTCAACGTCGCCCAACAGCAGGCCATCGATTCGAACATCGCGCCCGACGAGGTGAATTATTGGACCGCGCGCCTGCCCGTTTGGTCGACGCTCAAGGACGACAACGGCCAACTCTGGTGGACCTCCGTGGCGACGGCGAACCTGTCCGGCAGCGTCAACAACGCGAAGGACTACTACCTCACGCAGCTCCTCGCGCCCTACCAACTCGCCGTGGCGAATCAAGGCAAGCCCCGCAGTCAAGTGCGCGAGTGGCGTTCAAACGTGCTCACGAATTACACCTTTTCCGAGGGAAAGCTCAAAGGACTCGGCCTCGGTGGTGCGGTGCGCTGGCAGGACAAGGCCGCGATCGGTTTCCTCGGCGCGGCGCCGGACCCGGACGGAGTCGTGCGCTTGCTCGACGCCAACAAGCCCGTCTACGACCGCGCGCGCTTCGCCGTGGATCTGTCGACGAGCTACGGCTTCCGCCTCCTCAAAGACCGCGTGCGCGCCAAAGTGCAGCTCAACGTTCGCGACGTGCTCGAAAACGGTCGCCTGCAAAAAGTCGCGATCAACCCCGACGGCTCCACCTACGCCTACCGCATCATCGACCCGCGCCAGTTCATTGTGAGCACGTCGTTCGACCTGTGAGCGGAGGCATAACACGCCCGTCTCTCTGACGAAATTTCTCCGTGTACTCCCGGCGTTTCGGCTGCTCCTTTTCGCCGTGGGCGTTATGGTCACCGCGCTGTCCGCGGCCGAGCGCAAGCCAAATGCCGTCACTATCGTCGCCGACGGCCTCGGCGCTGGCGAACGGTGCGGCCAAGGGTTCGCGTATCATAGCTATCGCCCAAAACATTCAGACTTTGTTTGTCGGGTAGCCGCGAGCTCCAGCGAGTGGTGATCCGGCTACTCGCTGGCGCTCGCGGCTACCGAAAAGTCCAGAGTGCAAAGGACGTTGGTATGCGCCCTAGTGATACCAACGTCATGGGGATTTTTGACTGCTGGTCGCTGCGAGCATGAGCGAGGGGTGTTTTGACGATCGTCCCAATATCACGAGACGTGGGTATTAGATCCCGTTGGGCCGGGTGGTGGCCGTCGGTTTGGAACGTACCGGCACGTGCACCTCGAAACGTTTGGCAAACCACGGGGTGAAGGGCCCGTGCCAGAAAACCCCATACGGCTCCCCGGCCGCCTCGATGTCTGTCTGCTTCGCGATCCATGCCACCAGCGTGTCGCGGTTTTTTTCGAAGTTGCCGCGCGAGTAGCTGCCCTTGGCTCCCAGGCTGGCGACGCGCCGCTTGGGAATGCGCTCCACCGCCACCGTTCCCTCGTTGCCCGCGACCTTGGCGTGCTGGCTCTCCGCCACCCAGAAATACATCGCAGCATCGTCGATCCGCGCCTCGACCGGTGTGGTCATCTCGATATTGTGCCGCGAAATGTAGCGGAAAAGCGGCATGAACAGACCGTCGGATTGTTCAAAGTAGTTGCCCCGGCCTGCCGACTTGAGGAGTACGCCCTCGGGCAGGATTTTTACCTCGGTGACGCCGGGCGCGGTCGGTGGAAATGCCTGTTCGGTGGCCATGGCAGGTGTGATCAGCAGAACGCAGATCAGAAGACAACGGGTGAGGGAAGGCATGGGCGTTACGAGTCTTGGAGCGATCGGGGGTGGCGGCTGCGGCGGCGGAGTGGGAACGACGGTGCCGAGCGGTAGAACGCGCATGCACGCTACCGCGCGATGGGTCGAGAGCCGCTCAGAATTTCCACTCGAGCGCGCCGCTGGCGTAGGGGGCGGTGCGCTCGGATTTCACGCGGTAGTTGCGCTGGTGGTAGTCGGAGATGAGCATGGGGACGGCACCGATGGAGGCGCGGGCGGAAAACGTGGGCGAGGCGCGCCACGCGATGGCAGGACCCACCCGCAGGGATTTGTATTCGAGGCGCGTGCGGTTGAGGGCGGGTTGGTTGCGGCCACCGGGCAGCGGGTCGCCGGTGACGTAGAAGGAGGCGAAGTCGGCTTCGGCGGTGAACTCGAAGTCGAGCTCGGGGGTAAAGGTATAGATCACGCCGGTACGGGGGAAGCCGAGGGAGACACGCCAAGCGGGGGCTGGCGTCCAGTTGAACGTGGCGACAGGCATCATGCGGCCGGTGCCTTCCGAGAGGGAGTTGTAAACAAAACCGAAGCCCGCGCCGAAGTCGGGAGTGAATTTTCGACTCGCGATGGCGATGACGCCCACGCCGAAACCTTTCGATGAGAAATCGGAGCCGGCGTTGTGGACGCCGGGGCTCACGCTCGCGAGGAGCGACCAGTCCGCGTCGAGTTTGCTGAAAACTGTGAAGGCACCACTGAGGGATTTGAGGCGGTCAGGCAGGGGCGTGATGGGGGCACGGTCGAGGGCGTAGTGACGATAGCGGACGCTGAGGATCGGGAAGAGATTGCCGGCGACAGGCGGAAGAGGGACCACAATTTCGGCTCCGAATTGAGCTACGGAGAAACTGCCAGCGGAGGTGTCGCGGGCTTCGACCGGGGTGTCACCAGTGTAGGCGGTGTCGAATTTGACTGTGACGGCTGCGTTGGCGGGGCGACCGGGAGCGGTGAGGACCGGGGCGGCTGACGCAGGTTTTTGTGCCGTGACGGGGAGGGCGGTGAAACCGGCGAGGACGGTGAGTATGGAGAAGAGGCGGACGCGAAGACGTAGGGTCATATAAGTACCGGAAGTACGTGCAGGGTCGGGGCGAGGATGCGAACGTTAAAAAAAATTTCTGCGGAGAATCGGCACCGCGCCAGCGAATCAGGAGGCGCGTCGGCCGACAAAAAGGCCCGAGCTCTCGGTCGGATCTGGGATGGTCCCGCGCTCGACTTGCGGATATCGCGCTTCGCAATGAACAGTGTACCCACTGCGGCACAGCATGCGATCCGCAGCGTGATGATGATGGGTGAGGAGCGAGCACGGTGCAGCGGGAATAATTTTTCTGCCGCATTACTCCCTTGTTCCTCGCTCCAGCTTCAACCGTTGCGGAGGGAGAAATCAACGACCCCGGATCACGACCGCGTGCCGCGAGTGCTGGCGGCGCGGAGTGTCTATCCGGCGTGGCGTCCTCTGGGCGGGCGGAGTGGATAGGCCGTCGACAGCAGGGGGGCGCTCCCGCCGCCCACGCACGGCGGCAGGCGTGTCGCCCGGTCGTCTGTCATGCTGTTTACGGAAGCTTGCTCAAACCCCAGTGCCGTGCGCCGTAGTTTGCGCGTATGACTTCCTTTTCGCTGCCCTCCGACTATGCCCGTGCCAAACGGGTGCAGAGCTTTCGGGAACTCGTCGCCACGCCCTTGGCGGAGGGCGTCAACGCGCTGTGCTGGGAGCGGACGCTGCCGGGAGACTTCGGCGAGGTCGTTAAACTGCTGGGCGCGGGTGAGGGGATCCGTGCGCTCAACGAAGCGCGATTGCGGGCGCTGCCGGTGAGCGCGGCGGGACGCGTCGCGGTGGAGGCGATGCTCGCTGATCTGCGGCTGCTGCAGGAGCAAGAACTGGATCCGGTGCTGAATTGCATCGACGGTTATCCGCGCGACGAGGAGCCGGGCCCGGTGGTGACGGATGTGTTTTCGTTTCACGCCGACAGCGCGCCCGTGGAGGCGTCGACGTATTTGTGCACCTACCACGGACCGGCGAGTGAAGGGCTGCGCAACGATGAGGCGTTGCGAAAGGTGGACCTGCCCTCGACGCGGGCCGAACTCCTCAAGCTCCACGGTGGCGCGGACGATGACGATTTCCGCGTCTACTTGAACGAACACTGCTACGACCTCCACTACGCACCGCTGTCGGGCGCGCGGCCGTTTTCGTTTGGACAGGGAAATTTCTGGCGCATCGCGGTGGACTGGCCGGGGAGTCCGGTGCCGCCTTGTGTGCACCGAGCGCCCGCGACGGCTCCGGGCGATCCGGCCCGGTTGCTACTGATTAGTTGAAACGACGGGCGTCGTCTGATTGCAGGCCGATGGTGTCCTGTGCTCGGCCGTCCGTCGCGGCGGGAGGCCAAAATGTATTATCCCAACGTTGCATGATTTTTGGACTTTAGCCGGATCGAGGTGGGGCCGGGACCTCCGGGCCCGGCCAAGAGTGAGCAGCGGACGAAAACCGTCGGGCCCGGAGGTCCCGACGCCACCCGCAAAAGTCATTTCTCCGCCAGCCGATGGTATTAGGCACCACGGAGGGCGCGAGGCAGGAGGAACGGACGAGGGGTCAGGTCAGTTTCTTGGCTTCGGCCACGAGCGGATGATCGAAGGCGCTGGCATAGGCGTCGAGCGTGGAAGACTTCAGGCCAAGCTGTCGGCCGGTTTTTCGCCACTGGACGATGACGGCGAGGACCTCGCGGAGGATGGTTTTGGCGGCGGCCGGTTTGAGGCCGAAACGCGGGGCGGCTGCAAAGGCGGCGGCGACGGTCGAGTCCGAGTTGTCTTCGGCGATGGGCGTTTGGGGAAACTGTGCCCGGTCGATTTCGGGCACGGGGTTTAGATCGTAGGCGGGGGAGAGGGCCCAACGTCCGGGAGCGCGCTGGAGGAAGCCATGATTGCGGAGATGGTCGTCGGTGTTGCTCGCGAGGAGTGAGAAGACGAGGCGGCGCCAGAGCTCTCGGAGGTCGGCGGCGGTGTCGTGGCCGAATTGACGGATGCCGTCGGCGAGCAAGGTGTAGGCGCCGGGTTCGCCGGGCGGCAGACCGAGGAGGCTGTGAGCGGAGAGGAACGGAATGCGCCGCGAGCCATCGCGGTCAAAGCGCGTGATGACCGCGACGTTTTTTGCACCGACGGCGACAAGTCGATTTTCGGGGACGGTGATGCCGGCCTGGTGCGCGAGCGTGAGCGCGAGGATTTCGCCGGCCGCGATGTCACGCCCGTCGTCGGGTTTCGGGAATTTTGCGAGGGCGAGGCGGCCGTCGGCGAGGGCGACGGCGGATTTGGGGCGCGCACCGCCGAGCGGCGAACCCTGCCCGAGCAAAAAGCGGAGATCGGCGGCGGTTTCAGTGGCACCGTGCACGGCGTTGGCGGCGCGGACGAGGGCACTCAGTTGAACCAAGGGTGGTAGCTTGCCGACGGTGGCTGACAAGAATGGTCCGTCAGCGGTGGCGCGAAAACGGAGCGCCCCGATGCGAGAGCCGTCGTCGAGCGCGAGGACGTAGTCGAGGTCTTGGTAGGGCTTGCGGTCGAGGACGTGCTGGCGAACGGCACGCTCGATCAACAGCCGGCCCCAACGATCGGGCCCGCAGTCTTGCATCGCACCGAAAAGAGCCGGCGCGTGGTGCAGGCCGGATCGCAGCGGCAGCGAAGTCGGATCGATCGCAAAGGTATCCGGGCGCGCCAACCACGCGGGTGCATACTCGAATGAGACGGCCGCGCTGCGAGCAGCGGGATACAGGAGACCGACGAATCGCGTTTCGCGCGCCCAATCGATGTGGACTTCGATGCTCATGGCGCGGCCCGACGGATGCGTTGTGGCAGACGTTGCTCGTCGAGGGCGAGCGCGAGGGCGTCGGTGGCTGGCGCCGCGAGGCTGGCCAGGCGGTCGTGCAGTTGAAGAATGAACAGCGCGGTGGCCAAGGTGCCGATCGCAACCGTGGCATCGCCGCGCTCGAGGCGCCACAGGGTATCGCGACTCACCATGAGCCGGGCCGCCATGTCCGCCGTGGAAATGCCGCGCTTGCGGCGGGCGAGGGCCAGCTCGCGCCCCAGCTTGCGGAGGGCATGGGTGGCGGGCAGCGGAAGGGGAGAGGCAACAGGCATCGGTCGCAGCGTCAGTTATAGCAGACCTAAATGCAAGGAAAGTCAGCTATAGAGGACACAGGCGGACAAAATGCCTGGTCGCTGCCCGGGCCTACAACCGGATTTTGCGAGGTCGAGCTACTCCTTCTTCGCGGCGTTTTGCCGGGCGGGCGGGTTGCCGGACCGGGCGCCCTCGGCGGCGATGTCGGCGTGCAGGCGGCGCATCGTGGCCGTCATGGACTTCACGCGGTCGGGGTGGTTGGTGGCGAGGTTGCGTTTTTCTCCGACGTCGGATGCGAGATTGTAGAGCTCGACTTGATCGAGCGAGGCGTTGGCGAGGAGTTTCCACGGGCCGTCGCGCAGGGCGTGGGTCCAGGGTTCACCGAGGGCGAAGTCGTATTGCCAGTAGAGCGGATGCGGGCGCACGACGGGTTGGCCGGCAAAAAGCGGGAGAAGATTGGCGCCGTCGAGGGCTCGGTCGGCGGGCGGGGTGATGCCGGCGAGCGCGCAGGCAGTGGGGAGAAAATCGAGACCGCAGATCGGCTCGGCGCTGGCGGTGCCGGGTTTCGCGTGGCCCGGCCAACGAATGATGCCCGGCACGCGGTAGCCGGCTTCGGTGACGTGGAGTTTCATGCCACGCAAGGGACCGGGCGAGCCGTGGCTGCGCTGGGCGCCGCGGTAGCGGTTGAGGGTCTCGGGGCCGTTGTCGCTGGAAAAGAAAATGAACGTGTTTTCGCGGAGACCGTGGTCGTCGAGGTAGCGGAGGAGCTGGCCGACGGCGGCGTCCATTTGCGAGGCGTTGGCGAGATACTGACGGCGGTCGGGATTCGTTTCGTTGGGATACTGCGCGAGAAATTCCTCCGTGCTGGCGACGGGTTCGTGTGTCTCGTGAAACCACAGGTTGAGGAAGAACGGTGCGGCGGGTTGGGCGGCGGCCGCTGTGCGCGAGGCGTCGAGCCAGCCGGTGGCTTCGGCGACAACGAGGTGGGACGAGGCGCCGGTGAGCGAGCCGACGGCGGTACCGTTGCGGTTGAAATTGCGGGGGTTGAGGTGACCCGGGCCGGCGTTGTTTTGCGTGTAGAACCAGTGGTCGAAGCCGGCTTCGCCGGGCGTGCGCTCCGAGCCGTCGGTGCGGCTGTTGAGGTGCCACTTGCCAGCGTGGAGGGTGCGGTAGCCGGCTTTTTTCAAGAGCTGCGCCACGGTGATTTCGCCGGGGCGCAGGAAGATGCCGCTATTGGGCGGAATCCAATCGCGGATCCCGAGGCGGTTGGGATTGCGCCCGGTCATGAGGCCGGCGCGGGACGGCGAGCAGACGGGCGAGGGGGAGTAGCAATCGGTGAACTTGACGCCGTCGCGGGCGAGCTGGTCGAGGTGCGGGGTGCGAATCTCCGGGTGGCCAAAAGCCCCGAGATCGCCGTAGCCGAGATCGTCGCAGAGGAGGACGATGATGTTGGGGCGGGGCGCGGCGGCGCCAGCGGAGAAGGAGAGAAAGAGGGAAAGAGAGAGGGGGAGAAAAAAGCGGAGCGGGTTCATGGGGGAGCCTGATGGATTCAGATTGCGTGGGTATGTCGAGCGCGACGGGCGGACGGGAGTCGGCTGAGCTCAATCCATGCACGCGCCGGTGCGGCGGTGGGTGGCCAACGCCGAGCGCCAGCGGCGGTTTCAACAGCGCAGGAGGGAGCTGGTGCGGCAGCTCACGGGCCGCGGGGGCGGAGGTTGAGGCACACTGGCGGCGAAGGCAGGTGAAAGCACGCCAAGCCCAAACCAGATCAGGCGAAACGGGGGCATGATTGATGCCAACAGCCCGCGATCTTCTATCCGGTTCGTAGCTGTGCAATCTGAGGTTAACGTCTGAATGTTTGGGGCTGTTGGTATGAGAGAGGAGGCCGAGCACAGGGGTATGCAAAGATGGGCTTGGATGCGTAGAGATCTCCGGTTCGGTACGAGTCGGTCCGTCGACGCCCATGGCCCAAATGAGGTTTGCTCATCACTGAATTACGCAAAATGAGACTTATAGTCCGTGGTCAGCCGGCTTCCGTTACGGTATGCTTCGTAACCACACCGAACCAAAAACCATGGACAGCCCCAATCCTAGAACCCGCTTCGCCTACGCCATCTTCGAAGACACGCTTTTCCAAGGTTTGATGCCCACGTAGCGCGACGAAAATGGGATCATCGTCACCTACGCCACCGAGCGCGAAGCCCAGCTTGAAATCGCCGAAATGCTGATGGATCAACTCCGCCAATTCCTCGCCGGCCACCGCGACTTCGACGACGCCCGCACCACGGGCGATTTCATACTCCCGGTCCGAGTGCATACCGACGGCACCATCGAAACCGACGACGGCCGTCGCTTCGGCAGACAGGAAATTTAGCACCCGCGGCTCGCTCGATGGCGTCGCTTGGCGCCAATACCGGCTAGCAAGGCCTCGTGTCTCTCCTCAATCGCCCGATCCTCCGCTCGCATCCTAGCCCGAGCCTCCTCGGCAGAAGCATCACCTGCCTTAAGTCGCAAGATTCCACGCAACGCTTCGATCGCCGCTAACCGCTGCACCTTCGTCGGCATTCGCTTGAGAATCTTTGGCTTCACAAAACTATTTTACTAAAATCTTTGGCCCATGCACGGCAAACCGCCTGCTTGCTCAGCGCCAAAGTTCAGGGCTGAGTTCAATCCACTGCCGATGCCAGCCCAAGTTGGAGCTTTAACCCCAGGTCTTTACGAACGTCTGATCGACGAGGAGCTCTCGACCGCGCTAGCCGCCCATCCCGAAATCAAGACCATCCTCGGAAAACTCGATGACGAGGAATCTCCACATGTCTACAGTCAGTTTCTGCTCCGAGTCATCGGCCAGGCTCTCCGCGACAGAAGTCCCGAAGAACGACTTCCGTTGGTGAATCGCCTCGTAGCCTTACTCGCGGCAACAGATGGACTAGATTATTTACAACGGAGAACACTGATAGCCTCTCCAAATCCCGTGCTATTGTCGTTGCACGCAGCTGCGCCCGGTGACCACCCACCACTCGCTCTTCCTCGGGCTAAAACTTCACTCGCCACCAGCAGCTTGTTAACCGGCGCTCGTTACGACCCTCAGCTCGAATACGAGCTGCGCCAGGAAATGGCCACCGCCGATACGGTGGATATTCTTATCTCGTTCGTAAAGTGGTCCGGTCTTCGGCTGTTGGAGCCTGCATTCAAGAATCTCTCCTCGCGCGGCGTTCCAGTTCGCATCGTCACCACGTCCTACATGGGGGCCTCAGATCCAGAGGCCATCGGGTGGCTCGCTGCACAACCAGGTTTTAGTGTAAAAGTATCTTACGATACTGAACGCACGCGCCTGCATGCCAAGGCGTATCATTTCCATCGCCTTACCGGGTTTTCAACCGGCTACATCGGGTCTGCGAACATGTCTAGCGCGGCCATGACCAGCGGACTGGAATGGACGGTCAAAGTGACGGAGGTAGACCTGCCCCATATCTTACACCGTTTCGCAGCGGAATTTTCGACCTATTGGGCGAGCCCAGATTTTGAGACATATGATGCGTCGCAAGCTGGTCGATTAAAGGACGCGATCACACACGCTAAAACGAGTTCCGACATCTCAGGGCCCCGTTTTTTCGCCGACATACGCCCCCATGCATTCCAAGAGCGCATCCTCGAAGCACTAACAGCCGCACGCGTCGCTGGCCAAAGCCGCAATCTTGTCGTTGCAGCAACGGGAACGGGAAAGACGGTCGTCGCCGCAGTGGACTTTGCTCGTTTTACTGCTCTCGAAACCAGGGGCAATATCGGTGCGGACCGACCAAACTTACTCTTTGTCGCACATCGAAAGGAAATCCTCGAGCAGGCTCGTGATTGTTTCCGCTCTGTTCTACGCGATCGAAATTTTGGCGAACTCCTCGTAGATAGGGAACGCCCAGCGAACTGGACGCACGTCTTTGCTTCCGTGCAGAGCCTCGTAGGCGCTCAACCATGGCTGACTCATTCTCCAGAGCATTTTCGCTTCATAGTCATCGACGAGGCCCATCATAGCACTGCGATCAGCTACCGGCCGATCTTCGAAAACTATCGCCCAACGATCTTGCTCGGTCTCACGGCCACGCCGGAGCGAATGGACGGCAGCTCGATCTTGCCTGACTTTGGTGGAGAGTGTGCCGCCGAAATCCGTTTGCCCGAAGCTCTCGAAGAGAAACTTCTCTGTCCGTTTCACTATTTTGGAGTTACTGATCCTGTAGCGCTCGCGGATCAAAGTTTTTGGCGAAACGGAAAATATGACGTCAAAGCACTGACCGAGGTTTACACCGGCTCCGATATTCGTGCCCGCCAACGACTCGATGTCATCCTAAACAGCCTCCTTCGCTACCAGCCCAACCTATCTCGCACACGTGCCGTCGGGTTTTGCGCGAGCGTGGAGCACGCCCGTTACATGGCTGACGCGTTTCGGGAGGCAGGCCATAAGTCTGCTGTCATTGTCGGTGATACCCCTCCTGCCGAACGTGCTCAACTGGTGAGCGATTTTCGTGCCGGACGCGTCCCATTTGTTTTCACCGTCGATGTTTTCAGCGAAGGAGTTGACGTCCCGGAAATCAATCTGGTGATGTTCCTCCGCCCGACAGAAAGCCTCACTGTATTTCTCCAGCAACTTGGCCGCGGACTGCGACATCATCCCGACAAAGACTGTCTCACGGTTCTTGATTTCATAGGCCAAAGCCATCGTCGCTACCGGCTCGACCGAAAGTTTGCCGCCCTGCTCAATCGAGATCGTTTACGCATGGATCGGGAGGTGGAGAAGGATTTTCCCCATCTGCCTCCCGGCTGTAACATCCAACTCGAGCGCGTTGCCCGTGAGCATGTGCTAGCCAATATTCGTGAAAGTCTTCGGAGCTTCGAAACTCTCGTTAGGGAAAGCGTAGCGACGTTCGAACAAGACAACGATTCTCCACTTACTTTTGCGAATTTTATCCGCGCTACTGGCATATCGCCGCTGACCTTACTTAGAAATAAAACTTGGTCCGAGTGGTTGTCGCTAGCCCAACACAAACCCGCTCCTGCAGACCCTGACCTCAACGAATGTAGACAAACACTGCGTCGAGTGCTCCTTCGCACGGACCCGAACACCCTCGATCAACTTATCAGGATCGCGGGACCCGATTCCACCGAGGGAAAGACCCTCGCCTACGAAGCATCCGACGCCCTTCGTTTACATTATTTATTGTGGGGCAAAAAAGCAGGGGAAGTAGGAATCACGACCATAGAGGAGTCGTTCGCCAAATGGCGCCGCAACTCCGCCTGCCGTCACGACCTACTTCAGATCGCCACTTGGCGCCGCACTCAACACGAATTCGCGACCTCACCGATGGCTTTGCCCTTCCCCTGCAATCTTCAGCTTCATGCAGCCTATGGCTCGGGGGAAATAAAGGCTGCCCTCGGACTCTGCACTTTGGAGAAAACCGGTCCCACCGGCGTTGGAGTGCTCCATGCCGAGCACGTCAAATGTTACGTCCACCTGGTTACTTTTCGAAAATCGGAGGAAGATTTTTCACCGACGACACAGTATCGCGACTACCCGATTAGCCGCCAATTACTACACTGGGAAAGTCAGTCCAACACTACTCGAGCCAGCGCAACCGGTCAGAACTACCAACATTTCATCGCCCGAGGCTATACCATCTTGTTTTTTTCAAGGTTAGAAAAACGCCTAGAAGATGAAACGGCCCCATTCATCTTTCTTGGTCCCGCTAATAGAATAATCGATATCCAAGGTGATCGCCCTGTAGCCATTACGTGGGAATTGAAGCACGCAATGCCCGCTTCTCTTTTCGAAGAGGCTCGCCCCGTTTGATCCGTTCGCGCGGCAACCGCGACACGGAGTTACGGTTGATCACGATCATGCGTGCCGACGGCATCACCGGCTGGCGGCGAGGAGCTTCGCTTCAGTGCAAAGTTGAAGGCCTGACGTTGAAGAAATTCCGCGTGAAACCGGACTTCGTTTTCCGCACGCACCGCCTCGCCGTTTTCGTCGACGGCTGTTTCTGGCACGGTTGCCCGCTCCACGCCACGCAACCGAAAACCAACGCCGCCTTCTGGCGCAAAAAGATTTCCGCCAACCGCACCCGCGACCGCCTCGTGTCCCGCACCGTCCGCGCCCGCGGCTGGCGCGTGCTGCGGATTTGGGAACACGAACTCACGTGCAAAAACGAGCCTCGCCTCCTCGCCCGGCTCAATCGGGCTTTGGCGTAAATCGAAGTTTTCACCACTATGCTCACGAAGCGTCCCGTCTCTTTCCGGCTTCAGGCACTTTTCGTCCGGCACGTGGGTGATCCCTGCTCAACCAGCTCCTGAGTTGAATCCTACCGTCTCCCGACTGAGTTTCGCACATGAGCACCGTGCAGGAAATTGAATCCGCGATCAGTCGCCTTTCGCCTGACGAGATGCGCCGAGTGCGCGAATGGCTCGACCAGCAGATTGAGGATCAATTGGAGATGACCCCGGAGTTTCTGGCCCGCATCGAGCGCTCCGAACAGGACATGGCCGCCGGCCTGCGCCCCCGCACGTGAACCGGTGTCGGTCGGAAAGCCCGTTGACTCTTCGCACGTAGGGCACTGCTTTCTACGTATGAAGACCAAGCTCACCCTTTACGTGGACAAGGCCGCCGTCGCGCGGGGTAAACTCTGGGCGCGCCGCCGCAAGGTTCCGCTTTCCCGCGTGGTGGAAATTCACTTGAACCGCCTGACGTCCGCCGATGCTGGCGAGCGCTTTCTCGCCAAGTGGCAAGGGGCCTTCAAACTCGACCCGACCGCGTTGAAGGATGAACGGGTCGCGGCGATCGTCGCCAAGCACGTGCGTTGACCATGCGGCCGTTGCTGGACACCAACGTGCTGCTTGACGTCGCTTTGCGCCGCCCGGGCTTGCACGAGGCCAGCGGAGCGACGGTCGCGTGGTGTCTCAACCATCCCGGCGCAGGTCTCCTGTCCGTCCATTCGTTGGCAACCTTTTCTTATCTCGTCGGACGCGCGGCCTCGCCGGCCAAAGCCCGTGAATTCATCGCCGATCTGATCGAGGGCATGGATGTTGCGCGCCTGGACAATATCGAGGTGAAACGCGCCCTGACCCTGTCCATGGCGGACTTCGAGGACGCGCTGATTGCTGCTGCGGCCGAAAGCGCCGGTTCCACCCATATCGTCACCCGCAACCTGTCCGACTTCCGCAAATCCCCGGTGAAAGCCGTGGCCCCGGAGGAGTTCATACGGCTGACGGCGAAGTCCTGAGTCCGTGCGGGCTCCGCTCGGAACCGCACCGACTTGCCACGACCATGGCGGACATCCTCACGAAGCGAAAACGCTCCGCCGTGATGTCGGCCATCCGTTCGCACGGCCACGCGGCCACGGAGCTGCGCCTCATTGCCGTCTTCCGCGCGCATTGCATCACCGGCTGGCGACGAGGAGCTTCGCTCCAGTGGAAAGGTGAAGGCCTGAAAGGGAAAAAATTCCGCGTGAAACCGGACTTCGTTTTTCGCACACCCCGCCTCGCCGTCGTCGTCGACGGCTGCTTCTGGCACGGCTGCCGGTCCACGCCACGCAGCCGAAAACCAACGCCGCCTTTTGGAGAAAGAAGATTGCCGCCAACCGCACCCGCGACCGCCTCGTGTCCCGCACCGTCCGCGCCCGCGGCTGGCGCGTGCTGCGGATTTGGGAACATGAGCTGAAACGAAAGAATACAGTGCAGCTTGTGTGACGGCTGCTCCTGCCTTTGGGACAGAGCGCGTAGCGCCGAATTCGTCGAGCCGCGCAAACAGGCCTTGCCGCATTTCGCGGGACAACTAGCTTTCTTCTATGGCCGCCACCCGCGAATCGACATTTTCCCTCGACCGCTCCGCGTTTTCCGTCGGGCGATTGCAGGACGACGACAGCCAAGTGGATTATTGGCTCGCGCAACCGGCCGAACACCGACTCGCCGCCTTGGAACTCCTGCGCAAATCCTTCAATCCCGATGCTTACGCTTCACAACGACTTCGCGGATTTCTTGAGGTTACTCAACGAACGTAATGTTCGTTACATCGTCGTTGGTGGCTATGCGGTGGCCTATAAATCCTTGCGTAGGTTCATGCACCTGTTGGCGCCGACCGGTTTTACCCAACTCGAAAGTCGCCGGAGTTAAGGTAGGAAGATTTTATTGGCAGGAAAATTTCCCAAACCACGGAAACAATTCCGATCAAGGGTTCTCATTGCACGTCCCATCCGCCCCGGATCACTGTGCGTCGGATGAGGCTGAACAGCCAAATCAACCCGTGGAGAATGGGTTGCTTTCAGGGGAATTTTCCTGCCAATAAAATTTTCCTACCTCAATTTCTGAAACTGAAGGTGCTCAGCGGCCACGAACCGGTCCGGCTGGAAGTGCTGACCAGTATCACGGGTGTGGCGTTTGCCGACGCCTACGTCCGGCGCATCGAGGTCGAGGTCAACGGCCTCTCCGTTCCGTTCATTTCCTTGGTTGATCTGATCAAAAACAAACTCGCCACCGGTCGCGGCAAGGACCGCGTCGACGCCGAGACGTTACAGAAGCGAGCCACCCCGTAGCGCGGATATTTCCCATCCGACTTGACCAAACGCATTTCACAGAAGGCACGGAGCCCAGCCCACAGAGGTCACAGAGCGGACAAGGTGTTTGGTTCCGTGACCTCGGTTCGGACCTCTTTGCGCTCTGTGAAAAAAGAATTCCTTCAGAAAAACGTGATTGATGAGGGCTAGCTCTTCGGCGCGCCCTTCTTGGCGTTCTTTTTCGCGGCGGCGGGCTCGGGCTTGGCGTTGGGGTCGTAGTCGGGGTTGGGTGTCGGCATGAGGGCGCCGACCTCTTGGCGCCAGGCGGCGAGTTTCGCGCGGAGGGCGGCGACTTTGTCGGCGTGCTGCGTGGCGAGGTTGGTTTTTTCCGAGATGTCCTGCGGGATGTTATAGAGTTCGACGGAATTGTCTTCGAACCACTCGATGAGTTTCCAATCGCCGTCGCGGATGGCGCCGTGAGGTGCGCCGCCCTGGTTGCCGTAGTGCGGGTAGTGCCAGTAGAGCGGCTGGCTGCGCGGCGTGCGTTGGCCGCGGAGGGCGGGGACGAAACTGAGGCTGTCGCGGTGTTGGGCGGGGAGCGCGGGGAGGCCGGCGAGTTCGAGGAGCGTGGCGTAGTGGTCGGTGCTGATGACGGGCGTGTCGCAGGTCGTGCCGGGTTTGGTGATACCGGGAGCGGAGACGAGCCAGGCGACGCGGGTGCCGCCCTCGTAGGGCCAGCCCTTGCCGGCGCGGAGGGGGAGATTCGATGTCGGGTGGCCTTCGCTGGTGGAGAGTCCGCCGTTGTCCGACATGAAGACGACGATGGTGCGGTCCGTGAGCCCGTTTTTCTTGAGGGCGGCAAACACGCGGCCGAGGGCGGTGTCGAGTTGCTCGAGCATCGCGGCGTAGGGCGCGTGGTTTTGGACGAGGCGCACGTCACGTGCGCGCTCGCGGCCCCAAGCGTCGGGGGGTGCGGAGAGCTTTTTCTTTTCGTATTTCGCGATGAGCTCTGCGCGGGCCGCGATGGGTGTGTGCGGGGCGAGGAAGGGCAGATAGGCGAAGAACGGTTTGTCCCGGTGAGAGGCGATGAAGGCGACCGCGGCGTCGGCGATCCGGTCGGTGGTCTTGGGGTCGTCGCGGGAGTCGGGCGGAGGCGTCGCGGAGGGCGGATACCAGAACTGCGTGGTGCCCTTGGCGCCTTCGGCCGGGGTGAGACCGGGGCCAAAACCTTGGGCGTTGGGGGAGAATTCACCGCCGCCGAGATGCCATTTGCCGGCGAAGAAGGTCGCGTAACCGCCGTCGCGGAAGGCTTCGGCGAGCGTGGTTTCTGCGAGCGGGAGATGGGTGGCGTTGGGGGCGGAGAGGAGTTTGCCGGGGCGCATGCCGGGAATGAAATCCGTGATGCCGAAGCGCGGCGGATATTTTCCGGTCATGATGCTGCCGCGCGTGGGCGAGCAGACGCAGCAGGCGGTGTAGCCCTGCGTGAAACGCATGCCGCGTTTCGCGAGCGCGTCGAGGTGCGGGGTCTCGTAGAAGGTGTTCGGGTTGTTCGCGCCGATGTCCATGTAGCCGAGGTCGTCGGCGAGGATGAAGACGACGTTGGGGCGCGCGGGCGTGGCGGCGTGAGCGGCGGAGATCGCGAGCAAGAGGGCGGCGGAGACAATGGCGGTGAGGCGCATGGGATGTGAGGGAAGAGGGGAATGGAAACGGAGCCGAGATCACGGACCGGCAATGCGGGGAAGCAGGCCGACGAGCCCGTTCCTGATGGCGTGTAACGAGCCCGTCAGGGGGGTGGTGCGATGTCGAGGGCGCGGTGAAGCGGCGGGGTGACGATGCGGCGCCAGCCTTCGACGTTGGGGTGCACCCCGTCAGGGATGAGTTTTTTCACGGCGGCCTCACCCTCGGCGGCAAGGAGGCGGTTCCACGCTGCGGCGTGATCGACGAGGAGAAGCCCGCGGCGGCTCGCGGCATCGCGGTAAATTTGCTGATACGCGTCCTGCTGGCGACGGTGGGCGGAGTCGCCCTCGGCTTTGCCGAAGGCGGGGTTCATGATTTGGAGAATCACTTCGCAGGTGGGGAGGGTGGCGATCCGGTCGAGGATGGTGTCGACGTTGCGGCGGATGGTGTCGAGCGAGAGGTCGAAACGCGTGACGGCGTCATTGATCGCGAACTCGATGAAGACGACGTCGGGCTTGAGCGCGACGACGGCGGAGTCGACGTGGGCGGCGCCCCAGCCGGAGTGCTGGCCGCCGCGCGCGCTATTGGTGAGTTTGACGAGGCCGGGAAAGCGGGCGTCGAGGGTTTGTTGGAGTTGCGGGACCCACGCGCCGCCTTTGCTGAGGCTCGTGCCGTAAATGACGATGTGCTGCGCGCGACCGGCGCGGAGGGCGGCGATGAAGCGTGGCGTGGCGGGCGGTTCGGCAGCGAGCGCGGTTGAGAAGATGACGAGCGCGGAGGCGAGAATGGAGAAAAGAAGACGCATCGGGGGAGGCGTTAGTAGGTGACGGTGTAGGTCGCGCGCAGCTCGCGGCCGCGGGCGAGGCGGAAGGTGTCTTGCAGATAATATTTATCGAAGAGGTTTTGAGCGTTGAGCGCGACGTTGTGGGTGGGTTTTCCAGGGGTGCGCCACGTGTAGCCGATGAAGGCGTTGTGCAGGGCGACGGCGGGATGGATCTGGCGGAAGCGCGTCGCGGTGCCGCGGTTGAAGAGGTAGTCGGAGGTGTAGCTCGTGCTCGCGCCGAAGCGGAGGCCTTTCCACGTGCCGGTGCGAATCACGTAGCGCGTGGCGAGGTAGCCGCTGTAGCGCGGGGCCTTGATGATGCGGTCGCGGGCATCGACGGGATCGGTGACTTCGGCGGCAACGAACGAGCCGCCGGCTTGGACGTAGAGACTCGGGTTCACGTTCCAGCGGGCGTCGAGCTCGTAGCCCTTCGCTTCCTCTTTGCCCCCGAGGATAAACTGCGGTGTGCCGGGGAGGGCGGCGGTGTTGAAGACGGGATTGGAGATGGCGACGTCGTTTTTCTTGAGCGTGAAAATCGAGGCGGTCCACGAAAGCTCGTCGTTGAAGAGCGAGCCTTTGAGGCCGGTTTCGATGCCGCTGGAGGTTTCGTTGGGGACGACGGCTTGCGTGCCATTGTCGATGCTGACGGTGGGCTCGAAGCCGGTGCTGTGGTTGGCGAACCAGACGAGGCTGTCGCCGCGGAGTTTGTAGTTGGCGCCGAGGGTGTAGCTGAGCGCGTCTTCGCTGGAGCCGCTGCCATCGGTGACGGTGGCGACGGGAATCTGGTTGTTGGCGCCGACGACGGCGGTGGCGGCGAGGGCGGAGAGTTTGCGATTCTTCACGCGATCATAGCGGAGGCCGGCCATCGTGACGAGGCGGCCCTCGAGGAGAAACATGCGGTGGCTGGCGAGCGCGCCGGTGGTGGTGATCTCGCGGTCGGTGTCCTGGAAGACCTGCGAAATATCGGCGTCGGGGATTTGCGGCCAGACGGGCGCGAAGGGATTGATGACGTAGGTGGGGCGGCGGTTGATCGTGGGCGACGTGCGCACGGGCGGCGCGACGAAGGTCATGTTGCGCAGCGCGTAGAGGTTGGCGTCGGCGGCGAGGAGCAGGGCGTGTTTCACGCGGCCGGTCTGCACGGTCCAGAGGAGATCGGCCTGCGCGAGGTGGGCGGACTCGTCCTGGTTTTGGCGAAAGGCCTCGGCGGTCATCGTGCCGCCGGCGAGGAGGGCGTTGCCGCTGCCGTAGCGATATTGGTTCTCCGTGAAATCTTTGTCGTAGGTCTGGAGGTTGAGGCGCGCGAGGAGGTTCGGCGCGAAGCGGTGCTCGACGAGGAGGTTGCCGCTCTCGAAATCGCGATCGAGGACGTTGTGCGGTCCCATGATGTTGTAGGTCGCGAGATCCCAGTAGATGCCGACGGAGCGCGTGGGCGCGGCGACTTGGAGAATGGGAATCGCGTCGCCCTGATTGGACTCGATGGACTGGCGCTCCCACGAGGCGGTGATCGAGGTGCGCGGCGAGAGGACGTAGGTGAGGCCGGCGGCGTAGAGGTCCTTCTTGTTATAGTAATACTGGAGGTCGCTATCGGTGTAGTCGTGGGCGTAGACGGCGTAGTAGTAGAGTTTGTCCTGCATGAGCGGGCCGGTGGCGTCGGCGGCGAAACGTTGAAAGCCGTAGGAGTCGCCGAGCGTGGCGGAGAGCGAGTAGCGCGGCGTGCGCTTGGCGCGTTTTGAGACGTAGTTGATCAAGCCGCCGGGACTCGACTGTCCGTAGAGCGTGGAGACGGGTCCGCGGATGACCTCGACGCGATCGACGGTGGCGCGGTTGGGCGGATTGGCGCGGGAGAAACCGTCGCGGAGCACGGGCGGCGTGAAGCCGCGGAGCGTGCGGCCGTTGTTCGCGCCGGTATCCTCGGCGCCGGAGAACGCGCCGGCGACGTAGCGGAGCTGGTCGGCCATTTCGAAGAGTTGGAAATCGTTCATGAACTCATTCGTGAGCACCTGCACGGAGTAGGGCGTCTCGGTGAGTTTCGCGCCGGTGCGCGTGCCGGCGGTGGATTCCGTGGCGACGTAGGCGGAGGTGGCGCGCGCGGCGGAGACTTCGAACTCGCGGAGCGTGACGACGTCTTCGGGATCGGCGGGTGATGGTGAGGGTGGAGAAGCGGTTTGGGCGAAGGCAGAGGAAGTGAAGAAGAGAATGAGTGCGATTGAGCGCAGGGTCGGGAGGGTGGGGTGCGGGGTCATGGGGTGGAAGTGGGAGGCGCGGAAACGGGGAGGAACTGCACGGCGTCGGCGATCACGTAGCCGTCGGCGGTGCCGGCATTGCCGATCCGGACGAATCCGGTGCGGCCGGCGGCGAACCGGAAGGTGCCGAGCGTGCGCCAGAGCCGCGCGTGCGGCGGCTCCTCGCGCTGGTTGACGCGCACGGTGGTCTCGCCGTCGGCGTGGCGGATCGTGATCGGCGCGGTGGTGGTGCGGCGGACGTTGGAGCAGTGCGCAAGGCGCACTTCATACCAGCCGGCGCGCGGGAACTCGGGCGTGAAGGTCGCGGACTTGGCGCCTTTGTCGGCGCGCAGATCGTGGAGGTAGCCGAGGCCGACGTAGGGCGGCGTGTGCATGGAGTATTGCCATTTTCCGACGAGGGTCGCGGCCGTTTCATCGACGACGATGCCGGGGAGTATGGCGGGATCGGCGACGATGAAGGGGACGAGTTCGAGGCGGTCGACTTCGCCGGGCGCGTGGGTGTTGGGAGACGCGTCGGGGTGCGGCGCGAGTTTGGGCGCGGGCGCGGCGATGACCGCGCACGCGAAAGCGCAGAGGAGCGGGAGGACGGGCCGCGTGGGGTGGCGCGTGGGATTCATCGTCAGTCACCGAGCCAGAGCCAGCGCACGGTGTCGATCTGCACATAGCCATCGACGCCGGCGTTGGTGAGGACGACGGTCGCGGGCTCGCCGGCTTTGAAGCGATAGTCACCGACGGGGACAAAGGCGAAGGGCGATGCTTTTTTGCGCTGATTCACCTTCACGGTCGCGGTGCCGTCGGCGTGCGCGATTTGGACGGGCGTGTTGGTCGCGCGATTGCCGACGGTGGCGTAAGCGACGGCGACGCGGTAGCGGCCGGACTTCGGGAGCGTGGTGGTGAACTCGGCGCGGGATTGGCCGTCGCGTTTGTTTTCGTCGAGGAGGCCGACGCGGTTGCGGTATTCGATTTCCTGGCCGCGCGAGCGGGTCCAGCGGCCGACGGTGGTGGCGTGCGTGTAGTGGACCTCACGGTTAAGCGAGGCGCCGCCCTCGACGGTGACGTCGAGCGTGGCGGGCAGGGCGAATTGTTTGTCGCCTTCCCACGCGAGGAGCATGACGGAATATTTGCCCGGATGCGGAAACGTGAAACGGGCTTTGTTACCCGTGCCCTGCACGGCGCCGCTGCCGTCGAACGACCACGCGAAACGCGTGAGCGGGGCGCGGACGTCTTGCTCGACGACTTCGAAGTCGATGGAAGTGCCGGGCTGGAAGGGGCCGTTTTGCACGGCGCGGATTTCGACCCACGGACGGTAGGGGGCTTTGAGCGGCATGCCGGAGGCGGTGAGGCCGGCCTGGAGTTTCGCGATGGAGATGTCCTGCACGGAGGTTTGGCCGGCGAGAGCGAGTTGGGCGGCGAGGCCGCCGGCGTGGCCGAGCATCATGAAGACGGGCTCCATGCGCACGCTGGAGTAGGCGACGTGCGAGGCGGAGATCGCGGCGACGACGAGGAGGTTTTTCACGCCGTAGGGCGTGAGGGTGCGGTAGGGAATCTCGTAGGCGTCGGCGGCGCCGTTGAAGTCGCCCTCGAGTTTCAGGCCGGCCTCCGTCTGGATCGTCTGGATGCCGTGGCAGTCGGTGCCGTAGCTGCCCAGGCAGATGGTGTCGGGCTTGAAGCGGTCGCGGTGCACGTCGTGTTGCGTGAGAAAATAGCGGCCCTGCAGGCGGCGCGCGACGCGCACGTAGATCTGCGGCGTGACGTGGTTGCTCTCAAGGTATTCGTCTTTCGGGAGGCCGTAGGTGCGGGCGTCGGCCTTGAAGGCTTCGGGGATTTCGGGGTCGTTCTGGAGCATCCACCAGAGGCTGAGCCAGTAGTCCTGGACCTTGGCGGTGATGCGGGCGCGCTGCTCGTAGTCGCCCTCGCTGTAGCCGAGGTTCATGCCGATGAAGTCGGCTTTGTTGGGGTCCATCTTGCCGTTGATCTCGGCCCAGCGGTCGCGGTCGGGGTAGAGCTCGACGAGGCGCTTGAGGCCGTGGGTGTTGATCGTCGCGATGTGATGTGCGTGGGCGTCGCGGAAATACTGCTTCGGCTTCGGGATCGGCACACGGTTGGCGGGATCGACGGTGATCGTGCTGCGGACGTTGTAGGATTGGACGCGGTGGTCGCCCGTGCCGAGATACTCGGCGGGGCCTTCGGTGAGGCCGGCGAGCGATTCGTTGTATTCGGCGCGCGCCTCGCGGCCGACGCGGTAGAGCACGCCGGCCTGCGCCATGAGGTCGCCCTCGTAGGAGCCGTCGACGAAGATTTTGCCCGTGAAACGCGTCGCGGCGCCGGTCGCGGTGTGGCGCGTGACGAGGCTGCGGACCTGGCCGGCGACGGCGTCGACGGATTGCAGTTCCTCCTTCGTGCGCACGGTGACGCGCGCCCCGGCGAGCATCTCGCGGAAAATCTGCAGCGCGATCTTCGGTTCGAAATAGTAACCGCTGCGCGTCTTCGGGTCCTGCGTGTAGTCGAGGGCTTTGACCTGCGGGGAATTGGCGCCGTAGGTCTTCGTGTAGAAATCCATCACGCGTTGGAAAAACTCCGCGGAGAGTCCGCCGATGGTTTCGCGTTTGCCGATGTCGGTCTTGTGGAGGCCGCCGCTCATCAGGCCGCCGATGAGGTAGCTGGGCTCGATCAGGACGACGTGGGCGCCGGCGCGACCGGCGGCGACGGCGGACATGATGCCGGCGGGCGTGCCGCCGAAGACGAGGATGTCGGAGTTTGCCTCGGAGAGGGTGGTTGGGGATGGAGCGGTGGCGGCGCGGGCGGCACCGAAAACCAGCGCGAGGCCGACGAGCAGCGGAAGAAACGATTTGGGGTATTTGTGCATGAGGGGACGGAGGCAGGTGCGTGAGCTGGAAGAAATCAGAGCGCCTGGGCGGCGATGCCATACATCCACGGGCGGATCTCGCCGGTGGCGACGCCGGGTGGGCCGAGTCTGACGGATCCGCCATTGGGGAGCGCGCGTTTCCACACGGCAAACGGGGCCATGTTGCCCTCGCCGGGGCCGCGGCCGACCGGTTTGCCGCTTGCGAGCAGCGGGGCGTTTTCGAGACCGATGAGGGCGCCGGTGTTGGAGAAGTTTTGCACGAGCCAGGTGGGCGCCTCGGTGCGGCTGTCGGCGAGCACGTAGATCACGGCGGGGCGCGCGACGGTGACGACGATCTCGAGTGCGGTGTTGTCGCGGTCACTCGGGACGGTCTGCACCAAGTCGGCGCCGAGGAGTTCGGCGGGGATGCCGGCGGCATCGAGGCCGTTCCACTCGTGGCGCTTGGCGACGAAGGCGGGCGCGTCTTCGTGCAGGCCGCCGGCGAGAATGCGGTAATAATAGAGCTCGGTCGGATCGCGGAGGTTGTCGTGCACCGAGGTGATGACCGCCCCGGACGCGCCACCGTGCGTAGACCACGCCGCGTCGCGCGGGCCGGAGGTGACGTTCATGATGCGGCTCATTTGGCGGCGCGCGTCGACGCGGACGGCTTCGCCCTCGACGAGGCGGGTCAACGGCGCGTCCGAGGCGTGCGGGGAGTTGCGGTCGAACACCTCCACCTCGCCTTGAAATACCACCACGTCTGTGTGGCTGGCGTTGGGCACGGCGACGCCAAACCTTGTGCCGAGGTCGACGATTTTGGTCTGCGCGGTGTCGACGACGAAGCCCTTGCCGCGGTCGCCAACGTCCGCAGTGACCTGTCCGAGCGACACGCGCACGTGCATAGCGTTGACGAATTGGAGTTCGGCCGGCGCCACGACCTGGAGCCAGATGCCGGAGGGCAACCGGAATTCTACGCGGCCCTGCGGCAGCGAGAGGTGAGTGAGCCGGACCGTGCTGCCCGCCGGCCAATCCTTGGCCACGATCCCGGCCGCGCGGACGATCTCCACGTCCACGCCGCGCCGGGACCACCACAGCGTGACGAAGGTGAGAAGCACGACGACGGCAGCGGCGAGCGCAACGCGGGGCGGGAGCGTGGAGGGCCGAAAACGCCGGATCGGGTCGCGTCCCGGAACCGTTGGCGTGGTGACAACGCCGCCCTTGAAGTGCAGCAGGGCATCGAGTCGCATCTGATGAACATAAGCGGAGCGCAAATCAGGGTTGGCCCGGAGCAAGTCCGCCAGTTGCGCGTGCTGCTCCGGCGTTGCGGTCCCATCGAGGACGGCCTGCACCAACCGCGGAAATGAGGGGTCCGACGCACTCATGCGGGTTCGTCCCTGGCCAAGGTGTGGTCGACGCAGGTCGCGAGGAGCGTGCGGATGCGGTAGAGCAGGGCGGACACCGCGTTGGCGGCGCGGCCCTGGCGCGCGGCGATGTCGTTCACCGATTCGCCGTGCAGGTAACGTTGGTCAACGAGCTCGCGTTGGGCGGGCGGGAGTTTTTGCAGGCAGTGCTCCAGGGCATGCAGGGCGCTCCCGCGGGCGGATTGGCGCTCATATTCTACCGCGATCTGGCCCAGCAAGTCGTCGTCGAAGACGAGGCGGTCGCGGGATTGGCGCTTGCGATGCGCCATCACTTCGAAGCGCGCCACCGTCAGCGCCCACGGCAAAAACGGCCGCGCGGCGTCGTAGGCCGCCGCTTTCCGCCAGAGCACGCGATTGGCTTCCTGCAACACGTCCGCCGTATCCGTGGAGCCCGCCAGCAAGGTGTGGATGAACCCGTAGAGTGCGCTTTGCGCCGCAGTGAGGCGCTCGACGAACTGGCTCATCTGTTCGGGGGTCATGTCGGCCATTTCGCAGTATCAGCGGGAAGCGCCGAAATCTGACAGGATGCTTTTCGCTTTCGGTAAAAAACGATTCTTTCGGGCGAGCCGGGGTGGCAGGTCGTAACAGTTGCAGACGGCCATGGAGGCGTAGACGCTTGGCGGCGAGCGCGGTTGAGGTGGAGAGCGGGAGCGGGTGCGAGGCAGGGTGGTGACAACGGGCGAGCGGCCGACGACAACACGCCGGCTGCCGCGGAGGTATCGTTCGGGGGAACCGGGCTGCTCGGCCCGGCGAATCGCGACGGGAGGCTCGCGGGCTACTTCGGTTGGTTCTTCCGTTTGGCTTTGCCGGCGGCGGGTGCGGGGTCAGCGGGTGCGCCAGCGGCGGAGGCGGAGAAGGAGAACCAGAGGGAAAGTGAGAGGGGGAGGAGGAGGCGGAATGGGTGCAAGGCGGTGGATCGAGAGGGGGCGGAGGCATGAACAACCCGGGGTGGCTCCGCCCGCCGCTCCCGGAATGCGACGAGACTGACGTTTACTTCAGTTCCTTGATCCGGATGTTGCGATACCACACGGGCGCCTGGGCTTTGCCGTGGAGGCCTTGCAGGCCGAGCGGTCCGTTGCGGCTGAAATCTTTCAGAGCCTTGGCGAACTTGTTGGGGGTGCCGTCGGGATTTTTCCTGGGCTCTTTCCAGTCGTTGAGGTCGACGTTCCAGACCTCTTCGCCGTTGAAGACGAGCGAGACGCGGCTGTCCTGGCAGGTGATGGTGTAGCGGTTCCATTCGCCGACCGGCTTGGCCATGGGCTTGGACGGAGGCTGGGCGTTGTAGATGGCGCCGACCATGCCGTAGTGCGCGCTGTCCTGATTTTCGTGCACCTGGATTTCGAGCGCGGCGAGGACGCTCTTGGTGTCGCCCGAGCGCAGGAACACGCCGCTGTTCGATTCCTTGGCGACCTTGAATTCGAGATCGAGGATGAAGTTGGTGTAGGATTTTTTGGTCCAAAGCGTCTCTTTGTTTTTCGCGACGAGCATGCCGTTTTCGACGGCCCAGTCGCCGGGCTTTGTCACCGAGTCCGAAAAATCGGCGGCGAACAACGCGGGCCAGCCCGTGGTGTCAGGGTGGGCTTTCGGGGCGGCGAACAGGGCTGCACTAAGAGCCCCGCAGAGGGCGGTGAGGCAAAGGGCGAGCGAGCGCGGGCGGATGAGGGATTGAGGCGGGTGCATGGGGAGTTGGTTTGTGGGGGAGGAGAAAAACGAAGCGCGAACGCGGAGCGTCGCAATTTGGAGCCGGGCGGGTAGGCGAACAAGCGGGAAGATCCAGGGAGGCGTCAGTGGGTCAGCGGGATTTCCAGAGCGGTCCTCCGGGCATCAGGGGGTGAGCCCGTAGGACTTCTCCCACCACGCGAGGCGTTCGGTGTCGGTGGGCTCGGGATTTTTGAGGCGGGCCTGCCAGGTGCGTTGGTAGTCGGCGCGTTTGGATTTTTGGATTTCGGCTTTCGTCGGCTCGGTGGCAGGATCGGGGAGGGCGCCGCGGTCGCCGGTGGAGCGGACCCACTCGTCGAGGGCGCGGCGGAGGGTGGCGACGGTCGTGGCGGACGTGGGTGCGGTGGCGATGTTGTGCAGGCCGGCGGGATCGCGGTGCAGATCGTAGAGTTCGAAGGCGGCGCGCGTGGGCTGGCACCAGAGGTTTTGGAGGGGATCGAGTTGGCCGGCGGCGTGCAGGACGCGGAGGAGCGGCAGGCCGGGGTAGCTGGCTTCTTTGTAGCCGGACCAGTTGAAGCGCGGAACGTCGGGAAAGAAATTTTGCACGAGCACGTGCGTGGGCGTGATCGCGGCGCGGATGCGGTCGTAGGCGTCGCCGCAGCGGTCGCGGGCGGCAAAGACGTGCGGGCGGTCAGGGACCGTGGCGCCGAGGAGGGCGCGGCCGTCCATCCACGAGGGTGCGGGCAGCGCGGCTTGGGCGAGGGCGGTGGGCGCGAGGTCGATCAGACTGACGAGACGGGACTCGACGCTGCCGGCGGTGACGCCGGGGCCGCGCACGAGGAGCGGCACGTGGAGGCCTTCGACCGTGAGCCATTGTTTGCCCCACGGCATGGGACGGCCGTGGTCGGCAAAGAAAAACACGAGGGTGTTTTCAAGGACGCCGGCGGCTTCGAGCTGGGCAAGGATGGCGCCGACGCGTTGGTCGACGGTTTCGACGCTGCGTTGGTAGGCATACCAGTCGCGACGCATGAGCGGGTGGTCGGGGTAGTTGGGCGGAAGCGTGAGACCGGCGAGTTTGGCGGGGTCGTAGGTGGCGGGAATGGGAAACGGTCGGTGTGGCTCGGTGATTTGGAACTGGGCGAAGAAGGGCTGGCCGGATTTTCGTTTCCGCCAGTCGTTGCCGTCGAACATCTGGGCGGGGTCGTGGGCGAAGTTGTAGTGGGTTTTGGCTTTCGTGATGAGGCGGCCGCTGCGCATGGTGCCGGGCGCGGCGGCGTTGGTGACGAACCAGCCGGCGTCGCGGAGCAACGCGGGGAGGTGGCGGTAGGGCGCGGCGAGCGGCTGGGGATTTTCGACGTCGTGGGCGTGGAGGCCGGTGGTGATTTGCGAGGTGCCGAGGATAAACGCGGAGCGCGACGAGCTACAGACGGGAGCGGTGGCGTAGGCGCGCGTGTAGCGGCGGCCCTCGGCGGCGAGGCGTTCGAGGTGCGGGGTTTTGACGTCGCGCAAGCCGTAGGCGGCGGTATCGGGCGACATGTCGTCGGCGATGATCCAGACGATGTTGGGCGGCGGAGTGGCGGCGGAGGCCGCTGAGAAGCAGAGAAGGAGGGAAAGAGAGAGGGAAAAAGCGGAGACGGAGAGAAGGAGAGAAAGCGAGAGGCGGAGAACGGCGACGAAGAAGGCGCGG
The DNA here is from genome assembly GCA_005799525.1 of Opitutaceae bacterium. Taxonomy (GTDB): domain Bacteria; phylum Verrucomicrobiota; class Verrucomicrobiia; order Opitutales; family Opitutaceae; genus GAS368. The sequence continues at coordinate 14,884 of SYGN01000051.1, read as the reverse complement.
AGGGCGTTCATATGGGTGATCCGATGCACTCAGAAACTGGTGACTTGTCGAGTATGCGGGTGAGGGCGAAAATACTGTGTGGGTCGCGATACTTGAAAATGGCGTGAAGACGTGGAGTAATTCGCGGCATGAGAGTGGTGCTCGATACCAACGTTTTGGTGGCCGCTGCCCGTTCGCGAAACGGAGCGTCGCATGCACTGCTTTCTCGGTTGCCCGACGAGCGCTTTACACCGGCGGTGTCGGTGCCGTTGTTTCTCGAATATCGGGCTAATCTCCTGCGAGAGGAAAATCTCCTTGGGCGACCGGCGGCACAGGCTGAGAGTTTCTTGGATTTCTTTTAGCGGCGAGCCACTTGCAGGAAATTTTCTACACGTGGCGACCGGTGCTATCTGATCCGGGCGATGATATGTTGCTGGAACTTGCCGTTGCGGCGGGCGCAAAGACTATCGTGACCCACAATCTCCGGGACTTCCGAGGTATCGAGAAATGGGGAGTTGCAGCGATGCCGCCTTCTGACTTCTTCATGAAGCCCACCCAATCGTCATGAGCACGCTCACGATCCAGATGCCCGACAGCCTAGCCCGGCAGCTCCGCGAGTGTGCGGCCAGCGGGGGCGTGACCATGGATCAATTGCTATCGGCGGCTGCGGGGGAGAAATTGAGCGCGTCGCTGACGGTCGACCACCTCAGGCAGCGGGCCGCACAAGGTAAAGGCGAGGACTACGCAGCTTTCTTGGCGGCGTCGCCGAACGTTCCGCCGGTGCAAGGGGACGAAAAATAGGCCGCCGCCTCAGTGGTAGTCGGCGCCGGTGAGGCTTTCGAGGACGGAGCGCTGCCAGGATTGCAGGACTGCAGCGAGTTTCTCGGCTTCGGCGGGGTGCGTCGCGATGAGGTTGTTTTTCTCGGCGGGATCGGCGCGGAGATCGAAGAGTTCGCGGCCACTGTCTTTCGTGCCGTCGACCACGAGTTTGTAACGGTGGCCCACGACGGCGCGGGCGCCGGCGTAGTCCGCCGGGAGAATTTCATTGTGCTGAAAATTCTGGAAGTTGCGCGTGGCGGTGCCGTCGGGGCCGAGTTTCACCAGCGGGGTCGTGCCTTTTTGCAGCTCGGGATCGATGTAGGGTTTCGCGCCGGGGTGGCGGGCGATCGGATCGTCCCAGAAACAAATCGGTGCGGCGCGCTCGGTCATCGTGCCGTCGAGGAGTGCGCGGAGCGAAAGCCCGTCGAGCGGGCGGCGGGGGAGCGGGCGGCCGACGAGGTCGCAGAGCGTGGGGAGGATGTCGCTGGTGACGGCGTTGACGTCGCTCGTGCGCGGGCGGGAAATCTTCGCGGGCCACTCGATCAGACCAGGGACGCGGATGCCGCCTTCGTAAATACTGCCCTTTTGAGCGCGGAACGGCACGGTGGCGACGGCTTCCTGGGGCGTGCCGTTGTCACCACAATACCACAGCAGGGTGTTGGCGCGGAGGCCGGCGGTTACGAGGTGGTTGCGGAGCTGGCCGATGGAACGGTCCATGGCGGTGATTTCGGCAAAGCGTTCCCGGAGCACGTCGCGTTGGAGACGGGTGGTGTTGCGCCCGGTGGTGTTGGACGTGAGTTTGACCTGACGATTTCCGAACGTCGCCGGCAGATGATCGTAAAGCGCGAGATCTTGGGGCAGCGCCTGGTAGGGCTCGTGTGGTGAACCGAACCAAACGACGACAAAGAAGGGTTTGCCGGCTCGACGGGCGGTATCGATGTAACGGAGGGCTTCGGCGATGATGATCTCAGAACTCTCGCCCTTGATGACTTGCGGCGGGGCGCCGTTCCGGGAGAGGGACGGATCGAGCTCGAAGAAATTATCGTGCGAGACCCAGGTATCGAAACCCATGGCGCCGGGGTTGGTGGGCGACGAGACGTTGACGGGGCCGAGATGCCATTTGCCGAAATGGCCGGTGGCGTAGCCGGCTTCGCGCAGCAAATGAGCGACCGTGATTTCCTTGGGCCGGAGGGACCAGCCCGGGGCGAAGGTGCCGGAGCGGTGGTGGTGGCGGCCGGTCATAACGGTCGCGCGGGTGGGAGAGCAACTCGCCCCGCCCGAGTAGAAACGATCGAGGCGCAGGCCGGTGCGCGCCATCTCGTCGAGCACAGGCGTCTTCAGATAGGGGTGACCGTTGTAGCCGGTTTCATCCCAGCCGTGGTCATCGCCCATGAGTAGGACGATATTGGGGCGCTCGGTTGCGGATGCGGCCGACGCGGCGGAAGCGGCGGGTGAGCAGAGGGAGAGCAGGAGGGAAAGAGAGAGAGGGAGAAGGAAGCGGATCATGGGTGGGGAGCGTGGCGTGCGGCAAAAGGAGAGCGCCGGAGAGGGAATACTTCACACGCCCCAGCCGGGGCGATAGTCGTAGCCGGGGCCTATGAAGCGTTGGGCGGTCGGGGAATTCGTGACACGGCCGGCGGCGGCGTCCCACTCGAGGCGGGAATGCGCGCGGATGGCGGCGACCCCGAGGAGGGCGATCTCGGCGAGGGGTGCGGCGTTCTGAAAATCGGAGCCGCAGCGGGTGCCAGCGCGGATGGCGTTGACCCATTCGACGTGCGGGCCGCCGACGATGCGCGGAATGGTCTTGGGCGGGAGGGAGGCGCGTAGCTCGGCCATGCGGGCATCGGGCAGGAGGCGGGCATTGGCGCTGTGGGAGCCGACGGTCATGATGCCTTTGTCTCCGTAAAAAATACTGCCGCCGGCATCGTTGAACTTAAAACCGGGGACGGGTTGCGGCGGGAGGATGCCGCCGTCGAACCAGCGGATGCGCACGGGGGGATTTTCACCGCGGGCAGCGAAGGTGTAGTCGAGGCTTGATGACACCGGAAACGTGCCGGGCGGGAGTGCGGTCGTGGCGGGTTCGACGGAGAGCGGGGCGCCGAGGTCGAGGGCGTAGACGGCGGCGTCGAGTTGATGGCAGGCCCAGTCCCCGAGGCGGCCGGTGCCGTAGTCGACGTAGCCGCGCCACGAACCGTGACTGCGGATTTTGCGGTAGGGGCGCTCGGGAGCGACGCCCTGCCAGAGATCGTAGCGGAGCGAGGGCGGTGGGGTTTCGTCGGCGGCGTCGGGGTCGGGTCCAAGCGCGAGCGAGTAGGAACTGCTGACCGTGTTGTTCCACGCGTGGACGGTGTGGACGCGGCCGATCAGACCGGCCTGGACCCATTCGCGGGCAAGGCGAATGCCCTCGGCGGCGCGACCCTGGTTGCCCATCTGCGTGACGACACCGGCGGACGCCGCGGCGGTGCGGAGGGCGCGGACTTCGGTGATGCAGCGACACAGCGGTTTCTCCATGAAGAGGTGTTTGCGCTGGCGCAGGACCGTCATGCCGATGGCGTAGTGCATGAAGTCGGGCACGCTCACGGCGACGGCGTCGATCTGGTCGGCCATCTCCTCGAACATCACGCGGTAGTCGTGAAACCACTTCGCTTCAGGAAAACGCGCGAGGGCGGCGGAAGAAATTCGATTGGCTGCAAGTTCTTCGCGACCGCGCACGTGGTCGACATCGCAAAAGGCCACGATCTGTTCGCCTTGAAGCGCGGTGAGGGCGGCCTTGCCGCGACCGCCCACGCCGAGGAGCGCGATTTGGAGGCGCGCGTTGACGGGTTTGGCGGGGTCGGCGACTTGAGCGGATCCGCGCGTGAAGAGGAGCGAGCCTGCGGCGAGCGCGGAGGTTTGCAGAAATTCCCGGCGGGAGGACGGGGCGGCAAAGGTGCGAGTTTTCATAGCGACGGGGCTGATGGTGGGGCGACTGCGGGTTGTTCAGCAAGGGGTCTTGCGCTCGAAAGTCCAGAGTGCGCGGGGCCACCAGAGGCGATGGAATGAGGTGGTTTGAACCGGAGCGCGGTCGGATCTCCGGGGGGGCGTGCGGGCTATTTCTGCTGGTTCTTCCGCCGGGCTTTTCCGGTGGCCGCGGGCGCGGGGTCGGCGGGGACGGGGTAGTCGGCGCTGGCGGACATGGCCCAGGCGAGGTCGGATTTTACGCGGGGGGCGGCGAGGAGGGGGTCGTGGAAACGCGTGGCGTAGTCGTGGAGCGCGGTGGCGAGGCGGCGGACCGTGTCGCGCTGCGCGGGGGCCGTGAAGAGGTTGGTGAGTTCGTGCGGGTCGTGGGCGAGGTCGAAGAGACTCGGGGCGGCGCCGGGGGCCACGATGAATTTGTAGTCGCGGCTGAAGGTGCCGAGCCAGCCGGCGCCTTCGGCGAACCCGCCGTCCTCGCCGGGGGTGGCGCGTTTCGGGCCGCCGCCGATACGGATGAAGGCGTGGTCGGTCCAGGCGGCGGGGGCGCGGCCGGTGCGGAAGAGCGCGGAGGCGTCGCGGCCTTCGTCGGTCGTGGGATTGGCGATACCCATGAGCGCGAGGATCGTGGGCTTGAAGTCGACGTTGCCGAGGGCCTGGCGGACGACGGTGCCGGGTGGGACGACGCCGGGGGCGTGCAGGAGAAACGGGATGCGCGAAGAGCCCTCCATGGGCACGCCCTTGTTGTCGCGGCCGTGTTCGCCACAGAGATCGCCGTGGTCGGAGGTGACGACGATGAAGGTGCGGTCGAGCTGGCCGGTCTCGCGGAGCGCGGCGAGGATGCGGCCGACGTTGTCGTCGAGGCATTTCACCATGCCGAAATAGAGGGCCATTTGGTTTTTGTTGAAGGCGCCGGCGAGGGTCGCGGCGTAGGCGGGGAGATCTTTTCCGGGCGATTGCGCGCTGCGGGGCTGCTTGAAATCCAGATTGAAAAACATCGTGTCGTAGGGCGCGCGCACGGTGTTGGGGCCGTGGGGATCGGGAAAACTCACGTGCCAACAGAACGGCGCGGCGGCGTGGCGGCGGATGAAATCGATCGTGCGGTCGGTGAGGAAATCGGTGGTGAACGATGTGGCGTCGGCGCCGTCGAGCGCGTAGGTGGGGACGCCCTGCGCATTCACGGGGCCGACGCGCGGACCCTTTTCATCTTCGACCAGTTTTTTGTAGTGACCGCGGTTGAACATGTAGCGGTTTTCCTCCCAGCCGAATTTGCGCGCGGGCGCGAAACCGGGGCGGGCGTCGCCGTCGAGGTGCCACTTGCCTGCGTAGCCGGTCGCGTAACCGGCGCGACGGAGGACTTCGGCGTAGGTGACCATGTCGTCGCGGAGGGGCAGATCGTTTTGGATCGCGCCGGTGTTTTGCGGGTAGCGGCCGGTGAGGAGGGCGGCGCGCGACGGCGTGCAGACGGGCGAGGTGGCGTAGAAGCGGTCGGCGATGGCGCCGTGGGCGGCGATCCAGTCGAGGTGGGGCGTGTCGACCTTGATGCCCTCGCCCCAGATGAACGCCTGGTCGGCGGGGAGCAGGGCGCGGTAGCAGCCGAGCGTGCGGAAATTGTGCTCATCGGTCTGGATGATGAGGAGATTGGGGCGGGCGGGGGCGGACGCGGCGGCGGACGGGGAGACGAAGACCGAGAAGGAGAGAAGGAGGGAAAGAGAGCGGGGGAGAAAAGGGCGGAAGGCGTGCACGAAGGTGGAGTGGCGGAAACGTGTGCGCACGCGGGCGGATTATTTCGCGGTTGGTTTGAGCCAGCGGAGGGAAACGAAAAACGCGTCGGTGGCGGCGAGGGTGGCGCGGTAGGCGGCGTTGTCTCCGCGGCCGTAGTTAAAGTAGCCGTGTTTCTCGCCCTCGGCGCCGTTGAGTTCGCAGCGGTTACCGGCGGCTTTCATCACGGTCGTAAACGCTTCGGCGGTCGCGTAGGGGACCGTGGTGTCGGCTTTGCCGTGGAAGATGATCGTGGGCGGCGCACCTTTTTTCACGTGGTGCGCTGGCGAGATGTTTTTAGGATCGGTGCCCATGCGTTCGGCGGGGACGCGGTCGCCGACGTTGGCGAGTTCCAGGCCGGGGAGCGGGGCAAGGACGAGGGCAGGATTGAAAAGCACAAGTGCATTGGGGAGCGAGCTGATCTTCGTGTCCTCACCGGGGCTTTCGAAACCGGGGACGGTGGCGATCGCAGCGGCGAGGTGACCGCCGGCCGAGCCACCACCCGCAGCGATGCGTTGCGGATCGATGCCGAGGCGGACGGCGTTGGCGCGGACCCAGCGAGCGGCGGACTTGGCGTCGGCGACGCAGTCCGTAGGTTTTATTTGGTGACGCGAGGCGACGCGGTAGTCGGCGGTAATGGCGACCATCCCGCGCGCGGCGAGGGCGCGGCAGTGTTGTTCAAACTGCGTGGGCGAACCGTTGGTCCAGCCGCCGCCGAAGAAGAAGATGATCGCGGGGCGGTTCGTCTTGGCGACGGCCGCGGGCGGTTCGAACATGTAGAGCGAGAGCTGGGTATCGCCGACGGTTTTGTAGACCTCGGCGCGGGCGTCGGTGAAGGAGGGAGGATAGGCTTGGGCGGCGACGAGCGCGGAGGGTGCGAGGGAGAACAGCAGGGCGAGGAGGGTGCGCGGAGAGATCATGGTTGGGGTGAGTGGGCACCAAGGTCGCACGGAAAACGCGGCGACGTCACCCGTGTTTTTCGAGGGTCGGGCCACGAAGCGCGCGACCGGTCTGGGGAGAGCTCACGCAGCGCGTGACAAACGCGTGCGCTTTTCCATCTTGTGCGTCCTTCGCGAGCGCCCAGCCGCGCGCTCCCCCGCCCGATTCCCAATCCACACCGACTATGAGTCTCCGTCGTATTTTCTTGGCGTCTGTCGTTATCGTCGCCGTGGGCGCTCGCTCGCAGGGCGCCCAGCCAGCCAACGCGCGCGTGTCCGAAGAGGTCGTTGCGCTTTCTCCCTTCACGGTCTCCGACACGGACGACAAATCTTGGCTGGCGACGACGACGCTGATCGGCAGCCGGACGAATCAGGAGCTGGCCAAGCTCCCGGTCACGGTCGATGTCATCACCGCTGAATTCATGCGCGACCTCGGGGCGTTCAACATGGAAGACGCGGCGCAGTACGTCTCGGGCGTGAACGTCACGCCGCGGCTCGAGTCGCGCAACGACGACCGCATCACTTACCGCGGCCTGGCCGGCAGCGGCAGCTCGCGGAATTTCTTCACCTGGTTCGTCCCGTCCGACGCCTACAATGTCGAGCGCTTCGATTTCAACAAAGGCTCGAACTCGATGATGTTCGGCGACTCGAATCCCGGCGGGCAGGCGACGATCTACACGAAGCGCGCGCGGTCGCGGAACATGGCCGAGCTCTTCGCTAGCTACGGTTCCTACGAGGCCTATCGCGTGCAGCTCGATGTGAACCGCAAGGTGACGAACAATCTTTTCATGCGGATGAATCTCGTGAACCGGCGCAACAAGACCTACGTCAAGGGCACCAACGACGTGTTTCGCGCCGGCGACCTGGCGTTCACCTACGAACCGTTCAAGACGACGTCGATCCGCGTGGAGCTCGAGCGGGGCGCGACGCACCGCGTGCGGGCCGACAGCGCGCTCGCGGTCAACGATGTCGCGGCAGCGGGTCGCGGCTTCAACAACAACAACTGGTATTACACGTCCGATGGCGAAATCTTCCAACGCACCACGACGTTCCCTCCGCTCGCGATCGATCGCAGCGGGCCTTCGGGCAACCAGGTCTCGCTCTTGCAAGGTCAGACGCAGGCCGTGCGCCTGCCCAATGGCACGCAGAAGATTTTCAATGGCTTCGACCAATACACGAACATGCTCGGCACGGTCGATTACAACAACCGCATCTTCAACGTCGCCAACGCCACGATCGAGCAACGCATCGGCAAACTTGCGATCGAGCTGGCCTACAACCAGCAGTTTCAGCACGAGGACCGGAACGATAATTCGTTCGGCACGAGCCAGACTCCGCCGGTGGTAAGCGTCGACAGCACGGGTCGTCCTTATATCGAAGAGGCCATCGGTGGCGCGGCCTTCAAGGTGTTCGGCAATGTCGTGAAAGCGGGCCGGATCGCGGCCGTGTATCCCTTCGACTTCGGCCGCTGGGGCAAGCAGCTCGCAGTCGTCACGGCGCTCAAACAGCGCGACGTGAAACTCTCGCGCCGCACCGGTCTCGCCAACGAACTCGGTGCCGGCCTCATCGCCAATAACGGTATCCGGCTGCGCGCTTACCTCGACGACCCGAATTTCGGCACGACCGCATTCTGGGACCAGTTTCTCCTGCCCAACCTCAAGTCCACTCCGACGTTCAAGCCCGTGCTCTACGAGAGCACGGCCATCACCGGCCCCTTCGTCGACGTCCGCTATGCGCAGACGCAGACGGCCTCACTCTCCGGCGAATATTTCGGCGGTCGCGTGCATTCCCTCGTCGGCGCGAGTTGGAACAGGCTGACGCGCAAGATCCCCACGGAGGCGGCCTATGCCACCGACGCCCGCGGTTACTTCAAGCATCCGGGTTTGCCGTGGGAAGAGCCGAACCTCTACACCTACGACTCGCGTTTCAACCTCTCCGCCGTGAGCAAGATGGCCGGTCTGACGGTGGCCCTGTGGCGCAGCGATGCGCTCAATGTGAACATCTACGGTGTGAACTCGGAGTCGTTTAACTGGCAGTCGCGCCAGGTTTTCTTCGGTCCCGACATCGGACCGGTGCGCGGCAAGACGAAGGAAGTCGGCCTGAAGGGCGACCTCTTCCAGCGCAAGCTCACCTACACCCTCGGCGTCTTTGACATCCAACGGGTGAACGCGGCGTATGCTTGGTTGCCCGATGTGCTCAACCTCACGCAGATCGAGGATCTGATCAACCCGAACAACGTCCTGCCCGCCGACCCGCGCTACGTCGAGGTTGTGAGCGGGCTCAATAACGAGCGCCGCACGGTGAACTCCAACGAGCAGTCCCGCGGCGTCGAACTCACGCTACAGGGCCAGCGTTGGAAGGGCCTGCAGACCCGCTTCACGTTTTCCACCACGAACGTGCGGTCGCAGCCGGACTTTTCCCAATTTCGCGCCTACCTCGCGGCGGCGGAAGCGCGCACGGTCGCGGCCAACGCGGTCGGCGGCGATCGCACGATGGCGGAGTTGCCCGCCGTCCTCGCCAATGCGCGCACCGTGTTGGGCTCCAACACGCTCACGGACGAGATCGCGGGCCGTCGCAGTTCGCCTTATACGGGTAGTTTTGTGTTGGACTACCAGGTTCCGTGGGTGCGCGGCCTGCGCCTCGGCGGCAACGGCATTTATGGTCCTGACTACAACGTCGCGATTTTTGACGGTGTGAGTTATAAAGGCGCGGCGTCATTTCCGCTCCACGCCTACGTGCTCTACGATCGCCGGATCAATAAATACTTCACGACGTTTCGGCTCGGCGTGCAGAACATCTACGACCTCGTGAACGGCGACAGCCGCTACCGTATCACCGGTGCCACGTCGTTCAACACGACGCTCCGCAAGCCGAACTACATCTACCGCTACACCGAGCCGACGACATGGAGCTTGAGCGTGACGACGCGGCTCTGAGGAGGCGGTGCCGGAAAAGACTGCGGGGAAAGGCCGAAGGATGGCGCGCAAAACCGTTGGCGTCGCCCTGCTCGTGAGAGCAGGGAATTCGGGAAATAGTCGGGACATAGTCGGGACATAGTCGGGAAAAGGCGGAGGGTGATTTCTCCCGCCTCTCACGAGGCGGGCTACGGGCGGCGGGCGGCGAGGACGCGGTTATTTTTGCTGCGCGATATTGCTTCAGCTACCGCAACAGCGTAGCCGCGCCGTCGCTGCGGCGTTGGGCGGTGAGTGCTTGCGCGCGGGTGCGGACGAGGTCGGCCACGCCGGTGTAGCGCTCGAGCGCTTCTCGCAGCGCGTCCCGCGCGACGGCCTCGTCGCCGAGGTCGAGGTGACGGAAGGCGAGACGGGCGAACCCGGCGGCATCGTTGGGAATGCTCTCGGCGGCCAGGCGTGGGCGTTTGGCCCAATCCTCGAGCCACGCGAGGCGGCGCTTGCCGTCGGCCAAATACGCGGGTCCGAGGGAGGTGAGGTGGCTCGTATAAGTTTTCGCGCGCTGCGCTTCCGGCCACTCTGCGGCGCCGAGGAGCCAGCCGCGCGCGGGAAACTGCGCAGCGATCGTGCGCGCAATCAGCTGGTGGCCGCCGATGGTGGGATACACGTGGTCGACATACCTATCGTTGCCGGGGATGCCGTCGGGACTGTGCGCAGCGATGACCTGGGCGGCGTCGACGAGCGGTGTGTTTGTCTCTGCGGCGGATTCTCCCGTCTCTGCGGTGCGCTCTCCGTTTATTCGCTCCAAGCCTTTTGCACCGCAGAGACGAAACCGGAACGTAGAGAAAACCCAGCCTCGTCGCTCTCTTTGATTCACCGATCAGGTGAATTTTCCGAGACCGAAACATGAGCGAAAATCAGCGGTTCAACTCCTGATCCCGTTGGCGGCGCTTCGGCTTCCTCGCTTCCTCTGCGGCGGATTCTCCCCTCTCTGCGGTGCCCTCTCCGTTTAGCCCGCAGCAATCACACTTTTCTAAAGAAAATCTTTTTTCACGGAGCGCACAGAGGTCTGAACCGAGGTCAACGACCCAAACACGTTGTCCGCTCTGTGACTTCTGTGGGCTGGGCTCCGTGCCCTCTGTGAAATGCATGGGGTCAAATGGGGTGGGAACTTTTGACCTAGCGCGTTGGCGGGCCCTGCGGCCGCGAACTCCCGGGCGTGCGTTGCCTGCCGCGGGTCAGCGCGCCACGCTCCCGAAGAAGTCCAGGGGCAGCTCGCGCCACGTGCCCGGAGCCACCTCGTCAACCGTCAGTTCGCCAAAACGCACGCGGTGCAGCGTGAGCACCGTCGCCCCGCTTTCGGCAAACATCCGCCGGACTTGGTGGAAGCGGCCCTCCGTCAGCGTGAGCTCGGCTTCGCGCGGCGAAAGGAGCGTCAACTCCGCTGGCGCACAAGGCTCTTTTTCGCCTTCCAAGAGAAACGTCCCACTCGCAAAGCGCGCCACGAGCTCCGTCTTCAGGTCGCTGTCCACGGTCGCGCGATAGACCTTCGGCACTTTGTGCTTCGGCGACGTGAGGCGGTGCACCAGCGGTGCGAGATCCGTCAGCAGCAACAACCCGCTCGTAGCCTTGTCGAGCCGGCCGACACTCGTGACCTGCGGATTTCGTCGGCGCCAACGCTCCGGCAGCAGCGAGTAAACATTCGGACCTTCGCGGGCCTCATGTGAACAGACGAGCCCGAGTGGTTTGTTGAGCAACAGCAGCAAGCCATCGGGGTGGTCCAGCGGCTGACCGTCCACGAGCACCTCGGCTTCGTTCACCCGCGCACCAAAATCATCGGCCTCTTCGCCGCGCACCGTGACCGCGCCCGCTTTCACCCAGTCGCGCGCTGCGCTGCGACTGCAATACCCTAGGTTGGCGAGAAGTTGATCGAGGCGACGCATCGGAGAAAAGTGCCCGCCAAGAGGCGCCAGAATCCTTGAAAAGGAAAGCCCGCGTTGTGGGGAAACGCAGTCGCTGCATAACCATTACACCTTTTGCGCCTCTCCGCGGGCATTTTACCCGTAATGCTTCCGATGCTCAGCGGGGCCCTGCTCTTCCTCGCCTGCGCATTCCTCGCGCCGGATTTTTTCACGCGACCGGGTCGACGGCCTGAAGTTTTAGTTTACGGTCGCCGCGCCCCGTGCACACTCACTGCGTTCCCAACCCCTATCCTTATGTACCTTCTCGCACCTCTGCTCGCTCAGGCCTCCGCCGGTGACTGGCACCCGACTACCCTCGTTCAAGCACTCCTCTACACGGCCGTCTTTTCTCTCGCCGGTACCGCCCTCGCCATTGTTGGCTACAAAATTTTCGACCTGTGCACACCCGGCGACTTGCACGAAGAGATCATTAAGAATCGTAATCTCGCCGCCGCGGTGTTGGGGGCTTCCATCATTTTGGGCGTCTGCATCGTCGTCGCCGCTGCTATCATGGGATGAGCGCATCCGACCAGACTCCGCCCCCGGTCGCTGCCGAGCGGCGCAGCAAACAAATCGCACTCGTGCTGCTCGGCACGATGGGCGTCGTCGGTGGCGCTGCCGTGTGGGAGGCTTGGCAACGCGCCGGTTTGGAAAACAACCCGACCGTCACGCAACCCGAGGCCCCGGCGGCCCCGCTGGCCGCTGACCGTGACTACCCCAACAACGACTTCACTCCCGGCGTGGGCTACTATCACGCCCCGTATCGCTCGTGGTTTCCCTTTCCCTTCAACCATCATGATCCCTCGCGCGGCTTCTTTGGCGGCGGGCTCTGGCAAGCGGCGCCGTTTGCCGCCGGCCTGTTGAGTTCGCGCCCCACGGGCGATGCCGTCGCCAGCGCGCTCGCCGCGCAACAACGCCGCACGCTGGAGCCAAGCGCCCGCGCCGGCACCGCCGGCTTCGCGCCCACCAGCGGCGCGACGTTCGGCGGCTCGTCATTCTCGTCGCAAGCGCGCCCTTCACCCGCGACGACCGACCTGCCCACCGCGACACCGGCCACCGGACCGACCGCGCCGTCCGCCCGCCCCGTGCCGCCGCCGGCACCCGCAGCGTCAAAACCTTCGATCCAACGCGGCGGCTTCGGCTCCTCGGGCCACAGCAGCGGCGGCAGTGCGGGTTCGTGAGCCGCTCGTCTCCAGTTATGTGATGCAACGCATCCCGCTCACGCCCCGCCCCGACTGGCGCGCGAAAGCCGAAGCCCTCGGCTTCACCTACCACACACACGAACGGGGCCCGTATTGGGACGAGAGCGCGTGCTACGAATTTTCTTCGCGTGAAATCGACGAACTCGAAGCGGCCGCCAACACGCTGCACTCACTGTGCATCGCAGCCGCCCAAGTCGTGATCGATCGCGGTGAGTGGTCGCGGGTTGGTATTCCGGAAAAGGCCGTGCCCACGATCCTCGCCTCGTGGAATCGCGACGACCCCAGCCTCTTCGGACGCTTCGATCTCGCCTACGACGGCGCGTCACCGCCCAAGCTCCTTGAGTACAACGCCGACACTCCGACCGCTCTCATTGAGGCCGCCGTCGTGCAGTGGGCTTGGCTCCGGGAGTGCTTCCCCGACGCCGATCAGTTCAACTCGATTCACGAAAAACTGATTGAGGCCTGGCGCAATGTTGGCGCCGAGCGCGTGCATTTCACCGCGGTTAACGATCTGCCCGAGGACACGCAGACGATCACCTACCTTATGGACACCTGTCTGCAGGCAGGTTTTCAGACGCGCTGGACTGCGATCGACCAACTCGGTTGGGATCACGCCAACGCTCGCTTTGTCGACGCCGAGGACGCCGAGGTGAACGCGCTCTTCAAACTCTACCCGTGGGAGTGGCTGTGGCGTGAGCCCTTCGCCGAATGTTTGCCGACGGCGAAAAACCTCTTCATCGAGCCGCCGTGGAAACTCCTCCTGAGCAATAAGGGACTCCTCCCCATTCTGTGGGAACTCAATCCCGGCCACCCGAATCTCCTGCCCGCATTCACGTCGCTGGATGCGTCATTGGGCGGCAACTACGTCCGCAAACCGGTGCTCAGCCGGGAAGGCGCCAATCTCACCGTGGTCGAATGCGGTGTGACCATCGAGGAAAACGCCGGCGACTACGGTGCCGAAGGCTTTGTCTACCAGGCGCGTGCGGCGATCCCGAATTTCGCCGGCAATCGTCCGGTGTTCGGGGTGTGGATGGTGAACCACGAAGCCTGCGGCCTCGGTCTCCGCGAAGACACGCGCCGCATCACCGGCAACCTCAGCCGCTTCGTGCCGCACCGGATGGGGTGATCGCGGCGGCGGCCGGTCTCGGGCGCCGCTGTTTCCACATCCGTGCGATTTCCAGAATCACCAACGGGCCGAAGATCCACACGACTTGCAGTGGGAAAAGTTTTCTCGCCGCAGCTTGGTGATACGCTGCGAGGCCGGCGGCGACGTAGGCGAGCCGGTGAATGTTTTTCCACAGCTTGCCACCGAGCCACTGAATCGCGGAGTTCGGGCTCGTGACCGCCAGCAACAGCAGAATCGCGAAGGCGATGAGGCCCGTGAGTTGAAAAGGTTTGTCGAGCGCGGTCTGGAGGGTCGTCGGAATCGCCGCAATTTCGAAGCCGCCCTCGTAGAGGAGATGCGTGCTCAGATGCAGCGCCGCGTAGACGCAGGCAGCCACGCCGACGAGGCGGCGGTGGCGATTGAGTGCCTGGGCGACACCCCACTTCGGCCACAACACGCGCAGCGGCGAAAACGAGAGGACGACGGCCAGCACGATGCACGCGACGAAGCCCAAATGGTGCAGCACGTATTTGAACGGATCGGCCGTCACGCTCGGGTTCTGCGAGATAAAAATCGGCCACAGTGGCCACAGTCCGGGCAACACGAGCAGCGTCCAGATGACGCGCTTGGAGCGGAGGAGCTTGACGAGAGTGGGCATGGGAGCGCGGCCGCCCTCGGCCGCTCCGAAAGAATGCGACCGGGGCGGTCGCATTCCCACGGCTCAATAATTTTTTCGCAAATCCATGCCCGTGTAGAGCGACGCGACCTGCTGTTCGTAGCCATTAAACATGAGCGTTTTTTGGCGACCGAGGCCGCCGCCGATGACGCGTTCGCTCGCCTGCGTCCAGCGCGGGTGATCCACCTGGGGATTTACGTTGGCGTAGAAACCATACTCGCGGGCTTGCAGCACCTGCCACGTGTTCAGCGGTTGTTTGTCGGTGAGCTCAATCTTCACGATCGATTTGATGCATTTGAAACCGTACTTCCACGGCACGACGAGTCGCAGCGGCGCGCCGTTTTGATGGGGAATCGGTTTGCCGTAAATCCCGGTCGCGATGAAAGACAGTTCGTTCATCGCCTCATCCAAGCGCAGGCCTTCGACGTAAGGGTAGGGGAGGTTGCCCTGGCGCTGGCCGGGGGAGCTCTTTTTGTCGAGGAAGGTCGTGAAGGTGACGAATTTCGCCTCGGACTTCGGGTTGGCGAGCGCGATGAATTTCGACAGCTGAAATCCATCCCACGGCACGACCATAGACCACGC